>NZ_JAUSYK010000001.1:0-300813 GCF_030816855.1 Arthrobacter sp. B3I4 | reverse complement strand
CATTTGGCGTCGCGTGATTCGGACCATGATGCCTATCTGGACGCGGCCACGCGCTACCCCACCAGCGGCCTGACCGTTTTTGAGACGGAGAAGCCCTGGGCCGAACTCGACGGCCAGGACGCGAAGCTGACTCACTTCAAGGTGCCCCGGGCGGCGTAAGGCGGCGCGGGCCGGACGATCGTTGGTCAGTGCGCTGATTGTGTTGTTTACTGATGCTGTTATTGCTTTTACTGATGGTGTTTCTTGGCGACCGAGGGAAAAGGTGGATCACCGTGGATTCAGGACAGCTTGTGTGGATCATTATCGGCATCGTAGTAGTGCTCGCGATCATCGCTGTGGTGGTCAGTATGGGCCGGAAGCGCAAGACCGTCGCGGACCGGAACCGTGCCGCGGAAATGCGCGAGAAGGCGGAAGCCGACCAACTGGCCGCAAGGGAGCACGAGGCAAAGGCCGCGCGGGCGGATGCCGATGCCAAGGCCGCCGAAGTGGAAGCCGAACGCCTGCGGCGGCAGGCCCAGGGTACCCAGCAGGAGGCCGAAAGTGTCAGGGCCGGCGCCCAGGAGCAGCTCCGCAAGGCAGACCACGTCGACCCGGACGTCAAGACGGGCAAGGACGGCGAACGAATCCATAATGAGCACTCAGGCGACTCGCATGCTCACGACGCCCAACACGAAGAGCTTCGCAGGGACCGGACCGACCGCGTTCGTCCGGCAGGAACCGAGGACACCACGGTGATCCACGAGGAAACGACGGCCGAGCGGCACGACACCGACGGCCAGCACGGTGAGCGGCCCCGCAATCTCTGAGCCGCTGGAGGGACCGCGGCCGCCAGCACGATGAGCCCCCGTCATTCCGGGCTCGCCCTGCTGGTGGCCGTGCTGTGGGGCATCAACTTCGTCGCGATTGACCTCGGCCTGCACCCCGCGGGAGCCCAGATGCCCCCGCTGTTGTTCGTTGCCATGCGTTTCACCCTCGTGGTGTTCCCCTGCATCTTTTTCATCCGAAAACCGGACGTCAGCTGGAAGGCGATCATCGGCGTCGGACTGTTGATGAGTGCGGGACAGTTCGGGCTGCTCTACCTGGCCATGGCCCTGGGCATGCCCGCGGGTCTCGCGTCGCTGGTGCTGCAGGCCCAGGTGCTGCTGACGGTCCTGCTGGCCGCCGGAATCCTCGCCGAAAGACCGACCCGGCGGCAAGTTGCGGGAGTTGTCCTTGGAATTGCCGGGCTGGCCGTCGTCGCCGTGGGCCGAAGCCTGGTCGCCCCGCTATTGCCGCTGCTGATCGTGCTGGCAGCGGCCCTGTCCTGGGCCGGCGGCAACATCGTGGCCCGCAAGGCAAAGGCCGCTTCCGGGCTGGGGCTCGTGGTGTGGTCCGGCGCTGTGGTGCCGGTGCCCCTCGCCGGTCTTTCGCTGTTGGTGGACGGGCCCGCGGCGGTATCGGCGGCCCTGCTGGACCTGCAACCGGTGACGGTGATCAGTGCTCTCTACACCGCCGTCTTCGGTTCCCTCGTGGGCTATGGAATCTGGAACCGCCTGCTGGGACTGTATCCCTCTTCCGCCGTCGTTCCGTTCACGCTGCTGGTCCCGGTGGTGGGGATGACGACGGCGTGGCTGGTCCTGTCCGAGGTACCCTCGGCCGCTGACGTGGCGGGCGGTCTGCTGCTCCTGGCCGGGGTGGCAACCGCTGTGCTGCGCGGCCGGGGTGTGGGTCCAGGCGGCAGTCAGGGTGTCCTGCCCGACGCCGGGCCCGATCAACGCCCCGATCAACGCCGGGTGGGAGCCTTGGCGGAGGGCCGGACCGGGACCTTGGCGGCCGGTTTGGCCGCGGATGCCCGGGGTGCGGCCGGTTTGGCCGCGGATGCCCGAGGTGCGGCAGGTTTGGCCGCGGAGGCCCGCGGCGCCGCGGTGCGCGTCCCCGATGCCCGGACCGCGGGTCGGGCGACGGGCCGGCCGACGGGCCGGGAAGCAGGCCCGGAAGCGGTTTGACGCGCGGCCGGGCGGGAAGTGGCAGCGGGCTGCCGGGACCTATAGCCCGATCGGGCCGCGTTGCCCCGGCCGGGCAACACCGTGCCGGCAAGCAGCAGGAGCAGCGTCGCCGCCCCGGCAGCCACCGCAAGATAGAAGTAGAGGTCCGGGTGTTCGGTATCCACCCGGGTGGAAAGCGCGTCCGGGTCCGCGTTGAAGGCCAGTCCCCACTGGCGCAGGAACGCGATGCCGAAGGCGATGAACAGAACGCTGCCGATCCCGCTGGCCAGCAGAGTCTTGTGCCGCCGTCGGATTACCACCTCCGCCACGCAGGCGACGTACGCCAGCGCCGAGGCAGCCAGGAACCAGAGCGCCACCGTCTCGTGCAGGGTGGCGCCGGTGAGCACGAGCAGCGCCAGCGCCGCCACGGACGCACCAATGGCAGTCCTGCCGCTCTTACCCATGTGACGCATGGGACTAATCATCCCTGAGGAGGACTACTTCACGACGTAGCCACGCATGCTGGCCATGATCGCGGCGACGCTTTGCGCCCGGGTGCGCTCGGGGTGGTAGGTCTGGCGGTCCAGTCCCACCACGAAGCATGCACCGAAGATCGCTGTCTCCAGGCTGCCGCGGGAAATTCCGGGGTCGACGGCATACTTCGCCTCAACGGCCTCGATCGCGGCGCCGATGACGCCGAGGAGACGGCCGCGAAGCTCGGCAAAGGTGTCCTGCCACTCACTCGGGGTCCGCCAGTTCTCGCTGACCCACAACCGGGCGAACGAGGGATACTCGGCCATGAAGTCCATGGCCTGGCCGATCATCTCATCCATAGCGGCCAGCGGATCCGCGGCCTCATCTTCAACGCTCAGCAGCCGCGCCATCAAAATGTCCACGCCGTGCCGCAGCAGCTGCGCGATCAGGTCCGACTTGCTGCCGAAGTTGTAATACACCGTGCCCTTTGAGACCCCGGCCGCCGCCGCGATCTCATCGACCGTCACGCCCGCGGCCCCCCGCTCGCCAATCAGCTCCATCGAGGCCTCGAACAACTTTTGCTTGGTGGCATTGGTGCGGCCCGGGCGGAGCTTCTTGCCGGCGTCGGACCCGGATTCCGCGGTCGGACTGGGCAGGCTCATACGGCTATCTCCGGCTTTAGGGTCTTGAGTGTCCAGAACTTGTGCTTCCGGACGGCGACGGCGGACATTGCCAGTCCCAGCAAAGTGTAGCCAACCAGGCCCAGCATCGTGGGCACGATTCCGGCCAGGTCTGCTCCGTAGATCAGGTGCCGCATGCCGCCGACCACATAGCCCATCGGCAGGAGCTGGTGCACCACGTGCAGCGGCTCCGGCGTGGTCTGCCAGGGGAAGGTTCCGCCGGAGGAGACCAGCTGCAGGACCAGCAGAATCAGGACCACAAGTTTCCCGGGGGAGCCGAGCAGCGCCACCACACCTTGGATGATGGCACTGAACGCCATGGCGGCGGCGAGCATCAGGACCCACATCAGCACCGGATGGGCAGGATCCAGACCGAGCCCGACGTCGACCACCAGGGTCAGCAGGCTGGCCTGGACGGCGGCGACGGTGAGGAACGGCAGCCAGCCTCCGACGGCGATCTTCCACGACGGCGCGTTGGACGCGAGGGCGCGCTGCGTCACCGGGCGCATGGCCTGGATCAGCATGAAGACCCCGATCCACAGCGCCAGGGTGAGGAAGAACGGCGCCAGGCCGGCGCCGTAGGACCCCGCCTTGGCCTGCGAGACATTGCTGACAGCCACCGGATCCGCCATGACCTTGGCGACGCTGTCCTTTTGCGCGTCGTCAGGGTTGGGGACCTTCCCGGCGCCCGTGGCCAATTCGCCGGCGAGCGTTCCGGCGCCATCGGCCGCGCTAGCCGAACCGCTGTCGAGCTGCGCCGCGCCGTCGTCGAGCTGCTGGGCGCCCTGGGACAGCTTCTCCGCACCCGCCAGGGCGTTCTGCTGGCCGGCGGCGAGGTCTGCAGAGCCGCCGGCCAGCTGGCCAGCACCCGCGGAGGCCTGACCGACCGCCTCCGTCAGGGCGGGGGCCGCTGCCGCCAGCCGGGATGCTCCGTTGCTGACCGCAGCCGAGCCGTCCGCGAGCTGCTGGACCTGCGCTGCGGCGCCCGTGAGGGCGCCAGCGGGCCCGGAAGACACGGAGGGCGCCGCGGCAGGATGAGCGTCGTAGTCAGCCAGCATGGCGTCGGCCTGGGTCTGGTTGATTGTCCCGGCGGCAACCAGCCGGTTCGTCGAATCCACCACCCTGGCGCGCTGTGCCTGCGCTGCGGCCGCCGCGGAGGCCTGCTCCGCGGCGGCGAGCTGTCCCGCAATGGTCTGGAACTTGGTGTTCAGTGCCGCGTTTCCGGCAGCGACCTGGGCGGCGCCGTCGGCCAGCCGCTGGGAGTCGGCTGGCAGCGTGGAGGTCTTGTCCTGTAGCTGGCCCAGGCCCGCGGACAGTTGCCCCGCCCCGGCGTTGAGGGCGTTCGCGCCGTCCAGGAGCTTGCGCTCGCCGGCCACCAGCTCACCGCTTCCGTTCCTGAGCGCCGAGGTGCCTTGATGCAGGCTGGTGGCTCCCTCATGGACCGAGGACACTCCGCTGGCCAGCTCGTGGGCGCCGTCGGCGGCTTTGAGCATCTGGGAATGTATGGTTCCGAAGCCGGTGAGCAACTGGTTGGCGGTCTCCTCGCCCACTTCCTTCGCCACGGTGGCGTGGACAGCGGTGGTGAGCTTGTCGACGATGGTGCCGAGCAGGTAGTTGTTGGCGTCATTGGTGGTGACATTCAACATGGCCTGGTTGGCCGCGTCGAAGTTACCCGGTGACACCAGGTTGGCGGAGAAATCACGGGGGATCTTCAGGGCGAAGGCGTATTTGCCGCTGCTCACGCCCTCGTCCGCGACATCCGTGCTGGTGACGGTTTGCCAGTTGAAGACGTGCCCGTCCACCAGGCTGTCGGCGACCTTGCGGCCGGCGTCCAGCCGGGAGCCGTCAGCGGAGCTGGCCCCGGTGTCCTCCACCACCAGGGCGGCGTCGATCTGGTTCAGCTTGCCGTACGGGTCCCAGTTCGCGTACAGGTACACCGCGCCGTAGAGCAGCGGTACCAGGGTCAGCGCCAGGATCGTCAGCTTCGGCAGTAGGCCGCCGGTCATGCGCTTGAGTTCGGAGCGGGCCAGCCGCAACACAGTCATCGGGCATCCTCGGTTTCGGGTTCAAGAACATCGGCGGTCGGTTCGGGGGCAATATCAGCGTTTCCGATGGTCGCGACTGGACCGGTCCAGCCCGCCGGAACGCTGGCGACGGTAGCGACGACGGCGAGCGGGCGTCCGGCGTCGAACGCGAGCTCCCGGAGCCGCGGCAGCCAGTCGGCCGGATCGCCGCTGTGCCGGTCGGGGGAGTCGACCACCAGCAGGTCGGTATGCGGATTCGCCAGGGCCAGGGCCGTCAGCAGCTCGAGGCGGCGGTCTGCGGGCAGGTCGTCCGCCCAGGAACCGGCGATGTCTTCGAAGCGGTTGACCTTGAGCCAGGGCGTACTGAGTAACGTGCCGCGGTACCGGCGGGGGACCAGGGCCAGGTCTTCGGTGACCAGGTCACGGACGCTGAGGTGCTGCTCGGGCTCGTTGACGCCGGGGGCATCCACGACGGCGCTGGCCAGCCGCAGCTGCCTGATTTTCGTCTGGCCGTCCCAGGCGACGCTGCCGGCGGTGGGTTTCATCCTGCCGGTGAGGGCCAGGGCCAGGGCGGTGCGCTGGTCCTGGCGCTTGCCGGTCACGAGCAGAAGATCGCCCGCCGCCGCCTCCAGCGAGGTGGGCGGGAGCAGGGCGTCCCGGCGGCCCTTCACGGTGAGCTGTTGTACGCAGAGCAAGAAAAGCCTTTCGCAGAAAGTATCTGCTTCAAGGCTAACTAAACTGACCGGTCAGTTCAAATAGATGTGTGCGAACGGACACTTGAGGCCCCGGAACCGCCGGGTTCCGGGGCCTCAACTGTCCGTTCGCGCCTTACAGGCCGTACTTCTCCAGCAGCCGGAGCCACACCTCGCTGATGGTGGGGTAGGACGGCACGGCGTGCCAGAGCCGGTCCAGCGGGACTTCGCCGACGACGGCGATCGTGGCGGCGTGCAGGAGTTCGGCCACGTCAGGGCCGGCGAAGGTCGCCCCCAGCAGCGCCTTGCGTTCCTCATCAACCACCAGCTGTGCCCAGCCCTTGTAATGCTCGGAGTGCAGTGCGGATCCGGCCACTTCGATGGGAAGCTCCACGGACGACGCCTGGTAGCCGTCCCGCCGTGCCTGCTCCAGGCTCCGGCCCACGTTGGCCAGTTCCGGGTCGGTGAAGATCACGTTGGGAACAGCATGGTCATCCGCTGTCTGGGCGTAGCGGGTCCAGGGTGCCGGCTCGCCACTAAGAGTGCCTTCCGCCCGCGCGACGATGGCGTCACCGGTGGCGCGCGCCTCGTACTTGCCCTGATGGGTCAGCATCACCTTGCCGGCGGCGTCACCGACAGCGTAGAGCCACGGTTCGTGCTCGTTCCCGTCAGCTTCCCGGACGAGCCCGCTGGCATCGGTCCTAAGCCGCGGGGGCTCTCCCTCGCCGGCGTTCAGTCCCACGCTCTCCAGCCCGATCCCTTCCGTGGCGGGGTGCCGCCCTGTGGTCACGAGCAGCTTGTCGACGGCCACGCTGCGGCCGCCATCCAGTGCCAGCGTGAGGGAGCCGTCGTCGTTCTCTTTGACGCTGTGCGTTCCGGTGTGGAGGTGGAGCTGGACGCCGTCGGCCCGGAGCCCGGCCTGGACGAGCTCGGCCGCCGGAGCCGGAAAGGCCCCGAGGAGGCTGCCGCGGGCCACCAACGTCACCGACGAACCGAGCCGCGCGTAGGCCTGGGCAAGCTCGGTGCCGGCAACACCGCCGCCAAGTACTCCGAGCCGGGCCGGAATGTGCTGGGCGGACGTGGCCTCCCGGGTGGTCCAGAAGTCGACGTCACTGAGGCCGTCGATGGGAGGAATGCTGGGCCGGGACCCGGTTGCCACGACGACGGCGCGGCGCGCGGCGAGGGCATAGCTGTTTCCGTCGGAGCCTGCCACCTCGACGCGGCGCCGGCCGGTGATCCAGCCGTGGCCGCGGATGAGTTCGATTCCGGTGTCCTCGACCCATTTGACCTGGCTGTCGTCCTGCCAGTTGGACGTAAAGTAGTTTCGCCGCTTCAGGACCGCCGCCGTGTCCAGTACCCGGGTGACGGCTTCTTCGGCGCCGGGCACGGTCTGGGCGCCGTGGAGCGCCGTGCCGGGGCGGAGCAGTGCCTTCGACGGCATGCAGGCCCAGTAGGAGCACTCGCCGCCCACCAGTTCGGCCTCCACGAGCACCGCAGTCAGTCCGCCTTGAACGACGCGTTCAGCGACGTTCTCGCCGACGGCGCCGGCTCCGATAACAATGACATCGAATTCGCGTTCAACCTGTGCCGTCATGGCATCAGCCTAACCCTGCGGTCCGCCGTCCGGCGTTCGCTGCGGTTCCGGACCCGGCGCAACCCGGATCCGGGCCGCCCCCGTCCAAAACCGCCGCGGATTTCCGGATGCGCCGAGGAAACAAAAAGATCCGCACCGGCGGACCGGTGCGGATCTAATTTCTGTGCGCCCAAAGGGATTCGAACCCCTGACCTTCTGTTCCGTAGACAGACGCTCTATCCAGCTGAGCTATGGGCGCATTCTCGGTTCTTTCCGGAGTATCTCGCTCCCCGAACCTCGAATTACTTTACGCGAGGTGGGGCGATAGTTCCAAATCCACCGGCCTGTAATCTGCCTGACTAGACCGGTCTATGTGACCTTAGTCACTTAAAAGCTGCGCTCCGGGCGCAGGAATCCTTGAATCCCCGCGGTTTTTGCTGCGGACACCCATCATCAACCCGCCGTTGGCCCGGAATCTGAATCTCCGGCGCGACCTAGCATTTAGGACACACGACTGAACCCGAGGAAAGGGAACCGTAATGGGCGATCTGGCGCGACTGCCGCTGCTTGAGAAAGCACCCACTACCCATGCAGGACTGCTGGCATGGGTTGAAGAGGTAGCTGACCTGACCCAGCCGGACCGGATCCACTGGGTTGATGGCACCGAAGCCGAAAACACCCGGCTTACGGACGAGCTCGTCGCCGCAGGTACCCTGACCCGGCTGAACGAGAAGCTCTTCCCGAATTCCTTCGCCGCGTTCTCGGACCCGGCCGACGTCGCCCGCGTGGAAGAGCAGACCTTTATCTGCTCGGAGAACGAACGCGACGCGGGCTTCACCAATAACTGGATGGCGCCCGCGGAGATGAAAGAGAAGCTGCGCGGCTTGTTCAGGGGCTCCATGCGGGGCCGCACCATGTACGTCATCCCGTTCGTCATGGGCCACCTCGACGCCGAGGATCCCAAGTTCGGCGTCGAGATCACGGACAGCGCCTACGTGGTCGCTTCCATGCGGATCATGGCCACGATCGGCACCGAGGTCCTGGACAAGATCACCGCAACCAACGCTTTTTTCGTGCCCGCCCTGCACTCGCTGGGTGCGCCGCTGGAAGCCGGCCAGGCCGACGTCTCCTGGCCCTGCAATCCCGAAAAGTGGATCGTGCACTTTCCCGAGGAGCGCTCCATCTGGTCCTACGGCTCTGGCTACGGCGGTAACGCCCTGCTGGGCAAGAAGTGCTACGCGCTGCGCATCGCCTCTGTCATGGCCCGGGACGAGGGCTGGCTCGCCGAGCACATGCTCATCCTGAAACTGACCTCGCCGGAGAAGAAGAATTACTACGTGTCCGCCGCGTTCCCCTCCGCTTGTGGCAAGACCAACCTCGCCCTGCTGGATCCCACCATCGACGGATGGAATGTGGAGACCCTGGGCGACGACATCACCTGGATGCGGATCGGCAAGGAAGGCGAGCTGCGGGCCACCAACCCGGAGGCCGGCCTGTTCGGTGTCGCGCCGGGCACCGGCTGGGGCACCAACCCGAATGCGATGCGGGCTATCGCCAAGGGCCACAGCATCTTCACCAACGTCGCCCTCACCGACGACGGCGGCGTGTGGTGGGAGGGTATGACCGACGAAGTTCCCGCGCACCTGATCGACTGGCAGGGCAACGACTGGACCCCGGCGTCGGACAAGCCGGCCGCGCACCCCAACTCCCGCTTCTGCACCCCGATCTCACAGGTCGACATGCTGGCCGAGGAGTACTACAACCCGGACGGTGTGGAGATTTCCGCGATTCTCTTCGGCGGCCGCCGCAAGACGACGGTGCCCCTGGTGACCCAGGCCCGCGACTGGACCAACGGCATCTTCATGGGTTCGACGCTTTCGTCCGAGACCACGGCCGCTGCCTCCGGCCAGGTCGGCGTGCTCCGCCGCGACCCGATGGCCATGCTGCCGTTCATCGGCTACGACGCAGGCGACTACCTCAAGCACTGGATCAGCGTCTCGGGCAAGGCCAACCCGGAGCGGCTGCCGCACATCTTCCTGGTGAACTGGTTCCGCCGCACGGCCGACGGCGGCTTCGCCTGGCCTGGCTTCGGCGACAACGCCCGGGTCCTCAAGTGGGCCATCGAGCGCATTGAGGGCAAGGCCGACGCCGTCGAAACTCCCATCGGCTACGTTCCCACCGGAGATTCGCTGGACGTCACCGGCCTGGACCTGACCCACGCCCACGTGGAGGACGCCGTCCGCGTCGACCGCGAGGAGTGGGACGCCGAGCTGGCTTCCATCGAGGAGTGGTACGCGAAGTTCGGCGACTCGCTGCCGGATGCGTTGCAGGCCGAACTGGATTCCTTGAAGGAACGTATGTCCGCGCACTAGCGGGCGACCGATCCGGAAATCCTTACGACGGCGGCCCCGCACCTTTTCGAAGGTGCGGGGCCGCCGTCGTTTTTTACTAGTTGGCGAGCCAGATATCCGGGCCGAAGACCTCGTAGTGGATCTTGGTGGCCGGGATGCCCGCGTTGATGGCCTCGTTGCGGATGTTCTTCATGAACGGCAGCGGCCCGCACAGGTACAGCGAGGCGTTGGCCGGCAGGTCGACATCACGCAGCGACATGAAGCCTTCCTTGGCGCCTGCCTCGGGGCGTTCGAGCCAAAGCTGCAGTTCGGCCCCCTCAAGCTGGTCGACGTCGTCGGTCATCTGGGAACGCAGCGCCCAGCTGTCGAGAGTGCTCTCGGCGTGCAGGACCAGCACCTGGCGGTCCGAGCCGGACCTGGCCAGGGAGCGCAGGATCGAGGCCGACGGCGTGCACCCGATGCCGGCGGAAGCGAGAACCACCGGGCCGTCGCTGTCCTTGAGCGTGATCTCGCCGTAGGGATTGGAGATTTCAAGGATGTCGCCGACTTCGACGTGGTGGTGCAGCACGGGGGAGACTTCGCCGCCGTCGTCGAGCTTGGTGGTGAAGCTGCGGCTGGTGCCGGCGTCACCGGAGAGGGAGTACTGGCGGACCTGGCGCAGGCCCTCAGGGAGGGTGACCTTGACGCTGACGTACTGGCCCGGAAGCGCGGGAGTGATGGGGGTGTCGTCGGCTGGTTCCAGAATGAATGTCATGGAACCGGTGCCCGCGGGGGTCTTGGCCGCAACGCGCCACGGGGTCCACATTTTGCCGTTGGCCTGGGCGGCGTAGAGGCCCTTTTCGAGTTTGATCAGCGCGTCGGCCATCAGCCAGTAGACCTCGGTCCAGGCTTCGGCGATCTCGGGGGTGATGACCTCGGCCAGGTCCTCGGCGATGGCGGCGAAGAGGTGCTCGTAGACCACCTGGTACTGCGGCTCGGTGATGCCGAGCGAGGCGTGGCGGTGTGCGATGCGCGAAAGGACGGTCTCCGGCACGGTGCCCGGGTTGCTCACGAGGTGGCTGGCGAAAGCGGCGATGCTTCCGGCCAGGGCCTGCTGTTGGTCGCCGGAGCGCTGGTTGGAGCGGCTGAACAGTCCGTCCAGCAGTTCGGGGTGCGCGCCGAAGAGGCGGGCGTAAAACTTGGGGGTGATTTCGCCGATCCGGGAACCGACGAGCGGCAGGGTGGCCTCGATGACCGGGAAGGACTTGTCCGAGAGCATTGCGAACTCCTGAGATAGTGGCCGGCGTCTTCAACCGGACCGTTTCCATAAATACATGCATTTCAAATACGAGTATTTATGCCTTAGTTCTACACGGCGTAGAAAACCGTTGCAAATCAGTGTGGCGCCGGGCGTGGCGCGCCGAAAACCGTTACAGGCCGGGGCGCAGGCCGATGGCTTGAAAGACGGGGTTCATCTGCCGGGATGTGGGCAGCGAGGCAACAACGATGTCGTCAAGCTCACGGTAAAACGCCTCCCGGGCTCTGCCCAGGGCGGCCCTGAGCCGGCACTCGCTGACCAGCGGGCAGCTGCCCGTGGCGGCGACGCAATCAGCCGGGTCGGTCCGGGTGTCGAGCGCCCGCAGCAGCTGGCCCACGGTTGCGGCGCGTCCGGCACTGCTGAGCCGGGCTCCGCCGTTGCGGCCGCGTTCGACGTCGATCAGGCCGAGTTCCCGCAGCTTCGCCATCGCCTTGCTGACGTGGTTGTAGGGGGTGCCGACGGCGTCGGCAATACTCTGGGTGGTGAGCAGCTCGCTGCCCGCGGCTGCCGCGAGGACCATCATCGCGCGCAGGCTGACGTCTGCGAAAGCATTGATTTTCATGCCACCGGCCTGGTCTAGTCCACCCAGACAGCGGGTTCGTTGGTGTCGGCGGACAAGTCGCCGAACTCCAGCTCATTGGTACCCGGGTTGGGGCTGTAGGGCAGCACCGCTGCGAAGACCGAGCCGTCCTGGTGCTCGGCGGCAACGTGGATCGCGTCCGAGTCCTCTTCCAGCAGCGTGATGTCGCAGACGATCGCGGCGGCGCGGAACTCGCTGCGGTGCTGGCGCAGGAGTTCGGTAAGGTCGCTGATCATGCCGTCGGCATCGAAATCGCCGTCGCTGCCGGCGGCGGCATCGGCCGGCGTGACGGCCACCAGGCGGACCTCGCCGTCGTTCTCCACCACCAGGGCGAACGGCAGGAACCCGCCGTTGCGCTCCAGCTGTTCCTGGGCAGATCCCACACCGGTGCCGAGCAGGTTCTCCAGGTCGGTGGCACTGGCGGCCGGCACTGAGCCGCGCCACGAGTCTTCGGCCGGGTCGGCCGGCTGCAGGACTGTTTCCGGAGTCTCGGATGCCTCAGTCACGCCGGTCAGTTCCGGACCACGGCCAGCACCCGGTCGCGGATGCGTTCCATGGTCTGCTGATCAGTGGCCTCGACGTTCAGGCGGAGGAAGGGCTCGGTGTTGGAAGGCCGCAGGTTGAACCAGTAGCTTCCGTCCGCCGCGATAAACGTGCTGCCGTCGAGGTAGTCGACCTCGACATCCTCGGCGTGGAAGTCTGCACGGACGCGCTCGACGGCACCGGCCTTGTCCTCGATTTCGGAGTTGATTTCGCCGGAGGAGCGGTAGGGCTCGTACTCCCGGCCGAGTTCGGACAGCGGTCCGTCCTGCTCCCCGAGGGCCGCCAGGACGTGCATGGCGGCCAGCATGCCGGTGTCCGCGTTCCAGAAATCGCGGAAGTAGAAGTGCGCCGAGTGCTCGCCGCCGAAGATCGCGCCCTCGGCCGCCATCACGGCCTTGATGAAGGAGTGCCCCACCCGGGTCCGCACCGCCCGGCCGCCGTCGGTGGCCACCAGTTCGGGCACCGCACGGGAGGTCAGGAGGTTGTGGATGATCGTTGGGTTGTCCTCGCCGTTGGCTTTCGCTCGGGCGATTTCCCGGCGGGCCACCATGCCGGTGACCGCCGACGGCGAAACCGGCTCACCCTTTTCGTCGATGACGAAGCAGCGGTCGGCGTCGCCGTCGAAGGCCAGCCCGATGTCCGCACCGTGTTCGACGACGGCGGCCTGCAGGTCCCGCAGGTTCTCCGGCTCCAGCGGGTTGGCCGGGTGGTTCGGGAAGGACCCGTCGAGCTCGAAGTAGAGCGGGATGATCTCCAGCGGCAGTTTGGGCAGCAGCGTGTCGCCGAGGACGGCCGGCGTCGTCATGCCCGCCATGCCGTTGCCTGCGTCAACCACGACTTTGAGCGGGCGGGATGCGCTGAGGTCCACGAGGCTGCGCAGGTACTCGGAGTAGTCCTTGAGTACGTCGCGCACGCTGATCAGGCCACGGGTGCCCTGCGCGGGGATGTGGCCGCTGTTCAGGTAGTCCTCGGCCAGGGCCTGAATCTCCTTCAGCCCGGTCTCGGACGAGATCGGCACGGCGCCCGCCTTGGCCATCTTGATGCCGTTGTATTCGGCCGGGTTGTGGCTGGCGGTGAAGGTGGCGCCGGCCGCGTTCAGCGCACCGCAGGCGTAGTACAGCTCGTCGGTGGAGATCAGGTCCAGCAGCTGGACGTTCGCCCCGCGGGTCGCGGCGCCGTTGGCGAAGGCGCGGCTGAACTCGGGGGAGGAGGGGCGCATGTCGCCGCCGACCAGCACGGTCTCTCCGGCCAGGCCCAAGACGTCCACGAAGGCGGCGCCGACGGCTTCGACGATTTCCACTGTGATGGATTCGCCGACGATGCCGCGCACGTCGTAGGCCTTGAAGGATGCCGAGAGGTCAAAAGTCTTCGTCTGATCGCTAGTCACGGCACCATCCTACGTGGAAGCTGTCGCGGGCGGCCTGAACTTGCCTCCGTATGTGGACACCGGTTGTCCACATACGGGCGGCTCCGGCTTCGTGGCTGTCCGAGGTGGCTGGGATACTGAAGCAATGGCCCATCACCAGAACGCTGCAGTCTTGTCCGATTCCGAACCCGAGTCCGTCGCCGGCGCCGCGGAGGAATCCGGGACGCGCGCGCAGGCCCAGGCGGTGCTGCGGGAGCTGGTGGGCCACCCCGGGGCTGAGTTCCACGATGGCCAGTTCGAGGCGATCGAGGCGCTGGTCGACGGCGGCCGCCGCGCCCTGGTCGTGCAGCGCACCGGCTGGGGGAAGTCCGCCGTTTACTTCGTCGCGTCCCTGCTGCTGCGCCGCCGCGGCGCCGGGCCGACCCTGATCGTGTCGCCGCTGCTGGCGCTGATGCGCGACCAGGTCGCGGCCGCCGCGCGGGCCGGCGTGCGGGCCGTGGCCATCAACTCGGCAAACCAGCTCGAATGGGACACCGTCCGGGAACAGCTCGCTGCCGACGAAGTCGATGTGCTGCTGGTGTCACCGGAACGGCTCACCAACCCCTCCTTCCGGGAAAACCAGCTGCCTGAGTTGATCCGGCGGACCGGGCTGCTGGTCATCGACGAGGCACACTGCATCTCCGACTGGGGCCACGACTTCCGCCCCGACTACCGGCGGATCGCGGACCTCATCGCCCAGCTGCCGGACAGCGTGCCGGTCCTGGCCACCACGGCGACCGCCAATTCGCGGGTGGTCCACGACATTGAAGAACAACTCGGCGAGGGGGTGCTGACCATCCGCGGCGCCCTGGGCCGTGAGTCCCTGCGCCTGGGCGTGCTCCGGCTCCCGGATTCACGCGAGCGGCTGGGCTGGCTGCTCACACACCTGCGTGACCTTCCCGGCAGCGGCATCATCTACACGCTCACCGTCTCCGCCGCGGAAGACACCGCCCGCCTCCTGGCCGAAGCCGGCCACGAGGTGCTCGCCTACACCGGCCGGACGGACCCCGCGGACCGGGAACGGGCCGAACAGCTGCTCAAAGACAACCAGGTGAAGGCCCTGGTGGCCACCTCGGCCCTTGGCATGGGCTTCGACAAGCCGGACCTCGGCTTCGTGGTGCACCTGGGGGCACCGTCGTCCCCGGTCGCCTACTACCAGCAGGTCGGCCGCGCGGGCCGTGGCGCGGCGAACGCCGACGTGCTGCTCCTGCCCGGCTCGGAAGACCGGGACATCTGGCAGTACTTCGCCACCGCCTCGATGCCTTCGGAGGAAAAGGCGGCCGCTGTCCTGACGGCCCTTGCCGAGGCAGGCACTGCTGTGTCCACGGTGGCGCTGGAAGCCCGGGTGGACCTGCGCCGGACGCCGCTGGAACTGCTGCTGAAGGTCCTGGCGGTCGACGGTGCCGTCGAGCGTGTGGGCGGCGGGTGGCGCTCCACCGGCCAGCCGTGGACCTACGACGCCGAGCGGTACGGGCGGATCGCGGAGGCCCGCGTAGACGAGCAGGATTCGATGGTGATTTACCAGGACACTGCGGGCTGCCGAATGGAGTACATCACCTCAGTCCTCGACGACGAGACGGCCAGGCCCTGCGGCCGCTGCGACAACTGTGCCGGCCGGTGGTTCCCGGCAGACATCGCCGCGGACGCTACGGAAGCTGCCGGCGCGACGCTGAACCGGGCCGGGATCGTGCTGGAACCCCGCCTCCAGTGGCCCAGCGGGATGGACCGCCTGGGTGTAAACGTGAAGGGCAAGATCAAACCGGAGGAGAGCGTGGCGAACGGCCGCGCGCTGGCCCGGCTGACCGACCTCGGCTGGGGCGGGGCGCTCAGGGAGACCTTCGCCGCCGGCGCCCCCGACGGCGCCGTGGACCCCGGAATGCTGGGGGCCTGCGTACATGTGCTGCGCGAGTGGGGAAGCGGCGACTCGCGGACCCCCGGGTGGAGCGGTGCGGGCCGGCCGGCCGCGATCATCAGCGTTCCTTCACGCAGCAAGCCCGAGCTCGTGGAGTCATTGGCGCGCGGCATTTCCGAGATCGGCCGCATCCCGTACCTGGGCCAGTTGCAGCTGGCCCACGGCGGTCCCACGGGCGGACGCGGCGGGAACAGCGCATACCGGCTCGCCGGGGTCTGGGAGCGCCTGGTGGTCGGCCCTGAGCTCGCTGCGGCCCTAAACGGCCTCCAGGGTCAAAGTGTCATGCTGATCGATGACCTGGTGGACAGCCGCTGGACCGTCACCGTGGCAGGGCGCGCCCTCCGGCAGGCAGGCGCCGGAGCCGTGTTGCCGCTGGTGCTCGGCCAGGCCGGGTAAATCTCATAACGGCGGGGCGGCTGCCGGCGGGCAGCGGGTCGGCCGCCGGCAGGCAGCGGGCGGCCGCCGGCCGGTCCTGGGCGGCGGCCGGCACGCCCAGGCGTTCGTTCGCGTCGCGTTCGCGTCCGGCTCAGGCAGGCCCCACAGACTGCTCCGCTTCCAGCACGGCCATCGCGGCGTTGTGGCCGCCGATGGCGCTGACGGCACCGCCGCGGCGCGCGCCCGAGCCGCAGAGCAGGAGTTGCGGATCATCCGTGGCTACGCCCCAGCGCCGGGCCGGGGTGTCCAGCGGCTCGCCGTCTTCCACGAAGGGCCAGTCCAGTCCGCCGTGGAAGATGTTCCCGCGGGGCATCCCGACGGCGTGTTCGATGTCCAGCGTGGTCTTGGTTTCGATGCACGGCCTTCCGTCGGGGCCGGTGAGCAGCAGTTCTTCGATGGGCTCGGCAAGGACACTGTTGAGCGAACGCAGCACCGCCGCCTGCAGCTCTGCCCGCCGGTTGTCGTTGTTTTGCGGGGTGATGAGTCTGTCCGGGACGTGCAGGCCAAACACCGTGAGGGTCTGGGCGCCTGAGGCCCGCAGTTCCGGGGACAGGATGCTGGGGTCGGTCAGCGAGTGGCAGTAAATCTCACAGGGTAGGGGCTCCGGCACGCTGCCGGCAGCGGCGCTGAGGTAGGCGCTGTCCAGTTGGGACCAGGTTTCGTTGATGTGGAAGGTTCCGCCGAAGGCCGCTTCCGGGCTGGCACCTTCGTCCAGCAACCGCGGCAGGCGCTTGAGCAGCAGGTTGACCTTGACCTGGGCTCCCTCGCGCAGGTGGTTCGGGTGCTGCGTCGCAGACCGGCCTCCACTGGGCGCGGGCGTCCCGGCATGAGCTGCCGGCCCGGTCCCGGCCGGCTCCGCGTTACGCAACCGGTCCAGCACCACTGGGGCCACGTTGGCCAGCACCCAGGGGGCAGCAACGGTATGGTCCTCGCCGCCGTGCCGGTAACAGACGACGCCGCCCGGGCGGACGGAGGTGGCCTCCGCCGCCACCAGAATGGTCGCGCCCGCGTCCCGGGCGGCGCGCTCGAGTTCTCCGGACACCGCGCCCATTCCGCCCACGGGGACGTCCCAGTCGCCGGTGCCGCCGCCGATCAGGTGGTAGAGGAAGCAGATGTTTTGCTGCAGGTCTTCGTCGTCGGCGCGGGCGAACGTGCCGATCAGCGCATCCGTGAGTACGACGCCGCGGACCAGGTCGTGCTGCAGTCTTCTGGTGATCGCCTGCCCGATCGGTTGCTCGACCATTGCTTCCCACGCCTGTGCGGCTCCGGCCTCGGCGACCAGCAACCTGGCCTGGGACCGGGTAGGCAGCGGTGCGGTCATGGTGGGCCAGAGCGAGCGGGTTAGCTTTCCGCACTCGGCATAGAAGTCGTTGAAGGCACGGTGTTCGTCCTCGGAGGCCCCGATGGCGGCGAAGGAGGCGGCAGTGGACGATGCGTCTTCGTTGTCGACCAGCAGCGCCCGGCCGGAGCAGGACGGATCCGGGGTGTAGGAGGAGTAGCGGCGCCGGGCGAGCGTGATGCGCAGGCCCAGGTCGTCGATGATTTGTTGCGGCAGCAGGCTGACAAGGTAGGAGTAACGCGAGAGCCGCGCCCCGACGCCGTCGAACGCCTGCGCGGAGACCGCGGCGCCCCCGGTGTGGGCGAGCTTTTCCAGCAGCAGAACCTTCCGGCCCGCCCGGGACAGGTACGCTGCGGCGGCCAGGCCGTTATGGCCGCCGCCTACGATGATCGCGTCAAACGCGTGGCTGGTCGACATGGGCCCATCCTGCCATCCCGAGACACCGCCCAACAGGGGCGGACCCGGGCGTTAATCCCTGGCCCGGAGCTGAGGGAGGGTTTCCGGAATGCGCGCCGGAGCTGAGGGAGCGTCAGGGCGGGGAACGCAAAAGGCCCCGGTCCAGGACCGGGGCCAAACGCGGAGACGGGGGGATTTGAACCCCCGGTGGAGTTGTGCCCCACACTTCATTAGCAGTGAAGCCCATTCGGCCGCTCTGGCACGTCTCCAATTGCTATTACTAGCCAACCAAGGATACGCAGAACCGGCCATGCAGTGCAAAACGGTCAGCGCGGCCGGGCGCCCCGCCGGTTAAGCACCCCGGCCGGCGAGGGCCCGCCAGAGGAAATGCTGGCTGCGGCTCTGCAGCGCCGCGGCCTGCCGGTTGTCCGAAGCACCGGCGTGGCCGCCCTCCAACGCCTCGTGGAACCAGACGTTGGGGATGCCCATCGCCTGCATCCGGGCCGCCATCTTGCGGGCCTGCACCGGGCCCACCCGGTCATCGGAGGTCGCGGTCCAGATGAACGTTTCGGGATAGTCCACGCCGTCACGCAACAGGTGGTACGGCGAGAAAGTCCGGATGAACTCCCATTGCTCGGGCACGTCCGGGTCGCCGTATTCGGCAATCCAGGAGTACCCGGCGGAGAGCTTGCTGTAGCGGCGCATGTCCAGCAGCGGGACGCCGCAGGAGACGGCACCGAACAGTTCCGGGTACTGGGTGAGCATGTTGCCCACCAGCAGCCCGCCGTTGGAGCCGCCCACGCAGCCCAGCCGCTGGCGTGAGGTCACGCCGCGCGAGATCAGGTCCCGCGCGACGGCGGCGAAATCCTCATAGGCGCGGTGCCGTTTCTCCTGCAGCGCGGCACGGTGCCAGGCCGGCCCGTACTCGCCGCCGCCGCGGATGTTCGCGACGACGTAGACCCCGCCCCGGCTGTGCGGTGCCTCGCCCTCGGCGCCCGCTGAATCCTCCGTGCGCCGTTCAAGCCAGGCCCGGCCGACGGCGCCGCTGTAGGCAGGGGTACGGGAGATCTCGAAGCCGCCGTAACCGGAGAGCTGCGTCGGGTTCTGCCCGTCCAGCACCAGGTCACGGGACGCGATCTGGAAGTACGGCACCCGGGTGCCGTCCGCGGACACGGCGAAGTGCTGCTGCACCTCGTAGGCCTCCTCATCGAAGAACGACGGCGAGGTCCGGACTACCTCGTGGGCGCTGACCACTCCGTCCACGCCGGCGCGCGTCAGGGTTCCGCGGGTCAGGGTCGTCGGGGTGGCGAAGCCGGTGGCGAGCAGCCAGAAGTCGTTTCCGGAGTCGCCCTCGTCCTCATCGTCGACGGCGTACGCGTTGACGTCGTGCAGTGGCGGGCACGCGTCCAGCAGGCTGGACGCCCAGGCCACGTCAGTACCGGGGCGTTCCGGATCCAGCACCCGGATCTCGGAGGACACGTCCCGCAGCAGGTTCAGCAGCAGGAAGTCGCGGGTCCAGCTCCAGGACTGCAGGGAGGTGTGCTCATCCGGGGTAAACAGCACGGACAGTTCCCGGCTGCCAGCCAGGAAGTCCTCGAAGTTGGCTGCCAGCAGGGACCCCGCGGGGTAGCTTGTCCCGTTGACGGTCCAGTCCCCTTGCGGCCGGAACAGCAACCATTCCCGGTGCGAACTCAGGTTCACATCGGCGGGAACGTCGATTTCCACCCACGATCCGTCCCGCAGCACCGAGGTGCGTTTTTCGAAGAAGCTGATCCAGTCCACCGCGAAGGTCCGCTCGAAGCCCGGGGTGGAGTCGTGGGCCAGCAGCGCCATCATGTGGTCTTCCGGGATTTCGAACAGCCTTTCGGCGGCCGCCAGGGATTCGCCGCGGCCCAGGACCACCCCGGTCCGGGCGTAAGAGGAACTCGTCCGCGGCAGATTATCGGCCGTGGTTGCCACCAGCAGGGTGTCCCCGTCCAGCCACGACACGTTGCCCTTCGCCGTCGGAAGGTCGAAGCCCCCGGCTTCGGGGTCGACGAAGCTGCGGGTTTCGACGTCGAACTCCCGGTAGCGGTTCGCGTCGCCGCCGTCGGGGGAGAGCGCCAGCATGGCCAGCCGGTGCGGCTGTCCCGCTGCGGGGCGCAGGAAGTTGGCGCCATGGAAGACCCATTCCTCCCCTTCATCCGCGGCGAGGGCGTCAATGTCGAGCAGGATCTCCCACGTGGGGGCACCCGCCCGGTAACTCTCCCAGTCCGTCCGCCGCCACAGGCCCTTGGGGTTGGCGCGGTCCTTCCAGAAGTTGTAATACCACTCGCCGTGCTTGCCGACCATCGCGATCCGGTCGGTGGAATCAAGGACCTCCAGGATCCGGCCTTCCAGTTCGCCGTACTCGGCGTCCTCCAGCAGTTCCTCGGTCCGGGCGTTCTGTTCCCGGACCCAGGCCAGTTGCTCCTCGCCGTAGATCTCCTCCAGCCAGATGTTCTCGTCGACGGGTTCCGGGGCGCTGACGGCGCCGGAGGCCGCTCCGGGCACGGGTGTTTGCTCATCTGCAGTGGTGGTCATGCGCCCATCCAAGCAACTCCGACGCCGGGCAGGCAAGTCAAGCCGCGGGCCCGGATGCCGATACGCTGGTTGCCGTGGTCATATCGCAGAGCATCCGGACGGCAGTGGTCGGCGCTGGGCCCAGGGGCACCAGTGTGCTCGAGCGGCTGCTCGCCAACTGGGCTCCCGCTGCTCCCGGAGCCACGCTGCACGTCGACGTCGTCGACCCCTATCCCGCGGGCCCGGGCCACGTCTGGCAGCCAGGACAGTCGCGGCTCTACCTCATGAACACGCAGTCCTTCTATCCCACCGTGGTTCCCGAGGACCCCGAGCTGGCGGAACCCCTGGCCGGGCGCACCTTCAATCGCTGGCGGGAACAGCAACGCAACAGCCCGCACCCGGCGCTGTCCGCGGAGGAGCTCACCGAACTGGCCGGGCTGGGGGCCGCGGACTTTCCCAGCCGCGCGCTCTACGGCCGTTACCTGCGCTCCACCCTCGAGGAACTGCTGGAAAACCTCCCGGACGGGGTACGCGTGGACTTCCACCAGACCTCGGCGACCTCGGTCCGGCCGGCAGCAGAGGCAGAGGGCGCCGGGTTCGACGTCGCGCTCGCCGACGGCACGGTGCTCACCGTCAACTCCGTGGTGCTGGCCCTGGGCCACCTGGAATCCCGCCTCAACCCGGAACAACGCGAGCTACAGGCCGCGGCGGAGGAGCTCGGGCTGGGCTACCTTCCGCCGGCCGCGCCGGCCGACGTCGACTGGTCCGTCGTCCCGGCAGTGCAGCCCGTGCTGGTGCGCGGGATGGGCCTGAACTTTTTCGATGTCATGGGCCAGCTCACCGAGGGCCGGGGCGGCAAGTTCCTGCCCGCCCCCGAGGGGGCCGGACTGACCTACCTGCCGTCCGGGCGGGAACCGTTCATCATCGCCGCGTCCCGGCGCGGCACCCCGTACCGGGCCAAAGCCACGCTCGCCGGCTACTACCCGTCCTCGGTGCAGCTGAGGTACTGCACCGAGGACGCCTTCGCCAAATTCGCTGCCACCGGGATCGTGCCCGCCTTCGACCATGACCTCTGGCCGCTGCTGCACCGGGACGCCGTGTGGGCCCTACTACGCGACGCTGGCGCGCTCGCACCCTGACGACGTTGGCGCCGACCCGGACGGGTTCCTGACCGGGCTCGAGGAGGCCCTGCGGCCGCACGCCCACTCCACGGTGAAGTGGGAGGACGCTGCCAAGGAAGTCATTGAGGCGCACGTCGGGCCGGCCCACCGGCTGGACCTGCTGGGCCTCGCCGCGCCGCTGGCCGGGCGCCGTTTCAGCTCCCGGGCTGAACTCGACGACGCCGTCACCCACTACCTGCTCGACGACGCCCGGCGCTCCGCCCTCGGCGAGGACGACCCGGTGAAGATGGCGATCGGCGCGCTGCACCACGGGCGTGCGGTGTTAAAAACGGCGGTTGCCGACGGCGGCATCACCGAGGAATCCTGGGTCGCCGGGCTGCGCGGCTGGTTCGAAGCCTTCGTCGAGGGGCTCGCCAGCGGTCCGCCGGCGCTTCGTGCCGAACAGCTCGCTGCCCTGGTCCGTGCCGGTGTGGTCAGCTTCGTGGGTCCGGACCCCAAGTTCGGCGTCGACCGGAAGGCCCGGACCTTCACGGCGTCGTCGCCGTGGGTGGCGGGGCCCGACGGCGGCGGCGCCGGAGACAGGGCGGAGGCGGCCGTGCTGATCGAAGCGCTGGCGCCGGCCAACCGGGTCGCCGTCAATGCTTCGCCGCTGCTGGAGCAGCTGCTGGCCGAGGGCCTGGTCCGGCCGCGGCTGACGATGACCGCCGAGGGCATCCCCATGCAGAGCTCCGGGCTGGACGTGGTCCCGCATCCTTACCGGCCGTTGGGGGCGAACGGCGAGGTTACGGAGAACCTTTACGTGCTGGGGCTGCAGCTCTCCGCCGCCCAGTGGGGCACCGCGATCGCGGCCGAGGCGCGGCAGGAACGGGGTCCGGTGTACCGCAGCGGGCAGCGCACGTTGCGCGACGCCGACGAAATCGCCCGGGACATCCTGGCCCGGTAGCGGCTAACTCCCGCCGTCGGGGCGGCCGTCGGGGTGGATGCTCCGGGTTTCGGAACGTTCGTTGCGGTTGCGGATCCAGTCCGACGGATGCACCGTGGGCAGGATCTTCGCCAGCGCCAGGGCGGCGTACATCACCGTATTGATTGCCACGAAGGTGGCGAGCACGGCGAACCACTGCGCATGCAGCAAGGCCTCCGGGAACAGGATCCCTGCGGGCACGGCGACGACGGCTAGGGTGCTCATGCGCGCTCCGCCCCGGTGGTTTGCCGCGGTCGTACCTGGGTGACGTGTTTCCAGCTGGCAGTCCGTCCAAGCGAGATGTCCGCGACACCCTTGAGGTAGACCACGTTGAGGAACATGTCGAAGCACAGCTCCGGAAACAGGGTGAGGGCCAGGAGCCTGGCACGCCAGCCGCCCTTCCAGACCGTGGCGACGCGTTCGGCCATGAACAACAGGCCCAGCCCCAGCCAGAACGGGAACCAGATCCAGGTGTCCAGCGAGAACACCATCAAAAACACCAGCAGCAGATAAGAGCCCAGCGCGATTACGCCGTAACCGATCCCCAGCTGCTGGGCCCAGTAGCGCAGGGTCGGGGCTGTGATGCCGTAGGCGCCGATGTTCTCCAGGGCTCCGCGCTGCCAGCGAAGCCGTTGCGCCCAAAGGGTGCGCCAGCCGGGCATCAACTCGGTCACCACCGTGCACCGGTCCGGCGAAATCATCAGGCCGCCGAGGGATTTCAGGGCGATCGTCAGCTCGTTGTCCTCGGTCAGTGCTGCGGTGTCGTACACGTCCCCGGGGTTCCCCGGAATCGAGACCCCGCGGCTCGCCGCGACGGTGCGCAGCGCCCGGGACCGGAACATCGAGGCAGTCCCGGTCAGCACGAACACCCTGCCGCGGCGCCGGCTGATCTGCCGGCTGTACCGGAGGTATTCATTGCGTTGGAACTGGCCGATCAGTCCGTGCCCGGCTTCGCCGTAGAACAGTCCTCCGACTGCCATCAGGGCGCGGTCGGAGACAAAGCGGTCCACGGCGCCTGCAAGGAACCCGTCGTCGAGCCGGGTGTCCGCGTCCATCACCATGACGACGTCGTTATCACCGAGGCCGGGGAGCAGCTGCTTGAGTACCTGGTTCAGTGCGCCGGCCTTCTTTTGCGTGTTGTTCACCGACTCGATCACTTCGACGCCGGCCCGGCAGGCGAGCGCGACCGTGGCGTCGGTGCAGTTGTCCGCCACCACAATGACGCGGTCCGGGCGGCGGGACTGCTCCAGCAGCGACGCGATGGTCGAAGGAAGCGAGGCTTCCTCATTGTGGGCAGGAATGAGGACGGTCACCGTCACGGGACCGGCGTACTCACCGCGCGTCGCCGCCATCACGACGCGCGGAGCCAGGGGGCCGGTCAGCGGGTCCAGGGACCGGCGGGAGCGGTTGGCGATCCGCCGGTCCACCGCCGCCACGCCGGCGGCCAGCAGGAGTGCCATGGCCATGGCGGCAAGGAGGACGCGCGGGGGCGGGGCGTCCGTGTTGTAGAGGATGCTCCAGAAGCCGAAAAACAACCCCTGCGTCGGAGACTCGGCCAGTGCGGGGCCGCCGGCGTCGACGGCAAACCACAGCAGGGCTGCCGCACCGCCCGCGGTCAGCGCAATGAGGATTCCTACGGCGCGGTGTAGTTTCGCTTTGCCCACGCCTCATGGTAGCAATCACATGAGTAACACGCGTCACATCGGCCCCAGATTGGGCAGTCTTTGCCGCGGCCGGTGGCCAGAAGCGGCAACAAAAAAATGAGCATGCTCCCTCCCCGGCCCGGGCAGTGGACACAGATGCCTGGTGTCCACGGTTCCGGCCCGGGGAGGAGCATGCTCACTCCCGGCAGGCTACAGAGCTAGCCTTTCAGGCACTTGCGGTAGGCGGCCATCGCGGTGCCGTAGTTCGCCTGGCCCACAATGTCCGCGGGCCGCTTCGGCTTCACGGGCGGGGTGCAGGCCGGCGGCACGGGGGCGCTGGCGGCGACCAGCACATCCGTCCTGATCACGGTGCCCGACTCGACGGCGGTGAGCACCAGGGTACCCGTGCCGGCGGCGGCGCCGGCAGGCACCGGAACGCTCACCGTGGCAGCGCCGGCGGCCACCGGAACGCTGCCGAGGCCGGTCAGCTTGCCGGCGGCGTCGGTGAACTCGACCCGCAGCGAGGTGTTGACCGGGCTGCCCAGCGAGGTGAGGTCCAGCCTGGAGACAGCCACGGTGATGGGCTCGCCGCTCTTCACCTCGGCAGCCGTCGTGTTGACCACGGCCACGGAGCGGCGCGCAAAGTCCGGCGAGACCGGGTTGTGCGTCTGCAGGTATTTGATCCACGCGTCGCGGTCTACCAGCCCGGTGTCCTTGGTGCCGGTACCGGACTTGAAGATACGGAAGTTGTCACCGCCCGTTGCCAGGAAGCTGAACGTTCCGATCCGGTAGGACTTCGCCGGGTCGATCAGTGCGCCGTTAACCCGGATCGAGGTGATCCGGTCACCGGCGGCACGGGCGGCGTCGTAGGTGTAGTTGACGTTCTTGGACAGGCCCAGCTGCTGGTAGGCGCGGCTGGGAACCGTGCCGTCCGGGTTGGTCTGCCACTGCTGTTCCAGGAGCGTCTTGAACTGCTCGCCGGTCAGCGACGTGGTCCAGAGGTTGTTCACGAACGGCAGGACCGCGTTGGCCTCGGCGTAGGTGATGGTGCCGTCCGGCGCGAAGTACAGCTCGTTGCGCAGGCCGCCGGGGTTGACGACGCCGATCTCGGCGGCGCCGAGCTCCGGTGCCTTCAGCGCGTCCACCAGGGAATCCGCGACGAGATTGCCCAGGGTGGACTCACTCGCGCGGTCATCACGTACTGCCGGGGAGCCGGCGAAGGCCGTGGTGATATCGGCGGTGACCTTGCCGACCGGCTGGCTGCCGATCACGGCTGCGTCGGCGACCGCCTTGTCCACGATGGCCTTGACCGCGGCCACGCGCGGGTAGGAAGCGACCAGGTCAGCGGCCGGGTCGGTGCTGCGCTTGACGTTGGCCGCCTTGTAGCCGGTGACGGACATGGTCTTGGTATCGATGGTCAGCTGGATCTGTCCGATGAACTCGCCGTAATTTCCGGTCTGCACGATGGGACGGGTCTTACCCTCAACGCCGGGGACGGGTGCGTCCCACGCGTACTGCTTGTGGGTGTGGCCGTTGAAGATCGCGGCGACTTCCGGGGTGACTTCCTGGACCATCTTGGCGAAGGGGCCGCCGGCGGCGACTTCCTGCTCCAGGGTGGCGCCTTCGGGAGCACCCGATCCGGCGCCGTCGTGGTTCTCCACGATGATCACGTCGGCGAGCTTGTCCGCCTTGATCTTTGCGGCGACACGGTTGATGGCGTCGACGGGATCACCGAATTCCAGGTCCGCGATGCCGGCCGGGGTCACCAGCGACGGGACCTCCTGGGTGACGGTGCCGATCACGGCGACCTTGATGCCGTTCATGTCCAGCACGGTGTATTCCGGCAGTGCCGGTTCGGTGGTGCCCTTCTTGTAGACGTTGGCGCCCAGATACGGGAACTTCGCGTTGGAGCCGCCAGCGATGACCCGGTCGCGCAGGTCGGCCCAGCCGCCGTCGAACTCGTGGTTGCCGACGGCGGAGGTGCGCAGTTCGAGGGCGTTGAGCACATCGATCGTCGGCTGGTCCTTGGCCACGGCGGAGGCGAACAGCGAGGCGCCGATGTTGTCACCGGCGGAGAGGAACGCGGTGGCGCCGGGGGCCGCGGCCGCCCGGAGCTTTTCAATGGTTCCGGCGAACTGCACGGTGTTGGAATCGATCCGGCCGTGGAAGTCGTTGATCCCGAGGAAGTTCAGGTCAACGGTTGCCGGAACAGCCGGGGTGGCGGGCAGGTCCAGGCCCACGACCACCGGGTCGTGGTCGCTGGCGCGGAACTGGTTCGGGACGTAGTAGTCGGTGACGTTGTTGTTGTAGCGGCTGTATTCCAGCGCCACGGACTCCACCGAGTTGATGTTCCAGATGTCCGCGCCGGTGACGACGGCGTTGGCCGCCGGTGAGGCGAGGATGTGGTCCAGCGAGCCCACCAGGCCGCCAAAGAGGTAGGAGTGCTTCGCGCTGCCGTCGGCGTTCTTGGCCTTGTCGTCTTGGTTGACGTACCCGGCCGCGGTGAGGACGTTGATCGGGTCCTCTTTGCCGTAGGAGTTGAAGTCACCGATCAGGAACACCTTGGTGGTGCCTTTGGATTTCTGCAGCTCGTCGGAGAAGGCCAGCAGGGACTGTGCCTGGGCGGTGCGGGCGAGGTTCGAGTTGCCCTGGCCCTTGTCGGTGTCCTCCGGCGTCGCCGCCGAGCCCTTGGACTTGAAGTGGTTGGCGATTGCGATGAACTTCTTGTCATCGGAGGCGCCGACGGGCTTGAACACCTGGGCCAGCGGCTTGCGGGCGCTCGCGAAGGCCACGGTGTCGTTGTGAATGATGGATTCGCCCAGCGGTTCCGCCGCGGCCTTCTTGAAGATGAAGGCGGTGCGGATCATGTCCTCGTCGCTCAGCGGGGGAGCGTTCGCGGGCGTCCGGACGTAATCCCAGATGCCGGGGGTGGCGATGTTCAGGGCGTCCACCAGCTTGGCCAGGGCGTCGTCGCGGTTCTTGCCGAACTGCGCCGAGTTCTCGACCTCCATCAGCGTGACGACGTCGGCGCCGGACTTGGAGATCGCGGCAACGATCTTGTCCTGCTGGCGCTTGAAGTTCTCGGCGTTGGCCGCGCCGCGGACGTCGCAGCCGCCGCTGACGGTGATCGGGTTGCCCGCCCGGTCGGTGTAGAACTTGCAGCCGGCGATCTGGTCGCCGGTAGTGGGGAAGTAGTTCAGCACGTTGAATGAGGCGAGCTTGAGGTTGCCTCCCACCGCCGCCGGCGCCTCCGCGCGGGTGGCGCCGAAACTGGCCGGCTGGACCGTGTCAGCGTTGGCCGCGGTGAGCTGGGTCAGCGGCTGGAACTTCCAGGAGCTGTTGGCGTAGCTGAGCACCACGTTGGTCTTGAACGTCACCGGCGAACCGACCCGGACGGGGTCCGCGGTGGTCAGGTAGGGAAGCGTCTGGGCCTTGGTGGCGGCATCTTTTAGGAAGTTGGTGCTGGCGCCGTCGTCGAGCTTGATGCCGCGCGCGGCGTTGGCAGCGACGGTGGCGGTGTACTCGGCGGACCCGTAGGCGGCGACGGCGGTGGGCTGCTCCAGCGGCGTGGTGCCGCCGGCCAGGCCGATTTCGCCGTACTGGTTGAGCGAGAAGTTGTCCGCGACGGTGACCGGACCCTGCGGCGTCAGCAGCATGGCCTCGAGGGATTCGCGGAAGGCCTCATCGGCGGGGAGGGCGAAGCCGGTGGCTTTGACCTCCGGGGCCGCCTCGGCCAGCTTCGTGACCGCGGTGCTGCCGGTGACGTTGAGCTGCGTCATGCCGTAGTACTCGGCAACGTCGCCGGTCACTTCGAGGTAGTCGCCGATCTGCACGGACCCGACGGCGGCCGGTGCGTAGACGAAGATCGCGTCCGACGCCGTATGGTTGGCCGGCGTCAGGTCGCCGCCGGTTCCGGGAGTCTGAAGGTAGAAGCCGGCGAAGCCGCCGGTCGGGAAGGCCGCCGTGACCTTGCCGCGGGTGGTGACCGCGGAGCCGGCCAGCGGGCTGGCCGGTCCGTTGCCCTGGATCTCGGCGATGGTCTTGACCACCGGGGGAGTGCCGGGGTCAGCGGGCGGATCGACGGGGGCAGCGGAAGCGTTGTCCGCCTTGGGCGTGATGGCGGCGTTCAGCGTGAAGTCGGCGGCGTTGTTGTTGCTGTCAGCGCCGCCGCTGCGGTTCATGCTCTTGACGTCGGTGTTGCCCGAGGGCGCCGTTGCCGCCTGGGTTTCAAACGTGTTGGAGGTGCCGTAGCCGAGCAGATCGGCAACATTGGCGGGCTCGACCACGGAGCCGGCGGCCAGCGGGTTCAGCGCCGTCGGCTGCTTGGCCAGGATGATGGTGCCGCCCGCACCTGCCGGGTTGAACCCGGTGGCGGTGGCGTCGGCAGCGGGCAGTTCCTGCCCGGCGGTGCCGTTGCTGCCGGCCTTGAACAGGTAGTAGCCCTTGGCGGCGATGCTGCCGCTGAGGGGTGCTGTGGTGCTCGGGGCCGCGGTGCCCGTGGCGGAGCGGTACTGGATGGACCAGCCGTCCAGCGTGACCGGGGCGTCCGAGGTGTTGTACAGCTCGACGAACTTGTTCTTGTACGCCGCTCCGGCGCTGCCGCCGCTGAGGTACACCTCATTGATGATGACCGGCGACGTCCCGGCGGCCGCCGGTGAGACCTCCAGCGCGGCGGCGGGCAACGCCGTCAGCGGGGCTGCGATGAGCCCCGCGGACAGTGCTGTGCCCAGCGCTGTTTTCCATGGTGTGATTTTCATCCGCTCTAACTCTCATTAGGGTGCCCGGGTAAGGGCGGGGTGGAGTGTGTCCGGGGGTGGCCCGCGGACTGGCCGGTCTGCTCCTGGTCAAGCAGGTCCCGGCACAGCAAAACAGGGGTGAATGAACGCAAGGTTGACTGTGCGCGTGCATTCGGCGAGGCGGCCCCCAGCGGAACGCCTTGCAGCCGGCACTGAACCCCAACAGGTGCCCCAGCGACGGTGTTGGTAGAGGTGGTGGTAGATATCTCGAAAGGCCCGGCCGTCCCCCTGGCGCAGGCATTTCAAAGAATACCGGCCAGTAGCCCCAGGGGAAGCCGCTGGCCGCGAATTTCCGAAGCAATTTTTCGGCAGGATTGAGCCGGAGGCAGCGGGCCCCACCCGGGCTTCCACAAAGGTGACAAGTACCCTTGACACCACGCACGCCGTTGCCCACACTGATGCCATGACAAACAAACTTGACACATCGGACCGCAGCGAGGGAGACCGCGCCCGGTCCCGCGCCTACCAACTTGAGTTCTGGCCGGCCATGATGGCCTACGCCGTGGTGCTCACCGGAGTCTTGCTCTGGGGCGATCTGGACGGCGGCAGTCCGTGGCGGTTCCTCTGGGCTGTTTTGCCCGTTATCCCTACCCTCTGGATCGTGCGGGCGGTTCTCCGGCACGCGCGGCGAAGCGATGACTACCAGCGGCTCCTGATGCTGCAGGCACTGGCCGGCGGCTTCGCGGTGGCCATGATCGCCTCCGTGACCATGGCCTTTTTGGAAATCGCCGGCCTGCAGCTCACCGGCACCGGATGGCTCATCTACGCGGCGGGAATGCTCGGGTGGATCCTCACCGGAGCCGTTGCGGGCAGACGATGAACAACCATCTGAAGACGCTCCGGGAGGGGCGGGGCTGGACCCAGGGCGCACTTGCCGACCGGCTGGGCGTGTCCCGGCAGACGGTGAATGCTCTGGAAACAGGCCGGTATGACCCCGCGCTGCCCTTGGCTTTCCGGATCGCCCGGCTGTTCGGGCAGCCCATCGAGGCGATCTTCATTCCCGATGAGGAGCCGGACGCCCCTGCCGGGGTTTGAACCGGCTGTCGGCGGGGCGTGCGGCCGGTTGAACCCGGCAGGGGGTTGAACCCCCTGCCGGCGGGCGGGCGGCGGGTTGCTGTGGTCAGGCCTGGTTGAAGCGGACCATATTGCCGGACGGGTCGCGGAATGCGCAGTCGCGCGGGCCCCACGGCTGCTTGATCGGTTCCTGGAGGACCTCCGCACCGGCAGCGCGGACAGTTTCGAACGTGGCATCGAGATCGTCGGTGCGGAAGACAATCACGGGCAGGACACCCTTGGTCAGCAGTTGCTGGAGGGCGTCGCCGTCGTGTTGGGAGCGGCCGGCATGCGGATTCGACAGCACGAGCTCCAGGTCCGGCTGCGCCGCACTGCCGAGGGTCACCCAGCGGTGCCCGTCGGAGCCGACGTCGTTGCGTACCTCCAGTCCGAGCACGTCGCGATAAAAGGCAAGCGACTCGTCGAGGTCATTGACGGTGATGTGTGAATACTGCAGTGAGATGTTCATGAAACCAACGCTAGGCCTGCGGCTGCCGTGCTGCTTCTTCAATCCTGCTCGGTTTTCGCGGTGGCCGGGTCTGCTGCCGGGCCACACAGGACGGCATGGCCTTCACCGCGGCATGCTCGCAGTCCCGGTAAGCGCTCGGAGGCATCCCGACGACTTCGGCGAAGCGGGAACTAAAGGACCCCAGCGAGGTGCAGCCCACTTCCATGCACGCGTCGGTCACGCTCCATCCGGCCCGCAGCAACGCCGTGGCCCGCTCGATTCGGCGGGTCATGAGGTAGTTGTACGGCGTCTCGCCGTAGGCGGCCTTGAACTGGCGGGAAAAGTGGGCCGGGGACATGAGCGCGCCGGCGGCCATGGCCGGCACGTCAAGCGGGCGGGCGTACTCACGGTCGATCAGGTCCCGAGCCCGGCGCAACTGGGCCAGGGCCGCCAGCTCCTGCGCTGTCATGCCCCTATTTTACCGCCGGTTCTGCGTCACGGCAGGCGCAGCGTGCGGCGAGGCCGTGGGTTCAAACGGGCGATCGAGGCCGACAAGACAGTGGCAAATCCGCACCACAGAGCGTACGGCGCAAGCGACAAGCCGGCGGGACGGTTGAGCTGATAGGTTCGGCGCACCAGGTCCGCGCTGCTCGCCGCTAACACCGCTGCTTCCGCAGCTGCCAGCCAGGGCCGGCGGGAGCGCCAGAAAAACCAGCTCCAGGAAGCGTTGAGTACGAGGTTCGCGGCCAGGGCGCCGCGGTAGGCGCGGAGCCTGCGCTGCCCGTCCCGGTAGCCAGTGGCGCGGGACGCCTCGTTTCTGGCCGGGGTCGTCGTCGAGTTTGGCCTGGCCGCGGAGTCGAGTGCGACGGCGGAGGTCACGGCCAGATCCGCGTACAGGGCCGTCCACACGACCGGGAAAGCAATGGCGGGCGGCTGCCAGTCCGGTTTGCGCAGTGCCTTGTACCAGTGGCTGTTCGGATCCGTTGCCGCTCCGCCCGCCGCTGCCGTAGCCGCCGTTGCGGCCGCCGTCCAGGCCAGTGTCAGTTTCATCGCAGGTCCTCATTCCCGTGGCTGTCGGTGCCCACCGGCCGGTCCGTTCCGCCGGTGCCTCAGACTAGCCCGACTGCCGAGCCGGCGGTCAAGACCCGGACACCTCACTGAACAGGTCTGCGGGCAGCCGCATAAGAGGGCCGGCGCAAACGGCTGGCCCAGGGGTAGGTTCGGGCCCCAGGAAGGACGTTGTTGAGCGGGTCAAAGCGGGCAGCGGTGTCCTTGGTATCCGGTGCCAGGGACAAGGTGAGCGTACCGAAGCGGGTCCAGGGTCCGGTGGGACGGGCCGAATAGACTCCCAGGGTCCACGCTCCGGTTCCGAGCGCTTCGCGGAAGCCGTCGAGTGCGGCGGGAAGCCGGTGGCCGGTCGGTTCGGAGCGCACTGCCAGCAGCACCGGCCCGCGCGAGCCTTTGTAGGGCATCAGGGAGCTGAACGTCCTGTTGTCGGCGTCGCGGTGAGCGGTGAGCAGCAGGCGCCCCGGCCAGGACAGCGGGGTTGAGGCCAGCAGCACGTCCGCCGGGCCGTCTTCGGTGTTGATCCGCAGCGCCAGCCCAAGGATGTCCGGCCAGCGCGAAGGCGTGCCGACGGAGCGGGAGAAGCGGGCGCTCACGGCATCAGTGCCGGCGGAGTCGATCCAGGAAATCCCGCGGGGGGCGGCGCTCCCGGGCCACTTCTCGACGGTGCCCACGAGGGCGACCCCCGACGGGTGTATCGGCCGGTCCGGCCGGAAGGCCTTGATGGCCTTGAAAACCGCAGCGAACGCCTGGCCGGCTGCCCCACTGAATGTTGCTCTCATGCACTTCTCTCCTCGACCCCAGGTTGTTCCCTGCTGCCAGCCTACGGGGAGAGTCTTCGCGGAAGGCTGCCGTCCGGGTGCCTTCCGGTTATTGCGGCCGGGCTGCGAGGGCGGTGGCCAGCGCAGCGGCTGAGCTGGTGCTGCTGTTGATCCGCCAGTCTGTTTCCTTGTTGAAGTTGAACCAGACCACCGCCGTGACGTCGGGCTGGGCGGCCAGGTAGCTGATTAGGGCCCCGTTCCAGTCCGCCTTAGACCCGCTCTGTTCTGCGGAGGACGTTTCCCCAATGAGGACCTGTTTTCCGGGTGCCAGCCGGCGAAGTTCGGACAGGCCGGGGCTGAAGAGCTGCGACGGCGCGGTCCAGCTGCTCCCGGCCGTCGACGTGCCCCAGTTGTACCCGTCCAGCGCCACCGCATCCACGTACGCCGCACCGGGGTACAGGCCGTCCAGCGGCGTCGAGCCGAAGTAGGGGACGTTGGGGTTCCAAACCCAGGTGATATTCGCGGCGCCGGTGGCGGCAACAACACCGTGAACGTGCTGCCAAGCTGCGGCGTAATCACCCGCTCCGTTGCCGTTGACCCCTTCGGCCCACGGATACCAGTTTCCGTTCATCTCATGGCCGAAACGCAGCATCACCGGGTGTCCCCAGGCTGCCAGAGCCGTCCCCCACTGCCGAAGGTAAGGGTCGAAATCTCCGGCGGTGATGCGGTCGAGGGCATAGGCCGGTTGGTCGATACCGCCGCCCCAGGTCCACGGCTCCCAGGTCAGCAGGGTCAGGGCCCCGCGGCCACGCGCCGCGTCGAGCTCAGCTATGGGTGGCGCCTGGTTGAAGTCTTTGTAGGACAGAATGACCGACGGCGCTTCCCCGGTGAGGGATCCCACCTCGTCCAGTTCGGCGGTTGCCAGCGGGCCGCCGGGGGTGCCGACGCCAAAGCGTAGCGGTGCGGTGCTGATGGCCGGCGCGGGCTGAGCCGCCGGCGCAGTGGCGGTGACGGTGTAGACCGCGGAGGCGGTCACCGTTCCGGAGTCGGCCCTGACCGTAACGAGCGGATCCGCTGTTTGCGGAATGACGACGTCGGCCGTGAAATACCCTGAGGCGCTCACCCTGAAGGGGGCTGAACTGGTGCCGGCGCTAAGTGTCCCCGAACCCTTTTTAGGGAAACCGGTACCGGTGACGGTGACGGTGGTTCCGGCCGGCCCCTTGGCTGGGCTAAGGCTGATCGAGGCGGACGCAGCCTGTGCCGGCGTAAGCCCCACTGACAGGCTCATCACCAAGAGGACGAGGACGGCAGCCAGGCTTTTCAGCGGCTTCATGGCACTCCTTGGCCGGCCCCTGCAATGTGGGCCTGCGGACACTATTCGGCTTGCCGGGTGCAGGCCGCAGCATCCAGTGTCCCCCAGCGCACCCCCGGCCACGGCGCCAAATCAGGCAGGAGAAGCCGAGGATTGACCAAGGATTTCCCTTAGTCGTGCATGTCAGTCGTGCAACGGGGACTTCGACAGGGTCCAGGTGTTGGTTCCGTCCTGGCGCTTGAACGTCACGGTGGTGACGAGCGCCCGGATGAGGGCCAGGCCACGCCCGGACTCGGCCTCGCCGTCGGGCATGGGGGCGTCACCGTCCAGCGGGTCTGGGCAGGCGGCACCGAAGGCGCTGACGAGGGCTTCCAGCCGGACGGAGGTAGCGCTGATGTCCACCCCGAGTTCCACCGGCGTCGCTGTTTCGGGGACGGCGTGCTGCACAACGTTGCTGGCAGCTTCGATGACGGCGGTGGCAAAAGTCATCCGGTCCAGCTCGGGGACAAAGGAAGCGTCATCCCACAATCCGTCCAGTTCCTCGTGCACGGCGTCGATGGCAGCCGGTTCCGCGGTCTGGCGGAGCGTTCGCCGCGCGAGGACGTCAGTCATTGCCGAAGGCTTCGGCTGCGGAGGGGTAGGAGGTCAGGACCTTGTCCATGCTCGTCAGTCCCAGGACCATCTGCACCTGCGGCTGAACCGCCGCGATCCGCAGGTCGCCGCCGGCTTGCCGGGCGGCCTTGAGGCAGCCGATGAGCGCCCCTAGCCCCGACGAGTCCATGAAGGCCGTCTCTTCCAGGTTGAGCACGATCCGGGCGGAACCCGCGGCCACAACTTCGGCCACCATTTCCCGCAGTTTCGGTGCCGAGACCATGTTCAGCCGGCCCGCGGCTGAGATCTCGGCGTAGCTGTCGTTTACTTTATAGCTGAGGTCCACGGACGGCCCTTTCAATGGAGGTTTCGTTTACGCTGTCGGTCCCGTCGGGGTGCACCGCGGCGGGGTTGCCCTGGTAAAGGACCGCCCGAATCAGGACGCTCATGATGATCAGGTCAAACACCACCCAGAATACGTTGACGAAGGTCCCGATCGGTTCGGACATTCCGGCGACAAGTCGCCCAATCCCGACGATGCTGGCCGCGATGAGGAAAACGGAGACGACAATCTGCGGCCGGATCAGGCTCCACCTTGGGCCGCCGGACTGGCGGTCTTTGGGCGTGACGGCAAAGCCGAGGGGACGCCCGAACCAGACGTTCGCGGCCGCCGTCGTACACGCCTTGATCCAGGTCGGGAAAAGCGCGAGGCTGTACTGCTGCCCGCGCCAGGTGGGGATGCCCTTGCCGGCAACGGCAAACAGGAGCTGGTTCACCACCATGAACGGGATGAACCGCGCGAAGAAGTCGGTGCTGAGGCTGGAGACCGGCAGGATACCGAAGAGCAGGTAGATGATCGGCGCTGCAAAGTACACGACGGCGGCGAAGCCGCTGAGGTAGGTCCACATCGTCGCGAAGTACATCAGTCGCTGGCCCAGCTTCAGTCCCCGCTGCACGAGGGGATTCTCGCGCAGGAAGACCTGGATGGTGCCCTGCGCCCACCGCAGCCGCTGGGTCAGCATGGTGCCGATGTCTTCGGGGGCCAGTCCGTAGGCAAGGACCTCGTGGTGGTAAACGCTCTGCCAGCCCAGGCCGTGCATCCGCATCGAGGTCGCCATATCCTCGGTTACCGAGATGGTGGCCAGCGGCATGACCGGCTGCGCCTCGTCGGTCCGTTCCACCGACAGGGCGTCCAGCACGGCCTGGACCGATTCGATCGCCCCGAGCGGCGACCAGTCGCGTGCCGCCATGCGCTGCACGGCGTCGTCGGTGACCACGGGGACGCCGGCGTCACCCACCGCCACCGGCGACATGGCGGCGATCTCCGCGAGGTCCGACTGGAGGGCGGAAACGTCGGCCAGCACCAGGGTCTGGACCGCCTGTTCCACTCGGCGCCGGGCACGGTAGGTGATCTCGCTCAGTGATTCTCCGGCGTCGAGCCGACGGCGGGCTTCCCGGGTTGCGGCTTCGACCTCGTCGAGGGTTTGCTGCATCAGCGCGGGTTCACCGCTGGCCGCTTTGCGCGCCTTGCGGATTGCGGCCTGCGAAGCGCTGAGAGCGCGCCGGATACTCTTTTCAGTTTCCTTGACGTAGCCCACCAGCCCCAGCTGCATGAGGGCCTCGCGGCGGAGGATGGCGTTGGAGCCGCAGAAGAAGGCGGCGTTCCAGCCGTCTTTACCCTGCTGGATCGGGCCGTAGAACAAGGGTGCCTGGCTGCCCAGGGGGTCGTCCGCAGGGACGTTGCTGAAGTACTGGGGTGTCTGGACCAGCGCGGTTTTCCGGTTGTTGAAGTAGCCCAGCGTCTTGTCCAGGATGTCGGGTTCGGGGATCTGGTCCGCGTCCAGGATGAGCAGGAATTCACCCTCGGTCACCATGAGCGCGTTGTTCAGGTTCCCGGCTTTGGCGTGCCGCGGCATCCCGTCCCAGTCCGCCCCGCGCGTCACATACCCGAGCCCGTTGGCGGCGGCCAGTTCCCGCAGTTCGGCCCGGTCCCCGTCGTCCAGGATCCAGGTGCTGTGCGGGTGCCGGATGCGCTGGGCGGCCAGGGCCGTCGTCATCACGAGATCGAGGGGCTCGTTGTAGGTGGTGATGAAGACGTCGACGGTGGCGTCGGCGGGGGCCGGCGGTGCTGCTGGCCGGGTCTTGAGCCGCCAAACGGTCAGTCCGAAAAGCAGCACGTCCACGAGGCTGTAAGTTTCCGCGGCGACCAGGGGAACGGCAATCCACCAGGCATCCCAGTTCAGTGAGGCGATCCAGCGCCACGCGATGTAGTTGACCCCCGCGAGGAGGGTCAGGACCACGAGGAGCCGCACCCAAAAGAGCTTCGCGGGCTTCCCGGTCGGCTGCAGCGGCGCGCTGCCGCCGCCGTCGGGCTCGGAGCGGTGTGGCGATGCGGTCACGCAAGGATCCCTTCGGAGGGGCTGGGGAGAGGTTCGCGGTCCCGTCCGACGGCGAGGACGGTCACGTCGTCGGGGTTGGACGAGCCCTGTGCCAGCCAGCGCACTGAGTCCACCAAGTCCTTCGCGGACGACGCGGTGACGGCGATTTTTCCGATCTCGTCGACGGCGGCCAGCGTCCCGTCAAACAAGTCCAGGACGCCGTCACTGAAACTGACAATCATGTCTCCCGGGTGCAGCCGGGTTTCCAATGAGTCCCAGCGGGAGTCCGGGAGCAGGCCCACGGGGAGGTTTCCGGAGGAGAGTCGTTCCCAAGTCCCGTTCGACCGGATGACCAAGGTCAGGCCGTGGCCTGCGTCTGAGAACAGGATGCGGCCGTCGGAGGCCCGCAGCCGGGCGTGGAAGAGGGTAGCGAACGAGCCCGCCTGGCTCAGGTCGGTGGCCAGGCAATCCTGCGTGAGCGTCAGGGCCGTCACCGGATCGGCACTGTTTCTGGCGCTGCGGATGACGGCCCGGGTGGTCGCAGCGATCATCCCGGCTCCGGCGCCTTTGCCCATCACATCCCCGAGCGTGAATCCCAGCCCGTCCTCGATGACGTACCAGTCGAAGAAATCCCCGCCCACCGCCTTTGAAGGGATGCAGGCCCCTGCCGTCTGGTAGCCGGACAGGGGAGCTGCGTTCTTGGGCAACAGGAAGCGCTGGATCTGGGCGGCCCGGGAGAGCTCCGCTGTCGCCGCTGCCGCCTGCTCCCGCGCGCTGTGGAGACGCTGGCGCGCCCGGTGTGCCAGCTCGTTGACGACAAGCGCGCCCAGGACGAAGATCAGGGTGCTGAAGAGCCCGCGGAAGAGCTCGTTGGGGTTTTGGCTGATGCTTGATCCGAGTGCGAACGGGACCAGGATGGCCACCGACGCGCCGATCGCGGCATAGCCTACGTTGCGTCGCCCCTCCCTGGCCGCGAACCACAGGAGCGGCAGAAGGACGATCGACGCGTAGATTGAGTGGCTCTCACCCGTGCCGTGGCGGAGGGCGCCAGCCGCCAGGAAATCCAGGGCGGGGACGATTCCGGCATACCGCGACAGGTTCGGCCTAGCCGCCACCGCCGCGAACCCGGTCGCTCCTGCGGTGATCGCCATTCCTGCAGCCAGGGCTTCCCCGTCGCTCACAGTGAGTGTCGGTATGGACAGGCTCATAGCGACCGCCACGATGAAGAAGATCAGGAACGGCAGTTGCTTCCGGAGCGGCGTGAGTTCGTCCACACCCGTCAGGTTTGCCTCAACAGCTGCCATTCCAGTATTACTCCTCCATGGTTGCCGTCACTCAAGCCCGGGCGTTCGTCGCCTTCGGTGCATCCTACCGGCACTTGCGGAGGTCCCCGGTGCCGGGCCTCAGTCTGCAGGCCTCAGGCCGGTGACGCGTTCCGGCGGAGTAGGACTGCCGTGATGTCATCCAGGATGACGCGCTTTCCCCGCCGGTCACAGAGCTTCCTGACTGCGACATCCGCATCGTCACTGTCCTGCAGCTGACCGATGGCCGTGCCAAGCGGGCCCAGCTCGCCGCCGTGGAGATCGAGCAGCCCGTCGGTCGGAACCAGGATTGCATCGCCGGGGTGCAGGGTGAAGGTCCCTGTGTCCCAGGTCTGGCCGGGCACTAGACCCAGCGGCGGGCCGGTGGGGGAGAGGCGCTCGAGCGTGTTGTCGGCGCGCACGATGTGGCTTAGTGCTTGGCCGGCGTCCGCGTAGCGGCCCGCACCCGTGTCCGGGTCGACGACGGCGTGGAAGACAGTGGCGAACGACCCGACGCGGGCCAGGGTCTCGTCCAGGGCTCCTGCGACGTTCTCGAAGATGCGCGCCGGCTCGGCCTCCCAGTCGCAGTGGGTAAAGGCGGCGCGCACTGTGCCCGCCACGAGCCCCGGTCCCACGCCCTTGCCCATGGCATCGCCAACGGTGATGCGGAACTCGCCAGACGCCGTCGTCCCGAACTCGTAGAAATCCCCGCTGACCCCGGACGCCGGGTAAAAGCAGGTGCCCAGCGAGTATCCGTCCGGCGCGGAAGGAATGGCCGGCTGGAGCGCCCGCTGGACGCGCGCGCCCGTGTCGATGTCCCAGGAGAGGTTCATCTCCCGCTGGATGATGGCGGTCAAATCCTCGAGGATCTTTTGCTGTTCCGCACTGAACCGCCTCGGCGCCTGGTCGGCAATGCAGAATGTTCCCACGTGGGTGCCCCCGGGGCCGGTGAGCGGGTGCCCGGCGTAGAACTGGATGTGGGGACGGCCAGTGACGAGCGGGCTTTGCCGGAAGCGTTCGTCGGTCAGGGCGTTCTCCACGATCATGGTGTCCGGGGCCTTGATGGTTTCGGCGCAGAAGGCGTTTCCCCGGTCTGACTCGCGGGCCAGTGGACCGACGAAGGACTTCAAGTACTGGCGGTTCTCGGCGATCAGGGAGATGCTGGCGGAGCTGACGCCGAAGAGGCTCTGAGCGAGCCTTGTGATCCGGTCGAAGCGCTCTTCGGGAGGCGTGTCCAAAAGTCGGGTCCTGGACACGTCCTCCAAACGCTTCCACTCCGGGGCGTTCGGCCCCTGAAGGTGACTTTGGGATTCGTTGCCAGTGCTTGTCATAGGTCCTTCACGCGTTGGGGTGGTTGCCCCGCCGGGCGTCCCGGCGGCGGGCGGTCTGAGGGCTTCCGCCACCCGACCGCAAGTTCCTTGCTCAAGACTAGTGGAAGCGGGGACCCAGAAAAGTGCCCTGCCGGCGGCACGCTTTGCGCCTACCGGTCAGGTTGCTCCGTGCTGCCGGGCCTCTTGCACCGCAGCCGCGATGCTGCCGTAGTAAGGCAGGCCGTGCCCCGGGAGAGCAGTTTCGGCACCCGTGCCGGCCAGTACATCCAGGGACTTCAGGGCGAGGTGGGTGTCGGCTGTCGCGGCGGCCGACACGATCTGCGGACCGCTGGCGCCGGTGTAGGGGTCGAGGGTCACCAAGCTGTCTCCGGTGAGGACCGTGCCACGTTCGCTGAAGTGCAGGGCGCAGTGGCCTTGGGTATGGCCGGGTGTGTGCAGGAGTTCGGGACGCCCCGGGAGGGTCCCGGCCGACTCGGCGTCCAGGGTGCGCAGGTCGCTGACACCCTTGACGTTGAGCGCTCCTGCGAGGCTCATTCGAGCCAGGACGGGGATGGAGCGCGGGTACCTGACGGGATAGAGCAGCCGGTTTTTCTCGTGCTTGTACCGGTAAGGATGTGCCGCGAGGTAGGCGTCCTCGGGGTGGACATAGACCGGCACGTCCAGGTCCTGCTGCAGCCTGGCCGCGAACCCGACGTGATCGAAGTGTCCATGGGTGAGGACCAGCGCGGAGATGTCGCGGGGCGAGCGGCCCAGTTCGCGCAGCGCCGCAAGAACCAGCTTCCACATGGATGGGAGGCCTGCATCGACCAGCATGACCTTGGGTCCGTCCTGGATGATGTAGCAGTTCACCGCTGCGTGCTTGATGAGGTGGATCTGGTCGGCGACATTAGGACGAAACATGCTGTTATCCCTCCCGTGGGCGCCCGTTCGGCCGCCTTTGCGTATCTGCAGTCTGTTCCTTATGACTACCGACCGCAAATGCCCGGTCCGGGCGGCCGTGCCTGGCCCGCGCGTAAACCGGCGGCGGCTCTTCACCCTTAGGAGGCCTTTTGTTATCCTGAAGTGAGGTCAAGCAGGCGGCCGTCCAGCTACGTGGAGGGCCCTGTTGCATGCCATTCAGACCCGGATTGTCGACGGCCCCCGCGCGCGGCCCTGCGGCGGACCCCGAGTGCCGGGATGATCCCCGAGGACAGCCCCGGCCCGCGCCGATGCGGCCGCTATCACGACTCCGGATTTCCCAAAGTGCTCCCTGTGGCCCTGGCTTCGCCGGGCCTAAGAGGGCATGAGGGCGCCCCGATGCTATTGGGGGATGCATCGGGGCGCCGGGATAGAGCATATCCTTGGGGCCTTTGCAAGTCAAACGACCGGCGGCTGGGGGTCGGTGGCAGCTCCGGGTGTGACCCGTTGTTATCGGGGGCGGGCCACACCCATTCATCTGTCGCGGGCCATCTGTCGCGGCCCCGCCCAAAACGGCCGGCAGGATGACCTTCGACCCTTGCGGCGGCGAGCACTGGCAGATATCGGTTGATTGTGGGTCCTCAGATGGGCCATCGCCCAGACAGGAGATCCGATGACGACGAGTGTTCCGGGGCCTGCCTACTCAAGCGGCCTAGGCAGTACAGCCATGACGGCCGGGACGTTCGTTCTGGACGGGAAATCACTGCTCATGTCCTGGTCGGATGAGCTGTACGTCATCCACGGCTACCGTCGGGGCGAAGTGGTACCGACCCTGGCGCTGACGTTGGCGCACAAACACCCGGGGGACTTGCCGCGTATTCAGGCAGTCAACGAGGAATTGTTCGTTCACGGCGGCCACGTTGCGATTTACCACCGTGTCATCGACGCGCACTCGCATGAGCACAGGGTCTTGACTGCAGGCGAAGCGGTTCTAGACGAGGCTGGGCATCTCGAGAGCGTGTCAGGAGTTATGCTCGACCTCACATCGACAATCCAATGGGAGACCGAGATGGCTTCCCGCGAAGCCATCCGCGGTGCCATGGGCACCCGTGGCACGATTGCCAAAGCCGAAGGCATTCTGATGGGTCGCCTGGGCATCGGTTCCGATGACGCCTTTAAGATCCTGACGACGTTCAGCAACAACAGAAACGTCAAGCTCGCAGGGGTCGCCTGCGCCCTCGTAGCGTTGGCGGACAGCCCGGCGGAAAGGCAGGCAATGGCCTCACTCATCCACGAGTTGAAGCAGGCACGTCCCCACCCCGGCAAACACGTGCCCGCCTAGGGTGGAGGCTGAGCCGCCTGCCGGCGTTCTCTCTACCAGGCCAGCGCGTTTTTTTGCCGCGCCTTGATGGCTGACGTCTGGCCGCAGTTTGAGCAGGTGATCTGGTAGGTCCTGGATGTCGTGAAGACAGGAATGAAGAACAACGTGAACTTGGTGGCCCGCTCCTGAAGCCGGTGGTGCACGAACTGGCCGCAGTTCGGACATGTGGCCAGTCTCCCGGGAAGGTCTTTCAGCGCCGTCCTGAGGCCAAAGAGAAGAAGCATGGTGGTCCTTTCAGGTGGTGTCCCGGCGGGGCATGGGCGAGAGCCGCTCAGTAAGACCTGCGAGCAAAATAGTGATGCCCTCGTCGAGTTCGGCCATCCCGTTGTAGTCGGCGAGTACCGGGGCGAGGTCCCGGAGGTGGCGAAATTCCTTGGGCGGCAACCTATGCAGACCCAGCCGGAGCAGAGCTTCGTTCTCAACCGGGTCAACGATGAATTCCTGCAATTCGTTCAGGATGTGGCCGTAAAGGTAGCCATAGTAGGCGCGGTAGACGTGGAGCGCGTCGGAAGGCGCAAAACCCGCGTCGATCAAGAGGGAAAGGATCTGCTCCAACGGCCGCAGCGTGCCCAGCGGCCGCATGCCAAGGGGAGTGGACAGCGGCCGGGTCACGAGAAGTGGCACGACATTAGGATGCCGGAGCGCAAGTTCGCGGAGGTCGTGAGCAATGCGGCGCAGCTGGGCCTGCCAATCGGGGTCGCCCGGATTGATGGGAAGCTCGTTGAGGACAAGTTCGGAAACGCCATCGAGCAGCTCCGCCCGATTCTTGGCATAGCGGTACAGGCTCATGGGGTCGCGTCCCAGCTGCTGCCCGAGCCGGCGCATAGTCAGCGCTTCCAGTCCTTCGTCGTCCACCAGCTCCAGCGCCGTGGCCAGCACTAACTCCCGGCTGAGCGGCTTCTTGGGCTCGGACGGCGCAGGATTATCTGCGGTGGACATGGGGTTTCCTTAGGGTTTTGTGTCGGGGTTCCGGGATGCAATCGCGCCCCAAAACGCATCGGTAAGCAAGCTTGCTTATGTATCACTCTACGCGTAGCGTCTACACCGTAGGGAAGTTCGCTTGGCGTCCCGTGCATGGCGCCCAAGCCTCAGCTGCTGTAGCCCTCGGCGGCCCCCAAAGCACCCAGCGGAAACGAGCCAACCATGGCAGATTCGCAGTACGACCAATTCCTTCACGAAGCCACCGCCCCGGATGCCGCCTCAGGCACAGGAGTCGGGCGCGATTGCCTTTACGGCGTTTACACCAGTTGGTGCTTCCTGTCCCGCTCTGTTCCCCGGGCGGAGGACGCCTTCTGGACGGCCATGAAGAAGAAGAAGATCCGTCCGGGCCGCACTCCGCTCCGCATCAAGGGCCCCGCCGCCGCCGATTACATCCTCTCCACTTACCCCGGCATGGTCTAAGCCCGGCGGCATCGTTCGCTGAGGCAAAAATCGACATTCCGCAATGAAGGAGAGTTCGCCGTGGCTAACACAAACCGCGTAGGTCGACAGAAGACCACCATGCAGAGGGCCGCCCAGGCGGTAGGAGCAGTCTTCCTGTTGGTCGGCATCCTCGGGTTCGTCCCGGGCATCACGAGCCACTACGACACCCTCGGTTTGGCCGGCCACGGCTCCGAGGCTCTGCTGCTGGGCGCCTTTCAGGTGTCTGTGTTGCACAACATCGTCCACCTGCTGTTCGGCATCGCCGGCCTGCTGATGGCGCGCGCCCACAACCAGGCGAGAAACTACCTGCTCTTCGGGGGCGCCATATACATGATCCTCTGGATCTACGGCCTCCTGATCGACCAGGAGTCAGCTGCAAATTTTGTTCCGGTCAACAGCGCAGACAACTGGCTCCACCTCGTGCTGGGCCTGGGCATGATCGCCCTGGCACTGCTGCTCGACCGTCGTCCGGCCCGTGCAACTTCCACTCGCCCCTGAACCGCGGCAACCGCGCCAGGGCGCACGAGCGGCCCACTTCTAGGAGATAAATGAAGATCCCTGAGGCCCGGGGGCCAATCAGCTCCGGGCTGCTTTCGCTACTTGTTGAAATGCCCGGCGCTGACCCCGCCGCGGAAAGCGCCCTGCAGGACCGCGTCGCGGAACGGATGTCAGCCCTTGAGGGTGTCCTCGACGAGGACGTGCAGTTGAGCTTGTTCTGTCTTTACGAACTGCATTACGGCGGCCTGCAGGGAGTGGATGACTGCTGGGAGTGGAATCCTGGGCTCGTCAGGATCCGCCACCTGCTGGAAGACCCCTTTGAGCAGTGGCTTCGGTTACAGGCGGCTCCGCTGACCGCGACCCTCCGGTTCCCGGAGTCCGGAGTTCCCGACAGCGATGAAACGGCTGCCCTCCTGTTTGAGCTCGCTGGCCGGGACGGCGGTCCCAGCCTGTCGAGGCACGTTGCCAAGAAAGCGACGGAGGGCCAGGCCCGTGAATTCCTGACTCACAAGTCGCTGTACCAGCTCAAGGAAGCCGACCCGCACACTTGGGCTATTCCCCGCCTGGCCGGGCGGGCCAAGGCCGCCCTCGTGGAAATCCAAGCGGACGAGTACGGCGGCGGAAACCCCGAACGCATGCACAGTGCCTTGTTTGCCCGGACCATGAGGGGACTGGGTCTGGACGACCGTTATGGCGCCTACCTGGACGCGATGCCCGCCATATCCCTGGCGTCGGTGAATGCCATGTCCCTCTTCGGGCTGAACCGGAGGTTGCGGGGGGCGATCGCCGGACACCTGGCGATGTACGAGATGACGTCCTCACGGCCCAACCAGCTCTACGGCAACGGGTTCCGTCGTCTCGGCTTCGGTGCGGACGTGACGCGATACTTTGATGAGCATGTCGAGGCCGACGCCGTTCACGAGCAGATCGCCGGACGGGACCTCGCAGGCGGACTCGTGGAGGCGGAACCACGCCTGCTGGAGGATGTCCTCTTCGGAGCAGCCGCCGTCAGCTCCCTTGACGCGCTGTTTGCCGCCCACGTTCTCGACGCCTGGGAGGACGGAAAGTCGTCACTTCGCCTCCCCTTACCCGCCACCGTATGACCGACGGGGTAGCACCTGCTCTCCCGGGAACAAGCGCCGAATACATCCTGCCGCTGCGGTGGATCGACGACCTGGCTCTCGACAGCCTCGTGGACTACCTGCGGAAACTCTGCTGTTGGATCACGGTTATGGTGGTGGACGGTTCGCCGGAAGAACTGTTCGAGCACCACCGTGCCCGGTTTCCCCGCGCCGTCAAACACCTCCGGCCCGCCGCAGGCGGCGTGGGCAACGGGAAGGTCAGAGCCGTGCTGACCGGCGTGCAGGCGAGCCGCGCCGACAGGCTGGTCATCGCCGACGACGACGTGCGGTACACCCGTGAGTCCCTCACCGCCGTCCTCGCGGGACTGGATCATGCCGACCTTGTCCGGCCGCAGAACTACTTCGACACCTGGCCGTGGCATGCTTGCTGGGACACGTCACGGACACTGGTCAACCGAGCGTTCGGCGGCGACTTCCCCGGGACCCTTGCGGTGCGGCGCGCGGCCCTCGAGGCGACCGGTGGTTACGAGCCGGTGCTTTTTGAAAACTTGGAGCTTATCCGCACGGTTACAGCCGCCGGAGGACGCGAGCATCATGCCGCAGGGTTGTTCGTCGCACGCACGCCGCCCACGGTCCGCCACTTCCTTCGCCAGCGGGTCCGGCAGTCCTATGACGACTTCGCCCAACCCGCCAGGCTTGTCGTTGAACTGGCTTTGCTGCCGATGCTGGCCGGCATGCTCAGTCTGCCCTTCCGGCGTCGCGCCGGCTCCCTCCTGGGCGGCGCTGCGATCGCCGTCGTGCTGGCAGAAACCGGCCGCAGGCGCGACGGCGGCTGCCAAGTGTTCCCCTTCCGCGCCGCCCTCTTCGCCCCGCTTTGGCTTCTGGAACGCGCCGTCTGCGTGTGGGCGGCTGTGGTCCTGCGGTTCGCGGGGGGAGTGCCTTACGCAGGGGGCCGGCTCAAGACCGCCGCGCACTCCCAGACCTTCTTGCGACGCCGGCATGCCGGCAAAGTCCGCCTCGTCCCCGACGCCGGCCATGAACGGAAGACCCCATGAGCGACACTCCCCAGCAGCCCCCGAACGCCTCCCTCGTCGTCTGCCCTGACGGTCCCATCCTTGTGCGGGGCGACTTTGATGTGGTGACGCCTGCGGGGGACCCTGTGCCCAGGCAGCGGCAAACGATTGCCCTCTGTAGATGCGGCGCCTCGGCGATCAAGCCGTACTGCGATGGAACCCACAAGCTAATCAATTTCCGCACCGAAGCCCCCGCCGCCCAGGGGCGCAGCCAGCGGCGGGTCGGTACCGCGGAGCAGCCCGCGGACGTCCCCGAAGCCGCAGAACCGGCATCGGGCTGATTCCGCCGGGGCTAGGTGGACCTGCTTCGTGAGGCCGGGCGGTGTGAGGGCAGAGGCGGGACATGCAACGCGCTGCTGGGGAAGTTCTTTCTCAGCAGCAACGCGAGGCCGCCAGCGAGAATGGGGTTCGGCAACGTCCAGATCCCCATGGGCGTGATGGCGAGCAGGAAGACAATGGCGCAGATCAGGCCGAGGCGAACTCGTTTGCCCCGGTTGAGGATAAGCAGGCCGACGGCGATCTCGCCCGACGCGGCCAAGAACCCCACAGCCTGCGGGGCGGCCGCGACGACAGTTCGGAAAAACCAGCCGTAGAACGGAACGAGCGGAGCGTCCGCACCCAGCTTCACGAATTGAGCCGGGGCCGCGGCACTCACCACCATGTTCACTGCTACGGCCATCACAATGAAGAAGCTACCGATGAAGATCCGGGCGGCGTTCGGCCAGAACAGGCAAACCAAGGCTACTGCCAGGCAGAACATGAGCCAGGGAATTAACTGCTGCATGGAGTTCGTCTCCTATGGGCCCGCGCCGGGGTGGCCCCGTAATGCGGGCTGAACGCTCCGGTGTAAATAGGATGGCCCTGCTGCCGGTGTGGGGGACAGAGGCCAAAGCCCTCATCGAGCCCGGGGTAGCGTGGCAACAGACAAACGGAAGGGTCGAAATAATGCCGATGTGGTTCCAAGCTCTGTTCTGGGGAACGGTCGCCGGCGGGGGCACTCCTGCTCGGCTCCGCCCTCTCCTGGAAATGGAAGATCCCGTCGAAGGTCGTTTCCTCCGTCATGTCCTTCGGCGCCGGCGTCCTGATTTCGGCCCTCGCCTTCGATCTCGTGGAAGAAGCGGCGCAAGGCGGAGGCCTGTGGCCAACCGCCGCGGGTTTCCTGGGCGGAGCGCTGGTCTACGTGGCAGCGAACGCCCTGTTGGCCCGGCACGGAGCCAAGCACCGAAAGCGGTCAGCCGGCAAGCAGCCCTCGGAGCGGGAAAAACCCGGCAGCGGCACCGCCATCGCCGTCGGAGCGTTGCTTGACGGGATCCCGGAGTCCGTGGTCCTCGGCCTGGGTCTGGTCGCCGGGGGTGCGGTGAGCCCCGCGATGCTGGCGGCCGTCTTCATCTCCAACGTTCCCGAAGGCCTGTCCAGCACCGCCGGGATGAAAAAATCCGGCCGAAGCGCCGGCTACGTTTTTGGCGTGTGGGGTGGAATAGCCCTGATCTCCGGGCTTGCTTCCCTGATCGGATACCTGAGCCTGCAGAACGCGTCGGCCGAACTCGTCGCCTTCATCACCGCCACCGCCGCCGGCGCCATTCTGGCCATGCTCGCGGACACCATGATCCCGGAGGCCTTCGAGGAGCACCACATTCTCACAGGCCTGATTGCCGCGCTGGGCTTCCTATCCGCCTTCACGATCAGTCAAGCGGGAGCCTAGCCGTTCCTCAGCCGGGCCTGGGGAACGGGAAAGGGGCCGCTGCGCCGACCTTTAGGTCGACACAACGGCCCCTTCAGCTACGAAAACCGCGCTTACCGCGGAAGGTAAGAGATTCGAACTCTTGGTACGGGGTTACCGCACACTGGTTTTCAAGACCAGCTCCTTCGGCCGCTCGGACAACCTTCCCTAACGCGTAGTCTTTCACAGTCGGTCAGCAGCCACAAAAAGCCGGCGGCGCTCGCTGACGGCGCCGGTCCGGCGCCCTAGGCTGGAGTGGGCGTTGTTCGTGCCGTGCGTTTCGGCCGGCATGCCCGCACAAATAAGTTAGGAATCGGAGAACTCCATGAAGGCTGTCTACATCTCAAAGCCCGGCGGTCCGGAGGTTCTGGAACTCCGCGAGGTCCCGCCGCCCGTTCCCGGCCCCGGCGAGGTACTGATCGATGTGGTGGCCGCCGGCCTGAACCGGGCGGACGTCCAGCAGCGCAGGGGCTTTTACCCGCCGCCCCCTGGAGCTTCGGAGATTCCCGGCCTTGAGGTTTCGGGGCGGATCTCAGGGTTTGGCACCGGCGTCGCCAAACCTTTCTCGGTCGGCGACAAAGTCGTCGCGCTGCTCGCGGGAGGCGGCTATGCCCAACAGGTGGCGGTCCCGGCCGGCCAGGTTCTGCGGGTTCCGGACGGGGTGGACCTGGTCACCGCCGCGGCACTGCCCGAAGTCGCAGCGACCGTATATTCCAATTTGGTCATGACGGCGCAACTGCAGCCCGGGGAAACAGTGCTCGTCCACGGTGCCACCGGTGGCATCGGCACCATGGCCATCCAGCTGGCCAAGGCCTTGGGCGCCCGTGTCGCTGCCACCGCAGGCACCGCCGAAAAGGTCGGCACCGCCAAGGCTTTTCTTGGAGCCGACATCGCGATCAATTACGCGGAGGAGAAATTTCCCGACAGCCTGCGCGCCCAGAACGGTGGCAAGGGTGCCGACGTGATTCTTGATGTGGTCGGCGCCAAATATCTCGAGCAGAACGTGGACGCCCTTGCGGACTACGGCCGGCTCGTGGTGATCGGTCTGCAGGGCGGCACAAAAGGCGAACTGGACCTCAGCGTGTTGCTCCGAAAACGCGCTGCAATCATCGCCACTTCGCTTCGTCCCCGCCCGGTGGAGGAGAAGACGGTCATCATGAACGCGGTCCGCGACGCAGTATGGCCGCTGCTGGTGGAGGGACGAATCCACCCGCTCGTGGCCAAGACCTTCCCGCTGGACCAGGTGCAGGCGGCGCACCGCTACTTTGACTCCGGTGAGCACGTGGGTAAGGTCCTGCTGGTCCTCTAGTCGCAAGGGTGACGCGAAGCATGGCGGAGGCGGCATATTTTGAACGCTGGCCCGCGCGAATAGCGATAGAGTAATTCCATACGCGGTATACACGCGTCTTGGGGCGCGTGTATGCCGTTGTCCTGCTACCGTCGGATCCACCATGTCTATCCGCCACAGCCTCCTGGCGTTGTTGCAGGACCGCCCCCGCTACGGTTACCAACTGCGGGCCGCGTTCGAGGACCGCACCGGTTCGTCCTGGCCCCTCAATATCGGGCAGGTCTACACCACGCTTGACCGCCTTGAACGCGACGGACTGGTGCAAAAAGACGGCAGCGACGGCGAAGGCCACGTCATCTACAGCATCACGGACGTCGGGCTGGCGGAAGCCCAAGCTTGGTTCCACTCGCCGGTCGCCCGGACCAATCCGCCCCGCAACGAACTTGCGATCAAGCTCGCACTGGCCCTGACGCTTCCCGCCGTCGACGTCGGTGCGCTGATCCAAACCCAGCGGGCAGTCTCCATCCGGGCGCTGCAGGAATACACCAAGTCCCGCCGGGAAGCGGCCGCACGCCCCCGCCCGGCGGACACAGCGCGGCTTCTGGTCCTGGATTCCTTGATCTTCCAGACCGAGGCGGAGGTCCGCTGGCTGGACCTGTGCGAAGCGCGCCTGATGCAACTGGCCGGCCCCGCCTGAGGGTTTCCGCAAAGCCGCCGTTCACCGCGGACTCGGCACCGCCTGGCGACCGCACCGGCGCGGCGGTCTTCCGCCGCTGCCGACAAGCCGGGTGCGTTGGTAGGGTGCCATGGGGCAGGTCTGACTGTTGGTCTGCTCGTTGAGAATTCTCAAGGAGGAGACATGGGCACAATGCCGGATGGCAGGCCGAAAACCGCGCAAGTTGACGAGGACATCACACCGGTGCCGGGCCTGCCGGCGACGGCCGTCGACGAGGCCACCCGCGAAGCGGAAGAGCGCAACTGGACCCCCGCGAAAATTGCCCTCTGGGCGGCAATCGCATTGCTGGGCGGCGTCGCCTGGTTCATGCTGGCCATCGTCCGTGGTGAGACGGTGAACGCGATCTGGTTCGTGTTCGCCTCGGTCTGCACCTATCTGATCGGCTACCGCTTCTACTCCAAGGTGATTGAGCGTTACATCGCCAGGCCGAACGACCGCCGCGCCACCCCCGCCGAATACAAGGCCGACGGCAAGGACTACGTCCGGACCGACCGCAACGTCCTGTTCGGCCACCACTTCGCCGCCATCGCCGGCGCGGGTCCGCTGGTGGGCCCGGTCATCGCCGCCCAGATGGGCTACCTGCCGGGCACCATCTGGATCATTATCGGTGTCGTCCTTGCCGGCGCTGTCCAGGATTACCTGGTCCTCTTCTTCTCCATGCGCCGCGGCGGCCGCTCCCTTGGCCAGATGGCCCGCGAAGAGCTCGGCGTCATCGGCGGCACCGCGGCCCTCGTCGCGACCCTTCTGATCATGGTGATCATCGTCGCCATCCTGGCCCTCGTCGTCGTCAACGCCCTCGGCGAAAGCCCCTGGGGTGTCTTCTCGGTGGGCATGACTATCCCGATCGCCCTGTTCATGGGCGTCTACCTGCGGTACCTGCGCCCGGGCAAGGTGATGGAAGTTTCACTGATCGGCTTCGTGCTGCTCATGGCCGCAATCATTGGCGGCGGCGCCGTGGCCGGCACCGAATGGGGTGCCGCGTTCTTCCACCTGGACAAGGTCACCATCGCCTGGGGCCTGATCATCTACGGTTTCATCGCGGCGATTCTGCCAGTCTGGCTGTTGCTCGCACCGCGTGACTACCTCTCCACCTTCATGAAGATCGGCGTGATCGTGATGCTGGCGCTGGCCATCATTGTCGTGCGTCCGGAAATCACCGTCCCGGCGTTCAGCGAATTCGCCTCCCGGGACAACGGCCCCGTCTTCTCCGGTGCGGTGTTCCCGTTCCTGTTCGTCACCATCGCCTGCGGTGCCCTCTCCGGTTTCCACGCGCTGATCTCCTCGGGTACGACGCCGAAACTCATCGAAAAGGAACGCCAGACCCGGCTCATCGGCTACGGCGGCATGCTGATGGAATCCTTCGTGGCCATCATGGCGCTCGTCGCAGCCATCTCGATCGACCGCGGCATCTACTTCGCCATGAACGCCCCGACGGCCCTGACCGGCGGCACCGTGGAAACAGCCGCGCAATGGGTCAACAGCCTGGGCCTGGCCGGTGTTAACATCACCCCCGATGTCCTCGCCCAGACCGCCAAGGACGTCGGCGAGCAAAGCATCATTTCCCGCTCCGGCGGCGCTCCCACCCTCGCCGTGGGCCTGGCGCACATCATGCAGCAGTTCATTGGCGGTACCGCAATGATGGCTTTCTGGTACCACTTCGCCATCATGTTCGAGGCGCTCTTCATCCTGACGGCGGTCGACGCCGGCACCCGCGTCGCCCGCTTCATGCTGCAGGACTCGATCGGCAACTTCGTTCCGAAATTCAAGGACCACTCCTGGCGGCCGGGAGCCTGGCTGGCCACCGCCGTCATGGTGCTGGCCTGGGGCGCTGTGCTGCTCATGGGCGTTACCGACCCGCTCGGCGGCATCAACACGTTGTTCCCGCTCTTCGGCATCGCCAACCAGCTGCTCGCGGCCATCGCACTGTCGGTGGTCCTCGCGATCGTGGCCAAGCGGGGCACCTTCAAGTACCTCTGGATCGTGGCCCTGCCGCTGGCCTTTGCAGCAGTCGTCACCATCACGGCGAGCTTCTACAAGATTTTCTCGCCGGTGCCCGCCGTCGGGTACTTCGCCAACAACGCTGCCTTCGCCAAGGCCCTCGCCGACGGGAAAACGTCCTTTGGTACGGCCAAGACGACGGCTGCCATGGAAGCCGTAGTCCGCAACACGATGATCCAGGGATGGCTCTCGGTGATCTTCGTGGTGCTGAGCATCATCGTCATCATCACGGCGCTGATTGCAACGGCAAAGGCCTACCGCAACGCCTCCGCGGGCCTCGCCAATGTGGAGTACGAGGATCCGGCGCTGCCGTCCCGCGTCTTCGCGCCGGCCGGGTTCATTCCTACCCCGGCAGAGCGCGCGCTGGATGCGGAGTGGAAGAAGCTGCCTGCGGACCAGCGGCTCGAACACTCCACTCGGCACTAGCGGTTGCTGCTATGAACGCGCTGGTAGCCGGACTCCGGGGCTTTGCGGACTACTTCAGCGGTGTCCTCGGAGCCGACGCCTACAAGAAGTACCTGGAGCACCATCGGGTCTCGGGACACGACGGGCCACCGATGTGTGAACGTGACTTCTGGCGGGACCATACGGACCGCCAGGACAGCAACCCGCAGGGCCGCTGCTGCTAAGTGCAGAGCCGGCGCAGAAGGCGCCGGGGGACCCAGTTCCCCCGGCGCCTTCTGCCTTTTCCGGCGGGGGGGCCGGATCACCGGGCGTCCGACGGGCCGAACTTGAGCGTGAGAGTATGAAGCCATGAGCGAGTCGAACCACACTCAGCCCGGCGACGGCAACCCCAAGGCAGCAGCTCCGGACTCTGATGTGCCCGATGCAGTCGTTCCGGATACAGCCGTTGCAGATTCAGGAGCGCCAGAGGCAGGAGCCCCGGTGGAGGGAACCCCAGTGGACGGCCCACCCGTTGCTGCCACCGCACCGCGCAGCCGGGCGAGCCACCTCCAGGACCTGGTGGACGAGCCGGCCAAGGTGATGCGAATCGGCACCATGTTGAAGCAGCTGCTCGACGAAGTGAAGTCCGCCCCGCTGGACAACGCTGCGCGCATCCGGCTGGCCGAAATCCACGAACGCTCCATCAAGGAACTGGAAGACGGACTGGCTCCCGAACTGGTCCAGGAACTGGAGCGCATCCACCTGCCGTTCCCCGAGGATGGTGCCCCCTCCGACGCTGAGCTCCGCATCGCCCAGGCCCAGCTGGTCGGTTGGCTCGAGGGCCTGTTCCACGGCATCCAGACGGCCATCGCGGCGCAGCATGCCGCCCGCGAGCACGCCGCCGCCCAGATGCAGCTGCGTCAGCTGCCGCCCGGGACGATGATCGCACCCGGCGTCATCATTGGTGAGAACGGCGAGCCCCAGCGGGCCGCCGAGCCACGGCCGGGGATGGACCCCTCCCAACCCGCAGACCCGGACCATGGTCCGGGACAGTACCTCTAGGACACCGTTGGGATTCTTCAGCGCCGCGCGGCAGGGACGCAAGGACGACGCCGAACTCGGCAAGGGTCTGTGGCGGCGTGCCCACGACCGTTTCATCCGCGGGCTGGACCGGTATCACCAGGTCCTCGAAGGGGTGGAAGACGAGGAGCTGTACGCCGAGTTGGTGCAGATCGCGAACGAACTCTCCGAGCTGGCCGTCCGGGTCCGCCGGATCTGCAAGGAGGCCCAGCGCCGCTCGCCCAGCGAGGGTCTCGACATCCCGGGCCCCTTGGCGGGCGTGCACCGTTCACTCTCGACCGCCGGGAACTCGTTGGCCATGACGGCGGAAGCGGCCGCCATGCTCCGCCTCGCCGTCGGGCCGGTGCCGGTAGGGGCCGCTTCCGTGCGACGCCGGGCGGAGACTGTGGTGGAGCACATCGACGACGCCGAACGCCGGCTCACCGAGGCGGCGGCTGGCTGATTCCCGCACGTTACCGGCGGATATTCCGAGTTAAGCGGCTAGCTTAGCGTCGCATAAAACGCTGGCGCCGGGAGCAATGAGTTGGCAGGATAAAAAGATGACTTTTTCACCTGAACTGAAATTCAATGACGGCAACACCATCCCTCAGCTCGGTTACGGCGTGTGGCAGGTTGAGGACGACGTCGCTGAGAAGGTGGTCGGCCAGGCATTCGAGGCCGGCTTCCGGCATATCGACACCGCCAAGATCTACGGAAATGAAGCCGGGGTAGGCCGGGCGATCGAGACCTCGGGTCTTAAGCCGGAGGAAATCTTCATCACCACCAAGCTGTGGAACGCCGACCAGGGCTACGACTCCACGCTTAAGGCGTTCGAGGAATCCATGGAACGACTGGGGCTTGAGTCCCTGGATCTGTACCTCATCCACTGGATGCAGCCCAAGCAGGACAAGTTCGTGGATACCTGGAAGGCGCTCATTGAGCTTCAGAAGCAGGGCCGGGTAAAGTCCATCGGCGTCTCCAACTTCACCAAGGAGGGGCTGCAGCGCATCATCGACGAGACCGGCGTCGTGCCTGCCATCCACCAGATTGAGCTTCACCCGTTCTTCAACCAGGCAGCGCTGCGGGAATTCAATGCTTCCCACGGCATCCTCACCGAAGCCTGGTCTCCGCTCGGCCAGGGCGGCGAGCTGCTGGAAAGCCCGGTGGTTGCCCAGATCGCAGCCAAGCACAACGCCACACCGGCGCAGGTTGTCATCGCCTGGCACCTCGCGATCGGCAACGTCGTCATCCCGAAGTCCGTGACAGAGTCGCGGATCCGGGAGAACTATGCGGCGCTGGACGTCACCCTCGACGCCACGGATGTTGAGGCCATCAACGGCTTGGACCGCACCGCGGAGGGCGCGGGCCGCATCGGCGCCGACCCGGCCGTGTCCGACTTCGCTTAGGCGGCGTCCCGCAGCAGCGGCTAAGTGATGGGGCCTCCACCTTCGGGTGGGGGCCTTTTCACGTTTTCCGGCGGCGAGCCGGACCGGGACCCCGGGATCAGGCGGCGGCGCGGCCTTCCGTGGGATGTACCGCATCGACAACGACCCAGCCGTGCTCGTCGTGGGCGTGCCGGCAGGCAAAGCGTTCGGCCGACACAGCGTCGTCGAACGACTCGGTGCGAACCCGGCCGCTCTCGGTGTCCAGGTAGGTGACTTCCCAGTGCTGTGCGAAATCCTGTTGTTGTTCCATGGATTAAGTCTGCAACCGACCTCTGACAGTAAAGCGGTCATCGACCGGGCGTGTTGCCCAGCCGCAGCACTCTTTCCCTTGCCAGGTCTTCGCGGCGGCGGTCCTTGTCCGCCGCCCGGGCCGCCTGTTGCGCGGCTGCCGTGGCCGAATCGAGGCGCTTCCGCGCCCGCCGAAGTCCGTCCTCGGCACGTGCGAGGTCTTCCTTGAGCCTGGCTGCCTCCTCCGTCAGCGCAGCGGCTTCCGCCACGGCGTCGTCCCGTTCACTGGCGGTGCGCTGTTCCTCAGCCGCGCTGGATTTCGCGGCGTCGGCGGCCTGCTGGAGGGCGGCCTCAGCGCGCTGCCACGCGGACGGGCTGGGAGCCAGCCGCTCCTGCCGGACGGCCCGCAACCGGGGCTGGCCCTGGGCCGGGCCGGCCTCTTCCGCCGCGCCGGCATTGTTCGACGAGTCGCCGTTTTTCGACGAGCCGCCGCTGTCCTCCGAGTCGCCGCTTTTCGCCGTCCTGCCCCTTGCGGGCACCGTTCCCGCCGTTCCCGCAGCCGCCGGTGCCGCCGGGGGTGCCTCCGGGACAGCTATCGCGCCGGTGAGCTCGGCGGCGTCGACCCCGTTGGCGGACAAGGCACGTAGCAAGCGCCCGCTCCGGACCGCGGCGGCGGCGCCCTCGTCGGCAGTGGCTGCCCGCAGGGTTTCTTCCACCTCCGAGGCGATCGCACCGCTGATCTTGCGGCCTTGCTGTTCCGCCACCTTGCGCGCGGCGCCGACAGTATCGGCCAGCACTCTGCGCCGTTCCCCGGCCAGGCTGCGGAGCCTTGGCGCGTCCAGGGCATCCTGTGCCTGGCGCATCGCAAGTCCCAACCCGGCCAGCTCACCGAGCGTCTCGGGCCGGTGCCAGGCGAGCATGTTCACGGCCCAGGCGCTCACCGACGGTTTGGGCAGTGCACGCACCTCGGCCGCCCGGGAGCGCAGCTCCGTAGTAACGGATTGCCCGGCGAGCAACTCCTTGGCGGCGGCCGTCCGGCCCGGAATGAAGTCGTCGAAGGGCAACGCGTACAGCTGCGCCGCGATGCCCGCCAGCTCACTGGGTGCCATGCAAGAATCATAGAAGCCTCGGCCCCCATGCCGGGGCTTCGCAGCGCACGTCCAACCGAGGAGAGCCACCCGTGATTGAGATTGCTGGACTTCCTGCCCACATCCTCCTGGTCCACGCCGTCGTGGTTCTCGGACCGATTGCCGGGCTTGCGGCCATCGTCTACGCAGCAGCGCCGCGTTGGCGCCGGTATCTCGCCTGGCCGCTGGGCGTTCTCTCGCTTGGCCTGGTTCCGGTCGCACTCGTCACGGCGCAGGCAGGAGAGCAGCTGCAGAAATCCCGTCCGGCGACCGCGGCGATCCGGGAGCACGCCGAGCAGGGGGACGTGCTGAAGGTCGTCTCGGTCATCTTCTTCGTTCTCGTTGCCGCAATGATCGTTGTGAGTTACGACCCAATCGGCCGCCGCTTCGCCTTCCTGGGCCGGATACGCGACAACCGCGTCGTGCGGATTGTTCTGCTGGTTGCTGGCGCCCTGGCCGGTGCTTTCTTCCTCTACCAGAGCATCGTGACCGGGCACTCCGGCGCCGCCTCGGTCTGGGGCCGCTGACGTCCAGGCCCCACACCGGCGTTATGCCGCGCGGGCTTGGCGGACAGTTCTAAGCAGCAGCACCAGCGCCGCTAACTGCAGCGCCGCCACCGCAGCGGTCAGGGCTGGACTGTCGGAGTAGAGGGCGCCGTATAGGGCGCCGCCGGCCAGCGCGCCGGCCCCTTCGAAGGCCGCAAAGACCCCGTACGCCGATCCCTGCCGTGCCTCCGGCACGAGGTCCGCAATGAGGGCCTTGACCGTGGAGTCCTGGATCCCTGTGGCCGCGCCCCAGATGGCCACCCCGGCCAGAATCAGCACCAGGCCGGTGGAGAACGCAAGGACGGGAACGGCCGCGATAAGGACCGGCAGCGCCAGAAGCACGGCCCCGCCCACCCGGTCGTACAGGAAGCCACTGGCCAAGGTCCCGAATACCGCGGCAGCCATGGCCCCCGCGTAGAGCAGCGGAACCACCGCGACCGGCAGGTCCGCCTCGGTGGTCAGATGGTAGGAAATGACTCCGAACGCCACCAGGCCCGCACTCCAAAAGAAGGCGCTGACCGCGAAGAGCAGGAAGTCCCGGGTAAACAACGACGGCGCGGGGCCCGGGGCGGCGCCTTCCCCACCGGCGGTGCCGCTACCAACCACCGTCGCCCCGCCGTCGGCGACTGGGCCGCCGTCAACAATGCTGCCGTCCCCAGTGCCACCGTCAACGACTGTGCCTCCGCCGGGCCCTGCGACCCGGCGGCGCAGCCACAATAGCAATGCCAGCGCGGCCGTTGCCGGGACGGCCAGTACCGCGAACGCGGCGGAGAGCATCCCGGTGGCGGCCAGCACGGCAGCGACGATGACTGGACCGAGCAGTGCACCGGTGAGGTCCAGGGATTTGTGGACCGCGAATCCCCGTCCGCGTCCGACGCCTTTGGCGGCTGAGGCGAGCAGCACCGTCTTGGCGGGACTGCGCACCGCCTTGCCTACCCGGTCCCCGATGATCAGTACCGAGGCGAGGACCAGTCCGGCCGTCCCCGTTGCAGGGGCGGCGGCAAGCAACGGGACGCAGACTGCTGTCAGGGCGTAGCCGGCAATCGTGAATGACCAGTATCTGTGCGTGCGGTCAGCCCAGGGGCCAAAGACCAGGCGAAGGCCCTGCGACGCGGCTTCCGCCCCACCGGTTACCAGCCCCACCAGCAACGCCGAGGCACCAAGTTGCGCCAGCAAAGGCCCGGCCAGCGGGCGGGCGCCGTCGGACACGACGTCGGTGGCCAGGCTGACCAGCCCGAAAGCAACCACCGTGCCCCACGGCCGGCGGCTGCCAGCGGAACCCTGCCGGCCGGCGTCGGGTGTTCCCGGCCCGGAAGCGGCGGGTACCTCGCGGCGGGGCCGGTCCATGTCCCAAGGTTCGCCGACGCGGCAGGGGATGACAAGGGCAGTCGGGGCCGGGTGCCCCGATTGGCTATGACGCGCCGTCGGGGTCCGGAAGCACCGTGTCGCCGTGCCGGTGCGCCACCTTCCAGTGGCCGTCCTCCCGGCGGTACACCTGCGTGGCTCGAAGCGTGTAGGTGCGCGGTTCACCGTTGACGGAGGCTGAGGAGTGTTCCAGTCCGGCGGTGTAGGCCATATCGCCCACGACGTCGTAGGCCTGCAGTTCGCAGTCGTAGGACGTGCAATGGGAGAAGCTCTGCCCGAGAGCGGTGAAGAGTTCGTCCACCTGCTGCAGGCCGTATGCATTGCGCCATGCCCCCAAGACGCTCACCGGCTCGTTGCGGGACCAGATCTGCTTGCGCGGTTCGGCATCGCCGTTATGCAGTGTGAGCTCGGCCTGGTAGAGCACTGACTTCACCCAAAGCAGGAAATCGTCACGGTCGCTCATTCCTTTAGTATGCTCCCGAGGCTGCCGGGCAGACATCCCTCTGTGCCTGCGGTGTGACCACGCCAACCCGGCCCAGAGTAAGGTGTGCCAGCCGTGCCGGCATGCTTCATACCGGCGGGTAGCTCTGCGGTCCGGTAGGCTCGGCATCGGGGGAGAGACTCGGCCGAGGGGGACAGGTCGATGGTGGAAGATCAGGCGTGGGTTGAACGCCTTTTACAGCGGGAACGGCGAACCTTTGAAGAGGCCGCGGAGACGGCTGCCGAATTGCTCGAACAGCTGGCCGACGGCGGAGCGCACCTCACGGGCCCCCAGTTGAGGTCCCTGGAGCAGATCCTCGACAGCTTCCTATCCGAACCGAGCTGAAGACCCTCACGCCGCCCCTTGGATTGAAACACGGTTATATCGGCGTTTGGGCGGCACGGACCCCTACGATGATGTCGTAATCATCGAATCATCAATAGGGGGAACCTTGACGTACCAGCAGCCGTATCCTTCAGACCAGCCGGCCTACAAAGCCGAGCCGCCGCTCTGGGCGCCCTACTACGGGGCACCTTTTCCGGCAGCGCTCCAGCGCTTCTTCAAGAAGTACGCGACCTTCAACGGCAGGGCCAGCCGCAGCGAATACTGGTGGTGGACCCTGGCTTCCGTCGTTGTATCCGTCCTCCTCAACGTCATCATCGGGTCCGGAACCACCACCACGGCCTACGGCACGACCACCGGGCCCGGAACCGTCATCGGCGGCATCTTGGCCGTGGTCTGGGGACTCGCAACGATCGTTCCGTCCCTGGCGCTGTCCGTGCGGCGGCTGCACGATGTGAACATGAGCGGCTGGATGCTTTTGATTGTCCTGGTCCCGTTCCTGGGTGCCCTGGCGCTGCTGGTCTTCATGGTCCTGCCCTCCAACCCTGCCGGCCAGCGCTTCGACCGCCCCGTAGGTGCACCGCTCTACCCGGCCCGGTAATACCGGCAAGCAGCACAGCCCCGGCGCAAAGCAAAGAACCCCGCACTCCTGCTGAATCAGCTGGAGTACGGGGTTCTTCCTTGAGCTTCCTATCAGAATCGAACTGATGACCTTCTCATTACGAGTGAGACGCTCTACCGACTGAGCTAAGGAAGCAACCGCGTGAAACCCCGGCGAACCGGGCGGATCATGCAAGAGACAACTGTAATGGAGCGCCCGCGCCCGGGTCAAAATGAGCCGGCGGAGGTCAAACCGGAGTCCTAGCAGACGGTGTTGTCGGCCGGTGTTTTGCCGTCGACGAGGTATCCGTCCACTGCCTTCTCGATGCAGCTGTTGGAGCGGCCATAGGCGGTGTGCCCCTCACCCTTCCAGGTCAGCAGCGAGGCCGTGCCCAGCTGCTTGCGCAAGGCGCTGGCCCACTCGACCGGCGTCGCAGGATCCCCGGTGGTGCCCACCACGACGATGTCGGCGGAGCCCTTGTACTCCACCGGAGCGGGGGTCCGGAGGTTTTTGTACGGCCAGTCCTTGCAGCTCGTTCCGCCGTAGGCGAAGTAGTAGCCCAGGGTGGGGGAGAGCTGGCGGAGCTGCTGTTCCTCGGCCCGCATCGCCGCCGTATCGGAGGACATCGGGTAGTCAAGGCAGTTGATGGCGTTGAAGGCGAAGGTGGAGTTCGCGGAGTAGGTGCCGTCCGGCTCGCGGTCCGCGCCGAAGTCGGAGAGCCGCAGCATCGGCGACAGGTCGCCCTTCATCGCGCTGTCCAGCGCCTGGGTCAACACCGGCCAGTTGTCGTCGTTGTAGAACGGCAGGATGAATCCGCTGACGAACATGGAGGCGTTGACGATCCTGCCGTCCTTGGCGGGCCGCGGGTTGGCTGCGACCGCCGCGATGAGGTCCCCGATCTGCCCGACGGCGGCATCGGGGCTGCCGCTGAAGGGGCAGCCGCTGCCCTGCAGGCACTTGGTGACATAGGCGCGGATCGCTTTTTCAAACGCCTTCGCCTGGCCTGCGGTCAGTTCCTCGTAGCTCAACGACGGATCCATCGCGCCGTCCAGGACCATCCGGCCCACATTGTCCGGGAACAGCGAGGCGTAGGTGGAGCCGAGGAACGTGCCGTACGAGTAGCCGAGGTAGTTCAGCTTCGTGTCGTTCAGGACACCGCGGAGGATGTCGAGGTCTTTGGCGGCGCTGACGGTGTCGACGTGGGCCAGCACAGGGCCGGTTTTCTCGGCACACTTGGCAGCAATGGCCTTGTTGTCCGCCAGGGCTTCGGCCAGGCCGGCGTCGGTGTCCAGGTTGTAGATCTTGGCCCGGTTGGCGTCGCGTTCCCGATCAGTCAGGCAGGTGACCGGTGCGGAGCGCTTCACGCCGCGGGGGTCGAAGCCGACGACGTCGTAAGCCGCGCGCACCTTGTCGGAAATGTTTGTCGTGCCGGCGTCCTTGACGAAGTCATAGCCGGAGCCGCCGGGGCCGCCCGGGTTGACCAGCAGGCTGCCCTTCTTGTTGCCGCTCTTGGCGGCCAGCTTGAGGGCCGCGATTTCGATGGTGCCGCCGTCGGGCTTGCTGTAGTCCAGCGGGACCTTGACCTTGGCGCACTGGAAGTCACCCTCGCAGCGCGTCCAGTTCAGCTGCTGCGAGTAGAAACTGCGCAGCTCTGCCGGCGCAGCGTCGGCGATTGAGGGGTCAGCCTTCCCCGGGGCGCCCTTCGCGCCGCCGTCGCCGGCTCCGAAAAGCGTGCAGGAAGTGAGCACCAGCGCCAGTACCAGACCCAGCGCAAGGGCGCCGGCCCGCCGCACGCCGATCCCGGGGGGCCGGTTGTCTGCGGGCCGGGATGGTGCTGGCGTCATGCGGTTCTCCTTGGGAAATGTGGAACTGGGGTCGAGGCGGGCGGAGCCCGGCTGGAGGGTTAGATAAGGCTGGCGGCCATGGACTCGATCGCCAGCAGCGGGGCCACGTTGGTGGTCGTGATCCGTTTGCGGGCGGTGTTGATGGCGTCCATGCGGGCCAGGGTCACCTCGGGCGTGGAACGGCCGGCAAATTCCTGCAGCTCGCTCCTCAACTCGGCGTTGACCAGTTCGACGGCGTTTCCCATCTGGATGATTAGTACGTCCCGGTAAAAGGACAGCAGGTCAGTCAGGGTGCGGTCAAGGGAGTCGGTGACGGATCGTTTGGCGCGCCGCTTTTGGTCGTCTTCGAGCTGCTTGACCTGACCCCGCATGGCCGCCGGGAGCGGGCCGCTCTCGGGCGCGCCGAGGGTGGCGAGCAGCGCGGCCTTCTCGGCGGCGTCACGCTCGTCATTGGAGCTGTTGGCTTCCTCGGTGGCGATCTTGACCAGCTTGTCCGCCATCATCACAGCGGCGGTGACACCGCGCAGGTGCAGCGGGAACCGCACCGTTTCCAGCCGGCGTTCCCGGGCCTCGGGATCGCGGGCGAGCCTGCGGGCGATGCCGACATGGCTTTGCGCGGCGCGGGCGGCGCGTTCGGCGACGTCCGGGTCGACGCCGTCGCGCTTGACCAGGAGGGTCGCGACGTCGGCGGCCGGCGGAAGCCGCAGCGCCACCGCGCGGCACCGGGAGCGGATCGTCACGAGCACGTCAGCCGGGGAGGGCGCACACAGCATCCAGATGGTGCGCGGCGTCGGCTCCTCGATGGCTTTCAGCAGCACGTTCGTGGTTCGCTCCGCCATCCGGTCGGCATCTTCGACGACGATGATCCGCCAGCGGGCGGAGGAAGGCCGGTTGCCGGCCGTGGCGACCAGCTCACGGGCCTCATCGATGGTGATGGTGACCTTTTCGGTCCGCACGAACGTGACGTCGGAGTGCGTCTCGCCGACGATGGTCTGGCAGGCGGGGCACTCACCGCAACCGCGCCGGGCGACGTCCTCCTGGTCACAGTTGAGCGCGGCGGCAAAGGCCTTGGCAGCATTGGACCGGCCGGAACCGGGCGGGCCGGTAAACAGCCAGGCGTGCGTCAGGCCCTCACCACGCTCGGCAGCCTGGCGCAGCTGGGCGACGACGGCCGGCTGGCCCTGCAGGTCATCCCAGACGCTCATGCCGAGCTGCCCTGGCGGAGTTCAAGCAGCGCCTCGACCCGTTCCAGGATCCGGGCCGCCAGTCCCTGCACAGGAAGCTGGGCCGCGAGGACCAGGTACTTCTCCGGCCGGGCAGTGGCCAGCCCGAGGAACGCGGTACGGATTCTGGCGTGAAACTCGTCGGCCTCTGATTCGAGCCGGTCCTCCGCGGCGTCGCCGGCGGTCCGGCGTCGACGGCCGTCGGCAGGATCGACGTCAAGCAACACCGTCAGGTCAGGCTGAAGGCCGGAGGTGGCCCAGTCGTTGATCTCCCGCACTGCATCCGTGCCGAGGCCGCGGCCGGCACCCTGGTAGGCCACCGACGAGTCGATGTACCGGTCGGTGAGGACCACCTCCCCCCGCTCCAGCGCCGGACGGATCACCTGCTCAGCGTGCGCCGCGCGGGACGCTGCGAAGATCAGGGCCTCGGTGCGGGCGTCAATGTGGCCGTGCCCGTGGTCCAGGACCAGCGACCGCAGTTTCTCGCCGATGGGCGTGCCGCCGGGCTCGCGCGTCCGCAGCACCGTCAGTCCGCGGGTCTCCAGCGCCCCTGCCAGTTCCGCCGCCTGGGTGGACTTGCCGGCGCCGTCGCCGCCTTCGAAGGCAATGAACAGTCCGGGGAACGGTCCGGGGGTCTGGGTAGTCACGGCTCTAGCCTACCGACAATCCCTGACACTAGACGGCCCGCGCGTAACGCCTTACGGGCTTGCCGGGGGGCCGAAGTACCCTGTGACCATGAGTCTTTCCGAAGAGCAGACAGTCTCCCTTTCCGCCGAAACCGTAGTGGTCGCGGCCGGCCGTCCGGTGCGCGAACGCGACGCGCCGGTCAACCCGCCGCTGGTGCTGTCCTCGACCTATTTCGGCACCGGCCCGCTGGGCCCCGGTGACCGCGGCTACGGCCGCTACTCCAACCCCACCTGGGACCCCTTCGAGCAGGCCCTGGCCCAGCTCGAGGGCGCCACGCTGCCGGGTCTGCTGTACGCCTCGGGCCTGGCTGCGGTGAGCTCCGCGCTGTCGCTGGTCCCCGCGCAGGGGGTGCTCGTGATGCCGTCCCACAGTTACGCCGGTTCGCTGGTGATGGCTACGGAACTGGCGCAGAAAGGCGCGCTGGAGCTCCGGACGGTGGACATCTCGGACACCGACGCCGTGCTGGAGCAGCTGGCTCCCGCCGGCGGCTCGCCTGCCAGCATGCTGTGGCTGGAAAGCCCGACCAACCCCATGCTCGGCGTTGCGGACATCCGGGCGCTCACGACGGCGGCGCACGCGGCCGGGGCTCTCGTCGTTACCGACAACACTTTCTCCACCCCGCTGGTGCAACAGCCGCTGGCCCTGGGCTCCGACGTCGTCCTGCACTCCGTTACCAAGTACCTCTCCGGCCACTCGGACGTGGTCCTCGGCGCCCTCGTCACGTCCGACCCGGACCTGCACGCGCAACTGTTGCACCACCGCACCATCCACGGGGGCATCGCCGGGCCGTTCGAGGCGTGGCTGGCGCTGCGAGGGCTGCGTACCCTGGCGCTGCGGATTGAGCGCTCGCAGGCCTCCGCCGCGGTGCTCGCCGAGCGGCTGAGCCGGCACCCGCTCGTCGGCAGCATCCGTTACCCGGGCCTGGCAACGGACCCCGGACACGAGCGCGCCAAAGCACAGATGAAGGGCTTCGGCTCGGTGCTGTGCATCGAGATGGCGCCGGTGCCCGGCGCGGGCCTCAGCGGTGCGGACACCGCTGACCGGATGATCGCCGCCCTGCAGCTGTGGCTGCCGGCCACCTCGCTCGGCGGAGTGGAGTCCCTGATCGAGCGGCGGCGCCGGCACACCGCGGAGCCGCTCAGCGTGCCGGAGAACCTGGTCCGGTTGAGCGTCGGGATTGAAAACGTCGAGGACCTGTGGGCCGATCTGGAGCAGGCCCTGGCGTCGCTGGGCGGCTAGGCTGGGACCATGGACGGAAGAACGCTGATTGATTTTGCCGACAGGGGAGTCTATTTTCTCCTTGCCCTCGTAGCCCTGGGGCTTGAGGTGTGGGCGTTCTTCGACTGCCTGCGGCACAAGGCCAACGCCTTCGAAGCCGTCTCCAAGCGGACCAAGACCTTCTGGCTTGCCCTTACCGGCGGGGCCTTGGCAATCGGCCTGCTGTCGCTGCTCGGCGGCGGTGGCGGGTTCTTCGGCCCGCTGGGGCTCTTCGGCCTCGCGGCCGTGACGGCGGCCTCCGTTTACCTTGCCGACGTCCGGCCGGCCGTCAAGGACGCCGGCCGCGGCGGCAGCCGCAACATGGGTCCCTACGGCCCCTGGTGACCGAGCCAGCCCGGCGACAGTATCCGGAGCCTGGCCTACCCCGAAGTTAGCCCGGCGCCACGGCGTCCCAGTCCACCGTCAGTTCGCCCAGACGCCAGCGCGAGGGCCCGTCCCGGACCGGCCAGCCGCCGTCGTTCAGTGCCCGGCACATCGCCGTCCAGCGCTGCCGGTTCCCGAACGACGCCAGCGGCGCCGCTTCCAGCCACGCCCGGTCCATCGCCTGCAGATACCTGTGGATGTTCTCGCCGGGCACGTTCCGGTGGATCAGCGCCTTGGGTAGCCGTTCGGCGATGTCCGACGGGAGTTCGAAGCCGCCGAAGCGCATGGACAGGCCCAGGCTGAGCGGCCGTTCGGCGTCGAGGGCCACCCACGTGACCCGGCGTCCGATCTCGTCGCAGGTACCGTCGATAAACAGCCCGCCGGGCGCCAGGCGGTCCTGCACCAGCCGCCAGATGGCCGGCACGTCAGCTTCCTCATATTGGCGCAACACGTTGAAGGCCCGGACCAGCACCGGCCGTCCCGGCACCGGCAGTTCGAAGCCACCCAGCCGAAAGCTCAGTCCGGGCCGTTCCAGCGGCTTCGCCTGCCGCACCCGCTCCGGCTCAATCTCAATCCCGACCACGCGCACGTCGGGCCTAACGGCGGAGAGCCGCTCAAAAAGTTCGACGGCGGTCGCAGGGGAGGCACCGTAACCCAGGTCGACGACGAGCGGGTCTGCCGCGGCCCGCAACCGCCAGGCCTGCGGTCCAGTCAGCCACCGGTCAACCCGCCGCATCCTGTTGGGGTTAGTGGTCCCGCGGGTCACGTTGCCCACCGGCCGGCCGGTCCGGGCCGTGCCGGTGTGGGGTGCGCCGGTGGCGCCGCCCGGGTTCCGGGGGGACACCACACGCTCGGCCTTCTGCACCACAGACCCACCTTATCCTCCCTTTTGAGGCCCACCTGGCGTGGCCGGTGTAACGCAGGGCAGGGCACACGGGGGCTCGACTAGGATGAAAAGCATGACTTACAAGCTGATTCTGCTGCGCCACGGCCACAGCGAATGGAACGCCAAGAACCTGTTCACCGGCTGGGTGGACGTCGACCTGAACGACCAGGGACGTGCCGAGGCGGTGCGTGGCGGTGAGCTGCTGGTGGAGAACAACCTCCTCCCGGACATCCTCTACACGTCGCGACTGAAGCGGGCCATCAACACCGCGAACCTTGCGCTGGAGAAAGCCGACCGTGGCTGGATCGACGTCAAGCGCGACTGGCGTCTGAACGAGCGGCACTACGGTGCGCTGCAGGGCAAGGACAAGGCCCAGACGCTGGCCGAGTACGGCGAGGAACAGTTCATGACCTGGCGCCGCTCCTACGACACCCCGCCGCCGCCCCTTGCGGACGACTCCGAGTTCTCCCAGGTGGGGGACCCGCGCTACAAGGACCTCGGCGATGCCCTCCCGCGCACAGAGTGCCTCAAGGATGTCCTGATCCGCCTGATGCCTTACTGGGAATCGGACATCAAGGAAGAACTCAAGGCGGGCAAGACGGTCCTCATCACCGCCCACGGCAACTCGCTGCGGGCCCTGGTCAAGCACCTTGACGGCATCAGCGATGCGGACATCGCCGGTCTCAACATCCCCACCGGCATCCCGCTCGTCTACGAACTGGACGAGGACTTCAAGCCGCTGAACCCGGGCGGCACGTACCTCGACCCGGAGGCCGCCGCGGAATCCATCAAGGCAGTCGCGAACCAGGGCAAGAAGTAACGCCCCAGGCTACGACTACGGCGGACGGTCACCTTGGTGACCGTCCGCCGTCGTCGTAAGAGGTTTCCCCGTGAAGGCGTGCCTCAGCTGTGTTCGATGCTGTTCGGGTGCCACGCCCCGGTGACCAGGTAGGTCACCTTTTGCGCGACGGAGACGCCATGGTCCGCGAAACGTTCGAAGTAGCGGCTGGCCAAGGCGACATCCACGGTGGTCGCTGCGGATTCCGTCCAGTCGCTGCGTGCAATGGCCTTGAAGACGCTCAGATGCAGGTCGTTTACCGTGCTGTTGGCCTTGAGGATGTCGCGGGCTACTTCCAGGTCCCGTGTTTCCAGCAGCACGGTGAGCTTCTCCGCGATTTCCAGGTCCGACTTGGCGAAATTCTGGAACGTCTCCCGCAACTGCTCCGGGATGACGACGGCCGGGTAGCGCAGCCGGGCGAGCTGGGCGATGTGCCGGGCGAGATCGCCCATCCGCTCCAGCGACGCGCTCATCCGCAGCGAACCGACAATCATACGCAGATCGCTGGCCACCGGGCCCTGCAGGGCGAGGATGTCGATGGCACGCTCGTCGAGGCTGTTCTGCAGGAAATCGATCCGTGCGTCGGCAGCGATGACGTCCTCGGCGAGGTCGATGTCGGCGCCTTCGAAAGCCGTCGTCGCCTTCTCAAAGGCCTCGCTGACCAGCTTCGAGATCTCGACCAGCTGCTCGCCGACCTGGGTGAGCTCTTCCTGAAAAACCTTACGCACGGGTGCGTCCTTTCCTCTTCAACGTTGCAGGCACCGCAGTGGCAGGCCACGTTTCGTTTCACCGTAGCGGCGTTCAACCTGCCACCCTGCCAGCCTCCGGTGAACTGTTGCGCCCCAATAGATGAACGTTAGCTGAACCAGCGCTGCAACCGCACAAGTTTTCGGTTTCCGGCTCACGGCAGCGCCTAAGCTGGAGCCGTGGATCCAATGCTCATCGGTGTGATCGCGGGCCTGGTCGGCCTGTCGCTCGGCATCTTCGGCGTGCTCGCCTTCCGGATCAGTGAGCAGCAGCGCAAGATCAGCGACGTCGAAACCGACGAGCCATCGCTTCCGGAAGGCGCCGCAGAGGTGCTCGCCGTCGTCGGCCGCGCCTTCCTCGTGGTGGACGCCATCGACGGGGTGGTGCGTGCCAGCCCCGGCGCCTACGCCTACGGGCTGGTCCGCGGGCACACCGTGGTGCACCAGCAGCTGCTGGAGATGACCGCCAAGGTGCGGCGCGACGGCGTGATCCTGGAGAACCAGTTCGAACTGCCGCGCGGTCCGCTGGGCCGGGGGACGATCATAGTGCAGGTCCGGGCGGCAATGCTCGGGGAGGAATACATCCTGCTGCTCGCCGACGACCGCACGGAGATCACGCGCACCGAAGAGATCCGCAACGACTTCGTCGCCAACGTGTCGCATGAACTGAAGACCCCCGTCGGCGCCATCTCGCTGCTCGCGGAGGCGCTGGAGGCTTCGCCCGGCGACGAGGAAGCGGTCCGCCGTTTCGCTAAGCGCATGCACAAGGAATCCACCCGCCTGGCAGCGCTCGTGCAGGACATCATCGAACTGTCGCGGCTGCAGGGCGCCAACGTGGCCCAGCAGGCCCACCCGGTGGACATTAACACTGTGGTGGCCGAGGCCGTGGACCGGTCCCAGCTGCCGGCCGAAAGCAAGAACATCGAGATCGTGGTGGGCGGCCGCACCGACGCTATGGTCTACGGCGACCAAGACCTCCTCGTCACGGCCCTCAGGAACCTGATCGACAATGCCATCCGGTACTCACCGGAGAACACCAGAGTAGGGATCGGCGTGCGGTCCCGGGACGGGCTGGTGGCCGTTTCGGTAAGTGACCAGGGTGAGGGACTCAGCCCCGAGGACCAGGAACGCGTCTTCGAGCGCTTCTACCGGGTGGATTCCGCGCGTTCCCGGCACACCGGCGGGACCGGACTCGGGTTGAGCATCGTCAAGCATGTGATGGCCAACCACGGCGGTGAGGTCACGCTCTGGTCCCAGCCGGGACAGGGGTCCACCTTCACCATCCGCCTGCCTGAAATGGAAGACCAGGACCTGCCCGCCTCGGATGTCCGCCGATCCCCGCAGAATGTACGACCAGAACGACGCGACGCCGCCGGCGTCCATGAGCAAGGAGCTAGCGCTTGAGCCGGATTCTTATTGTCGAGGACGAGGAATCGTTCAGCGACCCCCTGTCCTATCTTTTGGGGAAGGAAGGATTCGAAGTCGAAGTGGTGGACAACGGCCTCGACGCCATCACCGAATTCGACCGCAACGGAGCGGATCTGGTCCTCCTGGACCTCCAGCTGCCCGGACAGTCGGGAACCGAAGTGTGCCGCCAGCTGCGCCAGCGTTCGTCAGTCCCGGTCATCATGCTGACCGCCAAGGACGCCGAAATCGACAAGGTAGTGGGCCTGGAACTGGGCGCCGATGACTACGTCACCAAGCCTTACTCCTCCCGGGAACTTGTGGCACGGGTGCGCGCGGTGCTTCGCCGCCACGGCGAACCGGAGGAGCTGGTGGCCAGCACCGTCCAGGCCGGCCCGGTCCGGATGGACGTTGAGCGGCACGTGGTCAGCGTGCAGGGCGAACAGGTGGCGCTGCCCCTGAAGGAATTCGAGCTGCTTGAGATGCTGCTGCGCAATTCCGGCCGCGTCCTCACCCGGGGCCAGCTTATCGACCGGGTCTGGGGCTCGGACTATGTGGGCGACACCAAAACCCTGGACGTGCACGTCAAACGGCTGCGCAGCAAGATTGAGCCGGATCCTTCGGCGCCGCGGTACCTGATAACCGTCCGGGGGCTGGGCTACAAGTTCGAGCCCTGAGCGCTGGCCGGGGACGCAAAAGGAGTGGCACCCGGCGGGTGCCACTCCTTTTTGTGCCGGCGCTGGGGCCGGCTCTGTTCCAATTACTGCGCCGGCGCGCCGCCGGTGGGCGGCGGTGCCGCTTAGCGGCTGGAGGTCGGCGAGGGCGTCGCAGAGGAGGACGGCGATGCTGTCGACGAAGCCGAGGTAGCGGACGACGGCGAGGCAGTCGACGTCGGGGTCGCGGAACCGGAAGCCGCCCCCGAGCTCGTGGGCTCGGCGGTGGGCAGGTACTTCTTGTAGTCCTGGATCGTGCCATCCAGCACCGGGATCTTGAAGTTGGATTCGAGGTTGCTGCCGTCCTCACGGATGGTCACCTCAACCAGCGAACCGGGCTTGCCGCCGGTGCTGCTGAGCACCGCAGCGTCGGTGCTGTCGTTCAGCAGGACGTAGGAGTTCTTCTTGACCGGCACCTGGGTCTGGGAGCCGCCCGCGCCGTTGATCGTCAGTTTCACATCCTTGGACGAGGTGTTGTAGACCGCGCCGATGACACGCCCCGGCTTGTCCTCACCGTCGGAGATGATCAGCATGTTGCGTAGCTGGAGCGGGCCGAGGTCCGTGCGGGTCCCGTCGGAGGCCGAGTACTGCACAGAGGTCTGCGCCGGCATGGTGTAGCCGCAACCGGTCACGGACAGCAGGCCAATGCCAAGTGCAGCCGTTGCCATTGCCAGCTTGCCGCGCCGGCCCCGGGTCATCGCAGTGAAACGCACGTCACGCACTCCTTGAGAGTCTTGGAACATTATTCAGGCATAGCCTATCCGCAATACTCACCAAACGCGGATTCGGCCGGGTAAACAAAGGCGCCCGTTGGTCATGCCCTGCCGCACCGGAAGACGCCGCGGCGGGCCGCCGCCGTCGAACCCGGAGACCCTTGGCAGAGGTCGGCCAATGCACTATTATCCGCGTTCGTCAAGGGCTTTGGGGGGCGGATTCGGACCCTTTTCCGCGGATTTACGCGGTTTTGAAGCGCGATCCATGGCAGTCGTATGCCTTAATCGTGATAAACTGGTCTGCGGGAAAGGGGAATGTCCACATGGTTTTTGAGGTCGGCGAGACAGTAGTTTACCCTCACCACGGTGCAGCGAAAATTGAAGAAATCAAGATGCGCACTGTCAAGGGCGAAGAGAAGATGTATCTCAAGCTCAAGGTGGCTCAGGGTGATCTGACCATTGAAGTTCCAGCAGAGAACGTTGACCTTGTTGGGGTCCGGGATGTAGTGGGCAAGGAAGGCCTGGAGCACGTCTTTGATGTGCTGCGCGCTGAGTTCACGGAGGAGCCCACCAACTGGTCGCGTCGTTACAAGGCAAACCTGGAGAAGCTTGCTTCCGGTGACGTCATCAAGGTGGCAGAGGTCGTCCGTGACCTGTGGCGCCGTGACCACGACCGGGGTCTCTCCGCAGGAGAGAAGCGCATGCTGGCCAAGGCCCGCCAGATTCTGATTTCAGAGCTGGCACTGGCTGAGAAGACCGATGAAGAGAAGGCCGCAAGCGTTCTCGACGAGGTCCTGGCTTCCTAGCTAAAGAGTCAGAATCGAACCCCGGTGGCGTACAGCCGCCGGGGCTTCTTTTTGCCCTTTTCAGCCCAAGCACCCCGCTCCAGGCGCCGCGGCCGCACACTGGGGGTACTTTGACACGAACACGCCGTCAGCCTTGCTGCCGACGTCGATCCCTGCGCCCAAACTGCCCCCGGACGATATCCGCCGGTGAACTGGTTGGGCTGGAGCGGGGCGCCGCGACGTAGTCTTGTCGGCATGAACACTGCATCGACAGTCCCCGTCACCGCGGTCATCCTCGTAGCCGCCGGTTCCGGTCAACGCCTGGGTTACGGTATGCCGAAGGCCAAAGTCCCGCTGGGCGGCGACAGCATCCTCACGCACGCGCTGCGGGGCGTGGCGGCGGCGGGGATCGCCCGTCAGATCTGCGTTGCCCTCCCTCCCGGGGACGCTGACCTGCGGGCCCAGTGTGAGGGGTTCCTTGCAGAGCTGCAGACCGAGCATGGCCGCGCCGCCGGGGCAGGGGACAACGTGCCGCTGCCCGAGGTCACCATGGTCGACGGCGGGGCCAGCCGGGCCGACTCCGTCCGGGCAGCGCTGGCTGCCCTGCTGCCGGGCACCCAGTCCGTCCTGGTCCACGATGCCGCCCGGGCGCTCGCCCCGGAAGCTGTATTCCACCGCGTGGCGGCCTCCCTTGCAGCGGGTGCGGTCGCCGTGATTCCGGTGATGCCGGTTGTCGATACCGTCAAGACCGTGGAAGCCACGCACGACGGCGATGCGGCCATCGCCCCCGAGGTAGTCACCGGCACCGCGCCCCGCGAGATCCTCCGGGCGGTGCAGACCCCGCAGGGCTTCGAGCTCGCCACCCTGCAGCGGGCACATGAAGCGGCGGCAGGCTTCGACGCCGCCCAGGCGGCTGCCGTCACCGACGACGCCATGCTGGTGGAACTGCTTGGCGTGCCCGTCCACGCGGTGCGCGGCGCCAGCCAGTCCCTCAAAATCACCACGCCGCTGGACCTCATCCTCGCCGAGGGCCTCCTTGAAGGCCCGCTGGGCGCGCGGTGGGTGGAGGGCTAGACATGCGCAGCGACCAGCAGCCGCAGCCCGGGATGCCGATTCCGCGAACCGGAATCGGCATTGACGTCCATGCCTACGCTCCCGAGGATGCGCCGCAGCCGCTCTGGCTCGGTGGCCTGCACTGGGCGGGGGAACGGGGACTCGCCGGGCATTCCGACGGCGACCCGGTGGCCCACGCCGCCGCCGACGCTCTGTTCTCCGCCTCCGGCCTCGGCGACCTCGGCACCCACTTCGGCACCGACCGCCCCGAATACGCCGGCGCCTCCGGTGTCACCCTTCTCGCGGAAGCCGCCAGGATCGTCCGTGCCGCGGGCTTCGAGATCGGCAACATCGCGGTGCAATTCGTGGCGAACAGGCCGAAGTTCGGCCCCCGCCGGGAGGAGTCCCAGCGGGTCCTCAGTGCTGCGGCCGGCGCCCAGGTGAGCGTCTCGGCGACCACCAGCGACGGCCTGGGCTTCACCGGTCGGGGCGAGGGCATCGCGGCCACGGCCACCGCCTTGGTTTATCCGGCAGGCTGAGCCGGTCCGGGCGGCAGGGCCTACGCTTAAGGGACAACCCCTCCCGAAACGTCAGGAGACTCCCCGTGAAAAAGTCGCTTCCCGCCGTCGTTCTTGCCGCCGGAATGCTGCTGTCCGGGTGCGCCGGTACTCCCACCCCGGCAGCGAGCACCACGCCCCGGATGAACGTGGACGAAAGCTGCAAGTTTTTGAACACGGACACGTTCACCCCCACCGGCAGCGACAAGGAAAAGGCTGCCCAGATCGGCCGGCACTACCAGGAGGTGGCGGACAAGGTGGCCCCGGAGGTCGGCGAGCCCATCCAGAAGATGGCGGACATTATGAAGCAGGTAGGGGAGAGCTCCACCGGGGTCCAGACCTCCGGCCAGCTGACGCAGCTCCGGCAGCAGATGGACCGGATCGGCCAGCACTGCAAGTAGCCGGAACGGCAGACGAGGCACGTCCCGGCCCGCCGCCATCGGCTAATCTGGAGCGGTGACCCTGCGCTTCTACGACACAGCATCCGCCGAAGTCCGTGACTTCGTTCCTCTGGTTCCCGGCAAGGTGAGCCTGTATTACTGCGGTGCCACGGTGCAGGGCATGCCGCACGTCGGCCACATCCGTTCCGCGATCGCCTTTGACCAGCTCACGCGTTGGCTGGACTACCGCGGCTTCCGCGTCACGGTGGTCCGCAATGTGACCGACATCGACGACAAGATCCTCGCCAAGTCCGCGGAATCCTTCGCGGCGGACTTCCCTGCCGAGCCTGGAACGGTCCGGGATGAGGAATGGTGGGCGCTGGCCTACCGGTATGAGCAGGAATTCCTCAAGGCCTACGACACTTTGGGCGTTTCCCGTCCCACCTATGAACCGCGGGCCACGGGCCACATCCCCGAGATGCATGCCCTGATCGCCCAGCTGATCGACCGCGGCCATGCCTACCCGGCCCTGGACGGCTCCGGCGACGTCTACTTCGACGTCCGCTCGTGGTCCAAATACGGCTCGCTGACGCGGCAAAATATCGACGACATGCAGGGCGCCACGGACGCGGACCCGCGCGGCAAGAAGGACCCCCGCGATTTCGCCCTGTGGAAGGGGCACAAAGAGGGGGAGCCGACGACGGCGAGCTGGGCCTCGCCGTGGGGCGCCGGCCGGCCCGGCTGGCACCTGGAATGCTCCGCGATGGTCACCAAGTACCTCGGGACCGAGTTCGACATCCACGGCGGCGGCCTGGACCTGCGCTTTCCCCACCATGAAAATGAGATGGCCCAGTCCCAGGCGGCGGGCCACGGCTTCGCGAACTTCTGGATGCACAACGGCATGGTGACTTACGCGGGCGAGAAGATGTCGAAGTCCATCGGCAACACGGTCAGCCCCGCCGAGATGCTGGAGTTGGCCCCGCCGCGCGTGGTCCGCTACTACCTCGGGCAGGCCCAGTACCGCTCGGTGCTCGACTACCAGCCGACCTCGCTGCAGGAGGCGGCTGCCGCCGTCGAGCGGATTGACGGCTTTATCGACCGTGCCGCCCGGGCCCTTTCCGTCGGCGGCCCAACAACGGGCGACGGCATCGTCCCGGACGCCTTCGTGGCCGCCATGGACGATGACCTTAACGTGCCGCAGGCCCTGGCGGTCCTGCACGAAACCGTCCGGGCCGGCAACACCGCGCTCACCGCGGGGGAGCCCGACAACGCCCGGCAGGCACTCGCCGGCGTCACAGCCATGATGGGTGTCCTTGGGCTGAACGACGCCGCCGCCCCGGCGGTGGACCAGCAGGCCACGACTGCCCTTGGCGTCCTGGTCGAAGCCCAGCTCGCCGCCCGCGCGCAGGCCCGGGCCGGCAAGGACTGGGCCGCCTCGGACGCCATCCGGGACACCCTGGCGGGGGCCGGCGTCGTCGTCGAGGACGGTGCCGACGGCGCGAGCTGGAGCCTCAAGCGCAGCTGAACCCGCTTGCGAGGCACACCGGCGAGCCGTGCCGGAGAAACTGCCCGGTCGAGGATTTAACGCGGGTCAGTAGACTGGAGTCCAGACTTATTCACGAATCGCGTAGTTAAAAGGGTGAAACTCATGGCCAACAACGGTCGCCGCTCGGTCAAACAGAAGAAGGGCCCCACTGTCGGGACCGGCGGTCACGGCCGCAAGGCCCTCGAGGGCAAGGGGCCCACTCCGAAAGCGGAGGACCGTCCCTACCACAAGGCCCACAAGAGCAAGCAGCTCGCGGAACGCTCCGCGGCCAAGCGCGGACCGGGAACCCGCAGCGCCGGCGCCGGCGCCCGTTCCGGTCCCAAGGGCCGTGCCACCGAGGAGGTCGTGACCGGCCGCAACTCCGTCGTCGAGGCCCTGCGCGCCGGCATCCCGGCCAAAGCCCTGCACGTCGCCATCCGGATCGAGATGGACGACCGCGTCAAGGAGTCCCTCAAGCTCGCGGCCGAACGCGGCATTCCGCTGCTGGAAACCGGCAAGCCCGAACTGGACCGGATGACTGACGACGCCATCCACCAGGGCCTTGTACTTCAGATCCCGCCGTACGAATACCAGGACGCCTACGAGCTGGCCGAGGAAACCATCGAGGGCTGGAAGAAGGGCCACATCGCCAACGCCCCGCTCTTCGTGGCCCTCGACGGCATTACCGACCCGCGTAACCTCGGCGCCATCATCCGCTCCGTCTCCGCGTTCAGCGGCCACGGCGTGGTCGTGCCGGAACGCCGCTCGGTCGGTGTCACCGCCTCGGCCTGGAAGACCAGCGCCGGTGCCGCCGTCCGCGTCCCCGTGGCCCGTGCCGCGAACCTCAACAGCACACTCAAGGCCTTCAAGAACATGGGCATCTACGTGCTGGGCCTCGACGGCGACGGCGACGTCTCGCTGCCCGATCTGGCTCTGGCCACCGAGCCGGTCTGCGTTGTTGTCGGGTCTGAAGGCAAGGGCCTGAGCCGGCTGGTCCGCGAAAACTGCGACCAGATCGTCTCCATCCCGATCGACTCCGCGATGGAATCGCTCAACGCCTCCATGGCTGTCGGCATCTCCCTCTACGAAATCTCCCGCCAGCGCGCCGCCAAGTAACCCCCCCCTCTGTTACATCGACGCGCAAATGCCCTGATGCTCCGGGAATACCGGTAGCGTCAGGGCATTTGCGCGTCGCCGCGCTTGATCCGGCGTCCGGGTTTAGAACTTGTGGCGGTTGGCGAGGACCGGGAGCTTGGTGCGGGCGTCCCGGACGACGGCGGGGTCCAGGTCCGCGAAGAGCAGTCCAGGGGCGCCCTCGAGTTCCTGGAGAACTTCGCCGAACGGAGACACGACGGCGGAGTGCCCGACGCCGGTAGGAGCGGACCCCTTGGCTTCGAGACCGACGCTGGCCGGGTCGCCCTGTCCGCAAGCGAGGACGTACGTGGTGGAGTCAACAGCGCGGGCGCGGGCCAGCAGCTTCCACTGATCGACCTTGCCCGGCCCGGCTCCCCACGAGGCACAAACGATGTTGACCAGGGCGCCGCGTTCGGCGTTTTCGGTGAACAGGTCCGGGAACCGCACGTCGTAGCACGTGGCCAGGCCGAAGGTGACGCCGTCGACGTCGAACGTCACGGGCTTCGTGCCGGCGTCCACGGTATCGGACTCGGCGAAGCCGAAGGCGTCGTACAGGTGGATCTTGTCGTAGCTTCCCTCGACGCCCGGCCCGGTGACCAGCAGGGTGTTGCGGACCTTGGCCGCTCCGGCGTCGGACGCGCCCGGCGTGAACATGCCGGCGGCAATGACGATGCCCTCTTCCGCGGCGATGGCACGGACCTCCGACGCCCATGGGCCGTCCAGGGGTTCGGCGATGTCCAGCAGCGAATGACCAAAGGCGCGCATGGTCGCTTCCGGGAAGACCACCAGGTCTGCACCGCCGGCTTTGGCCTTGCCGGTGTAGTCCCGCACCAGATCAAGATTCTGGTCAAGCTCGCGGCCCGTGATGATTTGAGCAAGTGCTACGCGCACAGTTACCTCCAAATTGGTGTATACGTAAAGTATGCAACAGCGATCAGGGGATGCAGCGACAGGCCGGCAAAGGGCCTACGAATATTTGCGGGACCAGATACTCGTGGACCCCACCATGCAGGGCAAGTTCGTCAATGAGCAAGAACTCGCCAAGGACATCGGTGTGTCGCGCACCCCGGTTCGTGAAGCGCTGCTGCTGCTGGTTTCGGACGGGTTGATTGAGTTGATCCCGAACAGGGGCGCCTTGATTCCGGTCATTTCGGGTCGCCAGATCGCCGAACTGTTCGAGTTGCGCGGAGTCTTGGAACGACACGTGGCGGCTACGACTATCCGCGATGGAACGGCTCCGGTGGAGCAGATGGCAGAGACCCTCGACGAGCAGCGCAAGATCCTGGCCGAGACGACCGGCGAAGCCGGCCGGGACCAGGCGACGGAATTCATTCGGCTGGATCAGCATTTCCATCAGCTCCTCGTCGACGCGGGTGCCAATGAGCTCATTTCGCAGACCTACAACCGGCTGCGCGCCCGTCAGGTTTTCGTCGGTGTCGAAGCGCTCTTCCGCACGCAGGACCGTCAGATCCGAGTCTGCGACGAGCACGGCGTCATCCTGGCCGCACTCCGGCGAGGTGAGGTGGAGGCCGCACAGGCAGCCATCGACCATCACCTCGCCGTCACGCTCGATTTGTTCCTTCGGGCCTGATCCGGCCTATGCCCCGGCCCGGACGGTCTGGATTTCGGCGTAGCTCTCGAGGTAATCCTCGTCCTCCTGAACATTCGAGTCCCGCCCAAGGAGCAGCCCCACGAGCGTCAGGACGCAGGCGACGGTGACATAGGCCGCGACTGGAACCCAGCTGTTGAACGCGCTCAACAGGACGGTGAACATCAGCGGCGCGATGGCCCCGCCGATCACCCCGGCGAACGTGTAGGCAAGAGAAGAGCCGGTGGAGCGAAGCCTGGGGGAGAACTGTTCGACGACGAAGGCCGCCTGGGGGCCATACATGAACGAGTGGGTCAGCAGCCCCAATACGATGCCGACCACAAGCACCACTGGCGATTTACCGGCCAGAACTATGAAGAAGATGTATGACCAAATGGCGCCGGCGACGGCGGCACCGCCGTAGACCAGGCGGCGGTTGATCCGGTCCGATACCGCGCCGGCGAGCGGGATGCACACCAGTTGGAAAGCGGAGCCAATCATGACCGCGATGAGCACCTGGTTGCGCTGAAGGCCCAGCGCCGTTGTCCCGTAGGTCAGGGTGAACACCGTGAACATGGCGTAGAGCACGTCCGGTCCGACGCGGCTCAGGACGGCCGCAACCAGCGGACGCAGTTCGTGCTTGAAGACCTCGGTGATGGGGGCGTTGGGTGCGTCGCCTTTCGCTTCGATGGCACGGAACACCGGGGTGTCTTCCAGCTTCAAGCGGATCCAGAGACCGAAGCCGACGAGAATGGCAGACACGAGGAACGCTATGCGCCAGCCGTAATCAAGGAAGGCCTGCTCGGAAAGCAAAGTGGTCAGCAAAGCCAGCGCACCGTTGGCCAGAAGGTTGCCGGCCGGCGGGCCGATCTGGGCAGCAGAGGACCAAAAGCCGCGGCGCCGAGGGTCGCCGAATTCACTGGAGAGCAGCACCGCGGAGCCCCACTCGCCGCCCACACCAACGCCCTGCGCGAAGCGCAACACCACGAGCAGTGCACCGGCGACCATGCCGACGTTGTTGTACGTGGGCAGCAGGCCGATAAGGAAAGTGGCGAGGCCGATGAGCATCAACGTCACCACCAGCACCTTCTTTCGCCCAATCCGGTCACCCAGCCGGCCGAAGATGATTCCGCCTACCGGCCGCGAGACGTAGCCCACCGCATATGTCGAGAACGCCAGCATGGTTCCGGTCAGAGGATCGCTGGCCGGAAAGAAAATAGCCGGGAAGACTACGGCGGCGGCCGCAGAGTAGACGGCGAAGTCGTACCACTCTAGGGACGTGCCGGTGAGGCTGGCGGCGAAGGCCTTGAGGAGGCTCTTCCTGTCCAAAGACTCCTCCGGCGCCGGCGGCGCCGCGGACTCGGGGTTGGCTGCCATGGGGCTTCCTTTCGCTTGCAGGTGACTGGCGTCACTCCCTATGCATGTTGTATACATTAGGCATACGAACACCGATATGGCGAGTGTTATTTGTAAACACTGTGTGAATTCAGGGACCCGACCAAGAAGGACTGACCATGACTGAGCTGACATTTGAACTGACGGACGGTTCCACGGTTTCCGTGGAGGTCACCGACCTCCTTAACGCTGGGTACGCCGGGCGCGAGCAGGACGAGGTGCAGGCCCACATCGCAGAGCTCGCCGAACTCGGGGTCCCGGGCCCAAGCACCACGCCGGCGCTTTACCCCGTGTCCCCGTATCTTGCTGCCCAGCCGGATGTCGTGGACGTCCAGCACACCAGGACTTCCGGCGAAGCGGAGTGGGCCCTTGTGATTTCGGATCAGGGCCCCTTGCTCACGGTGGCCTGCGACCATACGGACCGCGCCTTGGAGGTCCACGGCGTCGCTTGGAGCAAGAACGCGAGCCCCGACGTTCTCGGCAAGAAAGCCTGGAGGCTCGACGACGTTCGCGACCACCTGGACAGCATTACCATCCGTGGATGGGTCACGGACCAGGACGGGGTGGAAACTCTAATCCAGGACAGCACCATGGGGGCGCTCCTGAGCCCGGACTACTGGATCGAAAAGCTCGAGGAGCGGAACCTCAACAAGCCCGGGACGGTACTGCTGTCCGGCACGGTAGCCATGGTCCACGGCGTGGACCAATTCGCGCCCACCTGGCGTGTGGAGCTGGGCGACCCCGTAACCGGCGAAACCATCGGCGCCAGCTACCGCGTCCGGGAGATGGCGGCGCCGATCGGCTAGCCCGACGCCGGCGCAGGGCAGAAGGCGCCCCTGGCTCGGCGCCCCTGGCTCTGCGCCGTCGTAACCGGCCGGACGGAAAGGCCCCCACTTGTCGTCCCCGGCTAAGCTATAAGCGATGGTCAAGTCCTTTGTAGAGCCAGCTACCACCGTGGATGCTTCGCGGCCGATGCCGCTCGGCGTCAGCGTCCCCCGCACGGGTTCTCCGGTGACGGACGATCCCCGGGGCGGCTTTGCAAACGTGGCGGTCTATGCCCCCGGCGTAGCCACTCTGGAGATCGTGTACCAGGTTCCCCGCGGCAACTGGCAGGTGAGCACTCTGCCGAACGTCACGGACGGCGTGCACCACGGCATCGTCGAGGGCCTGCCCGTCGGCTCGCGTTATGGACTGCGCGCCTCCCCGGCAGACGAGGCCTTTCCCCTGCCGGTGCCCACGATGGACTTCGACGCCGACGGCGTGCAGCCGTTGCTGCTGGACCCGTACGGCCGCGGCGTGGATGAGCGGGACAACTTCATCACCAGCGTCCGGATGTCGAGCGACTTCGACTGGGGCGTGGACCAGGGTCCGCGGACTCCCTGGCGCAACACCATCATCTACGAGGCTCATGTCCGCGGCCAGACGATGCTGCATCCGGACATCCCGGAGCATCTTCAGGGAACCTACGCCGGCATGGCGCACCCGGCCATGGTCGAGCACCTGGTTTCGCTCGGCGTCACCGCTGTCCAGCTCTTGCCGGTCCACTTCCACATCGACGAACTGCATCTGCAGAACCTGGGCTTGACCAACTACTGGGGCTACAACACGGCGGCGTTCTTCGCGCCGCATCCCGGCTACGCCACCCAGGCAGCCCGGGAGTCGGGCCCGCAGGCAGTGCAGGACGAGTTCAAGGGCATGGTCAAGCTGCTGCACGCAGCCGGGCTTGAGGTAATCCTCGACGTCGTCTATAACCACACCGCGGAAGGCGGCACCGACGGGCCAACACTGAGTTTCCGCGGCCTGGGCGAACTGCAGTACTACCGCCACGACGGACACGGCAAGTACGTGGATACCACCGGCTGCGGCAACACACTGAACTTCGGTGAGCCGCGCGTGGTGCAGCTGGTGCTGGACTCGCTGCGGTACTGGGTGAACGAATTCCACGTCGACGGCTTCCGTTTCGACCTCGCCGTTACCTTGTGCCGCAACGCCGCGAACGAGTTCGACCCGAGACATCCCTTCCTGGTCGCCGTCGCAGCGGACCCTGTGCTGTCCGAAGCGAAGCTCATCGCCGAACCGTGGGACATCGGCTACGGCGGGTGGCAGACCGGCCGTTTCCCCGTCGGCTGGGTGGACTGGAACGACCATTTCCGCGACGCCGTGCGCACCTTTTGGCTGGCCGACCGGGCCGCCATCGACGCCGGCGGGCAGGGCGGATCGGTGGCACGGCTCGCGGATGCGCTCTCGGGTTCCGCGGAGCTCTTCGCACCCTCGGGACGGGGCCGGCTGGCTTCGGTCAATTTCATCACTGCCCACGACGGGTTCACCCTGGCCGATATGGTCGCCTTCGACCGCAAGCACAACGAGGCTAACGGTGAGCAGAACCGCGACGGCCACGGCGACAACCGCAGCTACAACCACGGCTTTGAGGGCCGGACCGAGGATGAGGCCGTCCTCAAAAGGCGGGCACAGAGCAGCCGCAACCTGATGGCCTCGTTGATGATCTCTCTCGGCGTGCCGATGATTACCGCCGGCGACGAGCTTGGCCGCAGCCAACAGGGAAACAACAACGCGTACTGCCAGGACAACCCCATCACGTGGATCGACTGGACCAGCACCCCGGAGTCGCACTCCATGCTCCGCAGTACCAAGCGTGTGATCAGGCTGCGCAAGGAGTTTCTCGCCGGCCAGCCGCACGATTATCCCTCGCGTGAGCAGCAGTCCTACTTCCACTGGTTCGACGCGCATGGCGAACAGATGTCCGCCGAGCGGTGGCAGGATCCGAGCCACCGGGTGGTGCAGCTCCTGCTCGGGTCCGACGTCGGCCGCGTGGACGGTCTCGTGGTGGTCAATGGCGGCGCTGAAGACGTGAAGGTCACGCTTCCGGCGGTCCCTAACGACGACGGCTCCGGTCCCCGGCTCTACGAATTGCGGCTGACCACCTCCGATTTACACGACCAACGCCAGGGCACCCGGATCTCCTCCGGCGAACGGGACGTGGTCCAGGCCAACAGCATCAACATCTACCGGGTCTAGCCGTTCGCCGGCTGGGAGAAAATGGGTAGACATTGGGGAAAGCGATAGGTTCGCACGCATGAAAATCCAGCGGCTGATAGGTCTGCTCGCCGTGTTGCTTGGACTGGTGGTGCTGGCCTTTGTGCTCGCCAGCCCGGAGCCCGGCACCGCGCCGCCCAATGCAGGGCAGGCCGGTCCTGCGCCGAGCAGCCTCGGGCGGACAACCCCCGGGGAGACAAGCCCCGGGCAGAGAATCAACCCCGCGCAGACCTCGGCCGCTGCCCGGGCGACGCAGGCCGGCGTCGCCAATCCGTCCCGGCTGCCGGAAATCAAGGCATCGCAGCTCCCGCCGGAGGCGCGGCAGACGCTCCAGCTGATCGCCCGCGGCGGCCCGTACCCCTACTCGAGGGACAACGTTCCGTTCGGAAACTTCGAGAGGGTTCTGCCGCAGAGGGCCTCCGGGTACTACCGCGAGTACACGGTGCGGACGCCAGGGGAGTCGGACCGGGGCGCCCGCCGGATCGTGGCAGGCGACGCCGGGGAAAAAGTACTACACCGACGACCATTACGAATCGTTCAAATTCATCGCAGAAGGCAAGTAAGGCTGACATGAGAATTTTCTCCGCGGACACCTGGACCCTTGAAAAACTCCGGGCACAGGTCCACGACGCCGGCCGCCGCGCGCTGATCATCCCGGCCGCGGATTCGAAGAAGGCAGTCCTGGCAGCCTTCGGGGAAGTCCTGGATTTCCCGGACCACTACGGAGTCAACCTCGACGCCCTCAACGACTCCCTGCACGACTTCGCGGATGCCGCCAGCGAGAACGGGCAGCGGCCGGTCACCGTCATCTGGCAGGTCCCGGCCGCCTTCCGCGCCGACCGCGCCTTCGGCATCATCTGCGAAGTCCTGCAAGACGCCGAGCGCTACGCCGGCCAGGATCTCAAAGTCATCGCCGTCTGCCTCTAGCGGGGGCACCGATCCAGCGACCAGAGCAAACGCGGGCCCGCTCAGGCGTTGACGATCAAACCCAGCTCGGCCTTCGACGCCAACCCCTCGTGCTTGGGCAGCACCCGGACGGTGTAACCGAACGAACCGGACCGGTCGATCACAAGGGTGCCGCTGAACAAGTAACGGCCTTTGCCCAGGTCCTCGGCCGATTTCAGCTCGATCACGGTGACGTCGCTCAGCTGGTCGTTGTCCTCGGCGCGGCCATAGGCCACCTCCACCGCCACGTCCTCCGGCGGCAGATCGTGGAGCGCCACGTAGGCGTTCACCTGCAGGTCGTCGCCTATCTGCGGATCCTCCGAAACGCCCACGGAGTCCACATGCTCGACCTGGATCTGCGGCCAGGCTGCGCGGACCCGGGAGCACCAGGCGGCCAGTGCCTTCGCCTCGGCAAAGTTGTTCGCCGAGGCGTGCCGGCCGGCGACGGCCGCGGGCCGGTAGAGGACGTTGACGTAGTCCTGCAGCATCCGGTCCGCAGACACGGCGGGGCCCAGATGCGTCATGGTGTGCTTGATCATCGATACCCAGTGCGTGGGCACCTTCTGCGGCTCCGACTGCGACGGGCCTGCAGCGCCTGCACCCGCGGAGACGGTGAGGCCGTAGAACTTCGGCGCGACCTGGGTTTCGAGGAGCTCGTACAGCGCGGCGGCCTCAATGTCGTCGCGTTCCTCCGGGGAGGCGTCGTTGTTGGCCGTCGGGATCGCCCAGCCGTTCTCGCCGTCGTACATTTCATCCCACCAGCCGTCCAGCACGGAGAGGTTGAGCGAGCCGTTGATCGCCGCCTTCATGCCGGAGGTGCCGCAGGCTTCCAGCGGGCGCAACGGGTTGTTGAGCCAGACATCACAGCCAGGGAACAGGGTCCGTGCCATGGCGATGTCGTAGTTGGGCAGGAATGCGATCCGGTGCCGGACTTCCGGGTCGTCGGTGAAACGGACCAGGTCCTGGATCATCTTCTTGCCGGCGTCATCGGCCGGGTGGGATTTACCGGCGATCACCAACTGGATCGGGTGGGTTTTGTGCAGCAGCAGAGCCTTGAGCCGCTCGGGGTCCCGGAGCATCAGGGTCAGGCGCTTATAGGTGGGCACCCGGCGGGCGAAGCCGATTGTCAGGATGTCCGGATCGAGCACCGAGTCGGTCCAGGACAGTTCAGCGTCCGCCGCCCCACGTTTCTTCCAGGCCGCGCGTAGCCGACGCCGGACGTCCTCCACGAGGGAGACCCGCATCTCCCGCCGGAGCGCCCACAATGCCTCGTCCGTAACGTTGTAGGCCAGATCCCAACGGCCCTCCGTCTCCGCGTCGGAGCCGAATTGTTCGCGGGCCAGCTGTGAGATCCGCGGATCCACCCACGTGGGGACGTGGACGCCGTTGGTGACTGAGGTGATGGGCACCTCGGTGTGGTCAAATCCCGGCCAGAGCGCAGAGAACATGCCGCGGGACACGACGCCGTGCAGCTTCGCGACGCCGTTGGCGCGCTGCGCCAGCCGCAGCCCCATGACCGCCATGTTGAAGACGAACGGGTTGCCCTCAGTAAAGTCTTCGCGGCCCAGGTCCAGGATCTTTGCGGTCGGAACATCGGGGGCCAGGCCGGCAGCGAAAAAGTGCTCGATCTGCGAGGTCTCGAAACGGTCGATGCCGGCCGGTACCGGGGTGTGGGTTGTGAAGACCGTCGAGGCGCGCCCGGCGGTCAGGGCTTCGTCCCAGCTGAGCGGATTTTCCCCGGACATCAATTCCTGGATCCGTTCGACGCCGAGGAAACCGGCGTGGCCTTCGTTGGTGTGGAAGACCTCGGGTGCGGGGGCGCCGGTCAACCGCTGGTAGGCGCGGAGGGCCTTGACCCCGCCCATGCCCAGCAGGAGCTCCTGTTGCAGCCGGTGGTCGCCGCCGCCGCCGTACAGACGGTCAGTGATGCCGCGGGCAGCGTCGTCGTTGCCGGGCACATTGGAGTCCAGCAGCAGTAGCGGGACGCGCCCGACGTCGGCCCGCCACACGTGCGCCAGCAGGCGGCGACCGTGGGGCAGCGGCAGTGATATTTCGACCGGCCGGCCGTTGCCGTCCGGCGCTGCCTCGCGCAGTAGGGTCAGTGGCAGGCCGTCCGGGTCCAGCACCGGGTACGTCTCCTGCTGCCAGGCGTCGCGGGAGAGGGACTGCTTGAAGTAGCCGGCCTGGTACAGCAGGCCGACGCCGATCAGCGGGACGCCGAGGTCCGAGGCTGCTTTCAGGTGGTCTCCGGCCAGGATGCCGAGGCCGCCGGAGTACTGCGGCAGGACCTCGGTGATGCCGAACTCGGGGGAAAAGTACGCGATGCAGCGCGGGGCATCCTCTCCCAGGCCCTGGTACCAGCGGGGCTGTTCGATGTAAGCGTCCAGGTCTGCGGCGGCCGCGTGGACGCGGCGGACCACCTCCTGGTCCGCCGCGAGGCGCTGCAGCTCTTCCCGGCTCACCAGGCCCAGGAAGGTCACAGGATCCTGGGCGCTTTCGGCCCAGATCTGCGGGTTCAGCTGCTCGAAAAGCTCCCGGGTCGGCAGGTGCCACGACCAGCGAAGGTTGGTGGCGAGCCGCGCCAGGGGCCGGATCGATTCGGGGAGAACGGTTCTGACGGTAAATCTCCGGATAGCCTTCACCTGCGAAACACTAATCCAGAAGTCGAGGCCCCGGAACTGCTTTGGGTTTCTTTCCGGTAAATGTCGGATGAGCCCCAAGATCAGCGCAAGAAAGTGAGCAGGCTTAGCATTCTGTGCGATTTGTAGATAACGTCGAGGTTGTGACGACTAACTCCCGAGCCAGTGCCGCATCCAAGCAAAAGCCGAAGGCCCTGATTACTGATGGGCTGAAATTCGGCAGGTTTCCGATCACCAACGTGCAGCCCGCGGTTGAAAACGGCAGGTTTCCAGCCAAAGCGGTAGTAGGAGAGAGCGTCGTCGTGGGCGCCACAGCCTTCCGCGAGGGCCACGACATGCTCGGTGTGAGCGCTGTGCTCTTGGATCCCCGGGGCAAGGAACGCCAGCGCGTGCGGCTCGCGCCGCCGCGCGGAGACCGGGGCAAAGGCACCGACCTCTGGGAAGGCCTGCTCACCCCGTCCGGCACCGGATTCTGGTCCTTCGTCATCGAGGCCTGGCACGACCGCTACGGCACCTGGCACCATAACGCCGAGGTCAAGGTCGAAGCCGGCATCGACGTCGAGCTGATGCTGGCCGAGGGCGCCGCGCTGCTGACCGAGGCCTCCGAGGATGCCAGCCGGCCCTCCGCCGACCGGCGGACGCTCCGGATCGCCGTCGTCGGCCTCTCCGACGCCTCGAAGACGCCGGAGGAACGCCTCGCCGCCGGCTTCAGCGCCGACGTCGCGAGCGTCATCGACCGGCAGTCGATTCGCGAACTGGTCACCGTCTCCGAGCCCTACCCGCTGCTGGTGGAGCGCGAGCTCGCCGGCCGCGGCGCCTGGTACGAGTTCTTCCCGCGTTCCGAGGGCGCCGTCCGCAACCACGAGACGGGCGAATGGACCTCCGGCACGTTCCAGACCGCCGCGAAGCGCCTCGACGCCGTCGCCGCCATGGGCTTCGACGTTATCTACATGCCCCCGATCCACCCAATCGGAACCCAGCACCGCAAGGGTCCGAACAACACCCTGCTGGCCGGACCGCACGACCCCGGCTCGCCTTGGGCGATCGGTGCCAAGGAGGGCGGCCACGATGCCATCCATCCCGACCTGGGCAGCTTTGAGGACTTCGATGCGTTCGTAGCCCGCGCCGGCGAACTCGGACTGGAGGTCGCCCTGGACCTGGCGCTTCAGGCCGCTCCGGACCACCCCTGGGTGCAGAGCAATCCGGAATGGTTCACTACCCGCGTGGACGGCACCATCGCCTATGCCGAGAACCCGCCCAAGAAGTACCAGGACATCTTCCCGCTCAACTTCGACAACGACCCCGCCGGCCTGTCCAACGAAATCCTCCGGATTGTCCTGCTCTGGGTCAGCCACGGGGTCAAGATCTTCCGCGTGGACAACCCGCACACCAAGCCGGTGTGGTTCTGGGAGTGGCTGATTGCCAAGGTCAACAAGAAACACCCCGACGTCGTCTTCCTCGCCGAAGCGTTCACCCGGCCGGCGATGATGCACGCCCTCGGCCGGGCCGGCTTCCAGCAGTCCTACTCCTACTTCACCTGGCGCAACACCAAGGAGGAGTTGGAGGAGTACTTCCAGGAAGTCAGCCACGAATCCCCGGCCTACTTCCGGCCGAACTTCTTCGTCAACACCCCGGACATCCTCACCGAGTACCTGCAGTACGGCGGCCCTGCGGCCTTCAAGATCCGCGCCACGCTCGCCGCCACCGCGAGCCCCATCTGGGGCGTGTACGCCGGCTTCGAACTGTACGAGCACGTGGCCCGGCCGGGCGCGGAGGAGTACATCGACAACGAGAAGTTCGAGTACAAGGCCCGAGACTGGGACGCGGCAGCGCAGTCCGGCCGCACGCTGACCCCGTACATCACCCGGCTCAACGAGATCCGGCACAGCCATCCCGCGCTCGGCGACTTGCAGAACCTGACCCTGCACACCAGCACCGACAATGCGACCGTCGTGTACTCCAAGCACAAGACCCTCCCGGACGGCACAAAGGACACCCTGATCATTGTGGTCAACGTGGACCCGCACGGCATCCGGGAAAGCACGGTGTCGCTGGACCTTGCCGCCCTCGAGCTGGATCCCGAGGACCTGACCCACAACGGCGGATACATCGTCCAGGACCTGCTGACCGGCGAAAGCTGGGAATGGGGCGAGTACAACTACGTACGCCTCGACGCGCACGTCGAACCCGCCCACATCCTGCACATTCGGAGGTCCCACCAGTGAGTTTTAGTCCAGGCAACCCCAGCCAGCACTTCACGCCGAAGGGAAACTTTGAACTGAACGCACCGGGCCTCCAGCACGATCCCCTCTGGTACCGCAAGGCGGTCTTCTATGAGGTCCTGGTCCGGGGCTTCGCGGACGGCAACGGTGACGGCTCCGGCGACTTCCACGGCCTGATCGAAAAACTGGATTACCTGCAGTGGCTCGGCGTCGACTGCCTGTGGCTGCCGCCGTTCTTCCAGTCCCCGCTGCGCGACGGCGGCTACGACATCTCCGACTACAACTCCGTGCTGGACGAATTCGGCACGATCAGCGATTTCAAACGCCTCGTCGCGGAGGCCCACGCCCGAGGCGTGCGCGTCATCATTGACTTGCCGCTGAACCACACCTCTGACCAGCACCCCTGGTTCCAGGAATCGCGCAAGGACCCGGACGGTCCTTTCGGGGATTTCTACGTCTGGAGCGACACGGACGAGAAGTACCAGGACGCCCGCATCATCTTCGTGGACACCGAGGAGTCTAACTGGACGTTCGATCCGATCCGCCGCCAGTTCTTCTGGCACCGCTTCTTCAGCCACCAGCCGGACCTGAACTTTGAGAACCCCAAAGTTATCGACGCCCTCTTCGACGTCGTCCGGTTCTGGCTGGACCAGGGCATTGACGGTTTCCGCGCAGACGCCATCCCCTACCTCTTTGAAGAGGAAGGCACCAACTGCGAGAACCTGCCGGCGACGCACGAGTTCCTCCGCCAGCTGCGCCGGATGGTCGACGAGAGCTACCCGGGACGGGTAATCATCGCCGAAGCCAACCAGCCGCCCGCGGAAGTGGTCGAGTACTTCGGCAGCGAAGAGGAACCCGAATGCCACATGGCTTTCCACTTCCCGATCATGCCGCGGCTGTACTACGCACTGCGGGACCAGAAGGCCGCGCCGATCATCGAGACGATGAAGGACACCCCGGACATTCCGGAGGGCGCTCAGTGGGGCACGTTCCTGCGCAACCACGATGAGCTGACCCTGGAGATGGTCACCTCCGACGAGCGCGCGGCGATGCTGGGCTGGTACGCGCCGGATCCGCGCATGCGCGCCAACATCGGCATCCGCCGCCGGCTGGCCCCGCTGCTGGACAACTCCCGCTCCGAGATCGAGCTGATCAACGCCCTGCTGCTCTCGCTGCCGGGCAGCCCGTTCCTGTACTACGGCGACGAAATCGGCATGGGCGACAACATCTGGCTCGAGGACCGCGACGCGGTCCGCACCCCGATGCAGTGGAACCCGGACCGCAACGCCGGGTTCTCCAACGCCGACCCGGGCAAGCTCTACCTTCCGGTCATCCAGTCGCTGGTCTACAACTACAGCATGGCCAACGTGGAAGCAGAGGCGGCGCACTCCGGTTCGCTGCTGCGCTGGACGCGGCAGATCCTCAGCGTCCGCAAGAACCACCCTGCCTTCGGACTCGGGTCGTTCCAGCACGTTGAAGCGGACCACGACGTCGTCCTGTCCTACCTGCGCGATTTGCCGGCCGGCAACTCCGCAGGGGAGGAGCCGGAGACCGTCCTGTGCGCCTTCAACCTGTCCCAGCACCCGGTCGCGACCACGCTCAAACTTCCGCAGTACGCAGGCCGCGGCCTGCGCGACGTCTTTGGCGGTCAGGCGTTCCCGGCCATCTCCGATGACGGGACGCTGACCTTGACCTTGGGCAGCCACGACTTCTTCTGGCTGCGGATCCGCTCGGCTGCCTCCAACCCGGCGTCGCCCCAGACCATGGCGATGCCTATCCTGTCCATCGAAGGCTGACATGACGCGACCCATCCTTTCCCCCGCCCTGGACACCCTGCTCCGGAGCTGGCTTCCGCGTCAGCGCTGGTTCCCGGTCAAGAGCGCGCGGTTCAGCTTTGAACAGGTGGGCCGCGTGGAGCTGAACGCCGGGCCCGGCGCGAGGCCGGTGGCCGCCCCGGCGGCGGAAACACCGGCACCGGAAGCATCCAGGCTCGAGGTCCTGCTGCTGGCCGTGACGTATCCGACCGCGGACGGCGACCGTACCGACGTCGTCCAGGTGCCGCTCAGCCTGCGCACCGTGCCGCTGGCCGGAGCCAGCGCCGCGTTGCTCGGGGAACTCCCGGCGGAGGGCACCGACCCCGCCCCCGGCTGGGTCTATGACGGAGTCCACGATCCGGCCTTCATCGCCGCGTGGCTCGAACTGATGCAGGCACGGGCCGCGACGGCTGACGGCACCGCCGCCGGCCACCTCGTGGAATCGGATCACCGGCTGCCGTTGGCTACCGGCAAGGTCCGGGTGCTCTCCGGCGAGCAATCGAACAGCTCGGTGATCGTCGATGACGGCTCTTCGGCAGCGATCCTGAAGTTCTTCCGGGTGCTGTCCGAGGGACAGAACCCCGAGGTGGAGATCGGCGCGGCACTGACCGCCGGCAACACCGCGGAGGTCCCTGCGACTCTCGGCTGGGTGACCGGCCAGTGGACGGTCCCGGCGGGCAACGCGGGCCAGCCGGCAGACCGCACAGCCCGCGGCGAGCTCGCCGTCGCTCATGAATTCCTGGCCGGCGGCCTGGACGCGTGGCGCCTCGCCGTCGACGCCGCCAGCACCGGAACTGACTTCACCGCCGAAGCGCACGGGCTGGGCGTCGCCACGGCAACCGTGCACCGCCGGCTGGCCGAGGCGCTGGGCACCGCCGTCGAGGGGACCCCGGGCGGCGACATCGCCCCCGGCGTGGCCGCCCGCGTCCGGCAGTCCTGGGCCGAAGCCGGGGCCGCCGTCGGCCCCTTCGATGACGCCCTCGAGGCGCTTCTGGCCCGGCTCGAAGGCACCGGCGCCGGCCACCTGCAGCGGATCCACGGCGATTTGCACTTGGGCCAGATCCTGCAGGTTCCAGGCGGGCCGGCAACGCCCCCGCGCTGGGCGATCCTCGACTTTGAAGGCGAGCCGTTGCGGCCGATCTCCGAACGCAACTTCCCCGACGTGCCGCTACGCGACGTCGTCGGCATGCTCCGGTCCTTCGACTACGCCGCCGGCGCGGCCGACCGTGAGTCCGACGCCGCCGCGGTCCCCGAAAGCTGGGTGGACGACTGCGCGGAGGCCTTCCTGGCCGGCTACGCGGAGGTCACCCCGGGCACGGTCGACCGCGACTCGCCCTTGTTCGAGGCGCTGTGGCTCGACAAAGCCCTCTACGAAGTTGTTTACGAACTACGAAACAGGCCCGACTGGCTCGCCATCCCGGTGAACGCATCCCGTCGTCTCCTTGGCAGTACAGGCTCCGGCGTTCCAGCCGAAGCCGCAGCGGAAGGTAACAAAGTGACAGGTTCAGCACGTACCGAACGACCCGGTGTCCCGCTTCCCGTGGCCGCGGACACCCTCGCACGGGTCGCAGCAGGGGAGCACCACGCGCCGCACTCGGTCCTGGGCGCCCACCTTGACGACTACGGCCACGTCACCATCCGCACCGTAAAGCACATGGCCGAAGCCGTTTCCGTCGTGACCGCGGCCGGCCGCACCCCGATGTCACACGAGTCCGGTGGCGTGTGGGTGGCCGTGCTGGAGCCGGTGGAACAAGGGCACGTGCCGGATTACCGGCTGGAGGTCACCTACGAGGGCCAGGAACCGCAGCAGTCGGACGAGCCCTACCGCTACCTGCCGACCGTGGGCGAGATCGACCTGCACCTGATCGGCGAAGGCCGCCATGAGCGGCTCTGGGACGTTCTCGGTTCCCATGTCCGCCACTACAAGTCGTCCCTGGGCGACGTCGACGGCGTGTCCTTTGCGGTCTGGGCCCCGAATGCCCAGGCAGTGCGCATCAAGGGTGACTTCAACGGCTGGGACGGCCGTGAGTATTCCATGCGCTCGCTTGGTTCCTCAGGCGTGTGGGAACTGTTTATTCCGGGCGTTTTAGCAGGGGCGCGCTACAAGTTTGAGATCAAGGGCCGGCACGGCCACTGGGTGGAGAAAGCGGACCCGCTCGCCTTCGGTACCGAGGTTCCACCGCTCACGGCGTCCCGCGTCGTGGAGCCCTCCTACGCCTTCAAGGACGAGGAGTGGATGAAGGCCCGCGCCGCCCGGGACCCCCACAACTCGCCGATGAGCGTTTACGAGGTCCACCTGGGATCCTGGCGCGTCGGCCTGGATTACCGCCAGCTGGCCAAGGAACTCGTGGAGTACGTGAAGTGGCTCGGCTTCACCCACGTGGAGTTCATGCCGGTCGCCGAGCACCCCTTCGGCGGGTCCTGGGGCTACCAAGTGACGTCCTATTTCGCGCCGACCTCCCGCTTCGGCCACCCGGACGAGTTCCGGCACCTCGTGGACGAGCTGCACCAGGCCGGCATCGGCGTGCTCCTTGACTGGGTCCCGGCGCACTTCCCCAAGGACGCGTGGGCCCTGGCTCAGTTCGACGGCGAGCCGCTGTACGAGCACTCCGACCCCAACCTCGGCGAACACCCCGACTGGGGAACCCTGATCTTCGACTTCGGCCGCAGCGAGGTCCGCAACTTCCTCGTCGCCAACGCACTGTACTGGCTGGACGAGTTCCACATCGACGGCCTGCGGGTCGACGCCGTGGCCTCGATGCTCTACCTGGACTACTCCCGGCAAGAGGGGCAGTGGAAGCCGAACCGCTTCGGCGGCCGGGAGAACCTTGAAGCGATCTCCTTCCTGCAGGAAGTCAACGCCACCGTCTACAAGACCCACCCCGGCGCGGTCATGATCGCCGAGGAATCCACTGCTTTCCCGGGTGTCACCGCCCCCACCAGCCAGGGCGGCCTGGGCTTCGGGATCAAATGGAACATGGGCTGGATGCACGACTCGCTCAAGTACGCGGCCGAGGACCCGTACAACCGCAAGTGGCACCACGGCACCATTACGTTCTCCTTGGTGTACGCCTTCACGGAGAACTTCCTACTGCCGATCAGCCACGATGAGGTTGTCCACGGCAAGGGATCCATGCTGCGCAAGATGCCGGGGGACCGGTGGCAGCAGCTCGCCAACCTGCGCGCCTTCCTGGGCTACCAGTGGGCCCACCCCGGCAAGCAGCTCATCTTCATGGGCACCGAGTTCGGCCAGGAAGCCGAATGGTCCGAACAGTACGGGCTCGACTGGTGGCTCGCGGACATCCCCGCGCACCGCGGTCTGCAGTTGCTGACCAAGGACCTCAACGAGCTCTACAGCTCCACCCCGGCGCTGTACGAGCGGGACAACGATCCGGACGGCTTCCAGTGGATCAACGGCGGGGACGCTGATCGGAACGTCTTGACCTTCATCCGCCGGGACGCGGCCGGCAACCCGCTGGTGTGCGCTTTGAACTTCTCCGGCGCCCCGCACCGGGACTTCCGACTGGGAGTCCCCTCCGGCGGGCAGTGGCAGGAAGTGCTGAACACCGACGCCGCCGCCTACGGTGGCTCGGGCGTGCTGAACGAGGGCACGCTGACCGCAAGCGATGACGGCATCGACGGACAGCCCGCCGCGATCACGGTGACGCTGCCGCCGCTGGGTGCCGCCTACTTCAAGGCGACCGACTAGGTCGTTTCCGGCCTGAGACCTCCCGAACATCCGGGCGTTTCCAGCCCGGACCGTGGAAGCCCGGAACCTTGTGGTTCCGGGCTTTTCCGTTCCCCCGCGTTGCTCCGGCCGGCCGCCGACAGCAGCCGGGGAGGGGGCCGCTTTGTCACCCGCTCCAACTGGTGGTACAGTTTATTTCCGCGCTGCTCCCCGGAGTTGATCCGCCAAGAAGACCACGAAGCCTCTGGCAAGACTGAGTCGGAGCGCTGATTTGACTAGGGCGAAGCGCGCGGGTAAGTTTGAAAAGTTGCTCCGGAGCGATCCACGGCTGAGGTTGTGGTGGTGCCGGGTGTGTCTGTTGTTTGAGAACTCAATAGTGTGCCAAGTTTGTTGATACCAATTGTTTTATTGATTGGTTGTTTTGGCTGTGTTGTCCATCCCGTGGATGGCATGGTTTTTACAGCTGGTTTCAAATTTTGTGCAGCCTGGTTCCGCGTTTTCCCGTGGTTCTTTGGTTGTGTCTGTTCTTCAACGGAGAGTTTGATCCTGGCTCAGGATGAACGCTGGCGGCGTGCTTAACACATGCAAGTCGAACGATGATCTCCAGCTTGCTGGGGGGATTAGTGGCGAACGGGTGAGTAACACGTGAGTAACCTGCCCTTAACTCTGGGATAAGCCTGGGAAACTGGGTCTAATACCGGATATGACTCCTCATCGCATGGTGGGGGGTGGAAAGCTTTTTGTGGTTTTGGATGGACTCGCGGCCTATCAGCTTGTTGGTGAGGTAATGGCTCACCAAGGCGACGACGGGTAGCCGGCCTGAGAGGGTGACCGGCCACACTGGGACTGAGACACGGCCCAGACTCCTACGGGAGGCAGCAGTGGGGAATATTGCACAATGGGCGCAAGCCTGATGCAGCGACGCCGCGTGAGGGATGACGGCCTTCGGGTTGTAAACCTCTTTCAGTAGGGAAGAAGCGAAAGTGACGGTACCTGCAGAAGAAGCGCCGGCTAACTACGTGCCAGCAGCCGCGGTAATACGTAGGGCGCAAGCGTTATCCGGAATTATTGGGCGTAAAGAGCTCGTAGGCGGTTTGTCGCGTCTGCCGTGAAAGTCCGGGGCTCAACTCCGGATCTGCGGTGGGTACGGGCAGACTAGAGTGATGTAGGGGAGACTGGAATTCCTGGTGTAGCGGTGAAATGCGCAGATATCAGGAGGAACACCGATGGCGAAGGCAGGTCTCTGGGCATTAACTGACGCTGAGGAGCGAAAGCATGGGGAGCGAACAGGATTAGATACCCTGGTAGTCCATGCCGTAAACGTTGGGCACTAGGTGTGGGGGACATTCCACGTTTTCCGCGCCGTAGCTAACGCATTAAGTGCCCCGCCTGGGGAGTACGGCCGCAAGGCTAAAACTCAAAGGAATTGACGGGGGCCCGCACAAGCGGCGGAGCATGCGGATTAATTCGATGCAACGCGAAGAACCTTACCAAGGCTTGACATGGGCCGGACCGGGCTGGAAACAGTCCTTCCCCTTTGGGGCCGGTTCACAGGTGGTGCATGGTTGTCGTCAGCTCGTGTCGTGAGATGTTGGGTTAAGTCCCGCAACGAGCGCAACCCTCGTTCCATGTTGCCAGCGCGTAATGGCGGGGACTCATGGGAGACTGCCGGGGTCAACTCGGAGGAAGGTGGGGACGACGTCAAATCATCATGCCCCTTATGTCTTGGGCTTCACGCATGCTACAATGGCCGGTACAAAGGGTTGCGATACTGTGAGGTGGAGCTAATCCCAAAAAGCCGGTCTCAGTTCGGATTGGGGTCTGCAACTCGACCCCATGAAGTCGGAGTCGCTAGTAATCGCAGATCAGCAACGCTGCGGTGAATACGTTCCCGGGCCTTGTACACACCGCCCGTCAAGTCACGAAAGTTGGTAACACCCGAAGCCGGTGGCCTAACCCCTTGTGGGAGGGAGCTGTCGAAGGTGGGACTGGCGATTGGGACTAAGTCGTAACAAGGTAGCCGTACCGGAAGGTGCGGCTGGATCACCTCCTTTCTAAGGAGCACCTACAACAACCCCGCCGGGCCTGTGTGCCTGTGTGGTGGTGTTGTCAGGAGTACGCCCGTTGCGCAGACGAAAGTTCTGCGGCGGGTGCTCACGGGTGGAATATCAGCAAATAGCGGCCGCCGGTTTTTCTGCCGGCACCCAGTACGGACATTGTCGTTCCCTTCGGGGTTCGGGTGTCCTGGAACGGTGCGGACGGGGATGGGGCGGTTTCGTGTTTGGCACACTGTTGGGTCCTGAGACAACAGGACCATGGCCCGGGCGTTCTTCCTCTTTTGCGGGGGGTGGGGGTGCGGGGTGTGGGGCTTGTGTGTTTCTGGTTTCCCGGCTGCAGCGAGCATGCACTGTGATGTGCCCCTTTTGCGGGGGTTCTGGTGTGTGGGGTGTGTGGTCTGGGGTTGTTGTTTGAGAACTACATAGTGGACGCGAGCATCTTTTATAAGAAGCAATTTCCAAGAATATGAACCTGGATCTGTCGTTTCTGTCCTTTGGGGCGGGGCGGTGGTTTTCATGGTTCTCTCGAAAATTACTGATTGATCTTTTGTGGTCAAGTTTTTAAGAGCACACGGTGGATGCCTTGGCATTAGGAGCCGAAGAAGGACGTAGGAATCTGCGATAAGCCTGGGGGAGTCGATAACCGGACTGTGATCCCAGGGTGTCCGAATGGGGAAACCCCGCCAGGCGCGCGAGTGACCTGGTGACCCGCATCTGAACACATAGGGTGCGTGGAGGGAACGCGGGGAAGTGAAACATCTCAGTACCCGCAGGAAGAGAAAACAATAGTGATTCCGTTAGTAGTGGCGAGCGAACGCGGATCAGGCTAAACCGTTCCATGTGTGATAGCCGGCGGGCGTTGCATGGTCGGGGTTGTGGGACTTTCCGTTCTGTCTCTGCCGGGACAGTGGGGTGTGTTGCATGGGCATAGGTGAACGGTCTTGAAAGGCCGGCCAGAGAGGGTGTGAGCCCCGTAACCGAAATGTTGTCATGCCGCCCGGAGAGTATCCCAAGTAGCACGGGGCCCGAGAAATCCCGTGTGAATCTGTCAGGACCACCTGATAAGCCTAAATACTCCCTAATGACCGATAGCGGACCAGTACCGTGAGGGAAAGGTGAAAAGTACCCCGGGAGGGGAGTGAAACAGTACCTGAAACCGTGTGCTTACAATCCGTCGGAGCAGCCTTGTAGTTGTGACGGCGTGCCTTTTGAAGAATGAGCCTGCGAGTTAGTGTTACGTCGCGAGGTTAACCCGTGTGGGGAAGCCGTAGCGAAAGCGAGTCTGAACAGGGCGTTGCAGTGGCGTGATCTAGACCCGAAGCGAAGTGATCTACCCATGGCCAGGTTGAAGCGACGGTAAGACGTCGTGGAGGACCGAACCCACTTCAGTTGAAAATGGAGGGGATGAGCTGTGGGTAGGGGTGAAAGGCCAATCAAACTTCGTGATAGCTGGTTCTCCCCGAAATGCATTTAGGTGCAGCGTTGCGTGTTTCTTACCGGAGGTAGAGCTACTGGATGGCTAATGGGCCCTACAAGGTTACTGACGTCAGCCAAACTCCGAATGCCGGTAAGTGAGAGCGCAGCAGTGAGACTGTGGGGGATAAGCTTCATAGTCGAGAGGGAAACAGCCCAGACCACCAACTAAGGCCCCTAAGCGTGTGCTAAGTGGGAAAGGATGTGGAGTTGCGAAGACAACCAGGAGGTTGGCTTAGAAGCAGCCATCCTTAAAAGAGTGCGTAATAGCTCACTGGTCAAGTGATTCCGCGCCGACAATGTAGCGGGGCTCAAGTACACCGCCGAAGTTGTGGCATTCAGATTTTTGCTAAGCCCTTGTGGTTCAGGCGTCTGGATGGGTAGGGGAGCGTCGTGTGGGCAGTGAAGTCGCGGTGGAAACCAGCGGTGGAGCCTACACGAGTGAGAATGCAGGCATGAGTAGCGAAAGACGGGTGAGAAACCCGTCCGCCGAATGATCAAGGGTTCCAGGGTCAAGCTAATCTGCCCTGGGTAAGTCGGGACCTAAGGCGAGGCCGACAGGCGTAGTCGATGGACAACGGGTTGATATTCCCGTACCGGCGAAAAACCGCCCATGCTGAACAGGGGATACTAACCGCCCGAGACCTGCCCTTTTCACCCTTGTGGTGTGAGGGTTTTGGTGGAGCGCGGGACCTGATCCTGGGAGGCAAGCGTATTAACAGGTGTGACGCAGGAAGGTAGCCGGGCCGGGCGATGGTTGCCCCGGTCTAAGGATGTAGGGCGAACGGTAGGCAAATCCGCCGTTCATGATGCCTGAGACCCGATGGGACCCCCGTATGGGGGGATCCGGTGATCCTATGCTGCCGAGAAAAGCATCGACGCGAGGTTTTAGCCGCCCGTACCCCAAACCGACACAGGTGATCAGGTAGAGAATACTAAGGCGATCGAGAGAATTATGGTTAAGGAACTCGGCAAAATGCCCCCGTAACTTCGGGAGAAGGGGGGCCCCTATCGTGATGGACACATGCTGTCCGGAGCGTGGCGGGGCCGCAGAGACCAGGGGGAAGCGACTGTTTACTAAAAACACAGGTCCGTGCGAAGTCGCAAGACGATGTATACGGACTGACTCCTGCCCGGTGCTGGAAGGTTAAGAGGACCGGTTAGCCGCAAGGCGAAGCTGAGAATTTAAGCCCCAGTAAACGGCGGTGGTAACTATAACCATCCTAAGGTAGCGAAATTCCTTGTCGGGTAAGTTCCGACCTGCACGAATGGAGTAACGACTTCCCCGCTGTCTCAACCATAAACTCGGCGAAATTGCAGTACGAGTAAAGATGCTCGTTACGCGCAGCAGGACGGAAAGACCCCGAGACCTTTACTATAGTTTGGTATTGGTGTTCGGAGTGGCTTGTGTAGGATAGGTGGGAGACGTTGAAGCCCGGACGCCAGTCCGGGTGGAGTCATCGTTGAAATACCACTCTGGTCACTTTGGACATCTAACTTCGGCCCGTAATCCGGGTCAGGGACAGTGCCTGATGGGTAGTTTAACTGGGGCGGTTGCCTCCTAAAAAGTAACGGAGGCGCCCAAAGGTTCCCTCAGCCTGGTTGGCAATCAGGTGTCGAGTGTAAGTGCACAAGGGAGCTTGACTGTGAGAGAGACATCTCGAGCAGGGACGAAAGTCGGGACTAGTGATCCGGCGGTACATTGTGGAATGGCCGTCGCTCAACGGATAAAAGGTACCTCGGGGATAACAGGCTGATCTTGCCCAAGAGTCCATATCGACGGCATGGTTTGGCACCTCGATGTCGGCTCGTCGCATCCTGGGGCTGGAGTAGGTCCCAAGGGTTGGGCTGTTCGCCCATTAAAGCGGTACGCGAGCTGGGTTTAGAACGTCGTGAGACAGTTCGGTCCCTATCCGCTGCGCGCGCAGGAAATTTGAGAAGGGCTGTCCTTAGTACGAGAGGACCGGGACGGACGAACCTCTGGTGTGTCAGTTGTACTGCCAAGTGCACCGCTGATTAGCTACGTTCGGATGGGATAACCGCTGAAAGCATCTAAGCGGGAAGCTCGCTTCAAGATGAGATTTCCATACACCTCGTGTGTGAGAGGCCCCCAGCCAGACCACTGGGTTGATAGGCCGGATGTGGAAGCGAGGACTAACGACTCGTGAAGCTGACCGGTACTAATAGGCCGATAACTTACACCACACACCCCACCCGGCAAACGAACTTCAAAAGCGTTTGCACCACGGGCGGGGGAAAAGAAACAAGACTGCTTGCGTCCACTATGTGGTTCCCAAACAACAAACCCACGGGTACGTTGCTTGACGAACCAAAACAACTGAATACAACACCACATGTTGTAACCACAAGATTTCCCACCCAGGGAAAACCGCCCCCCCACCAGGGCCGGCCACCAGGGGTGCGGACACAGGGTTACGGCGGTCATAGCGTGGGGGAAACGCCCGGTCCCATTCCGAACCCGGAAGCTAAGACCCACAGCGCCGATGGTACTGCACCCGGGAGGGTGTGGGAGAGTAGGACACCGCCGGACAACCATTACAGCCAGGCCCCGACACACGTCGGGGCCTGAGCTCTTTAAACCCCCAAAACCCCTCCCTCCCAACCGGCCCCCACGGGTACGACGCTCCCTCAGCACCGGCCCGTAACCGGACGACGCTCCCTCACATACGGCCCCCACGGGTACGACGCTCCCTCAGCACCGGCCCGTAACCGGACGACGCTCCCTCACATACGGCCCCCACGGGTACGACGCTCCCTCAGCACCGGCCCGTAACCGGACGACGCTCCCTCACATACGGCCCCCACGGGTACGACGCTCCCTCAGCACCGGCCCGTAACCGGACGACGCTCCCTCACATACGGCCCCCACGGGTACGACGCTCCCTCAGCACCGGCCCGTAACCGGACGCCGCACCCTCACATACGGCCCCCACGGGTACGACGCTCCCTCAGCACCGGCCCGTAACCGGACGACGCTCCCTCACATACGGCCCCCAATCGGGCCACCGTCCCTCAGATACGGCGCCTAACACAGCGACCCCCACACACCGACGCCCGCATCAACTGCGGGAGCGTCCGGAAGAAATCTGCCGGAGCTGAGGGAGCGTGTGGGGGTGGGGGAGCTTGTAGAGTTGTTGCCCATGGATAACCTCTTCAGCCATGCCGCGGCGGCGTCCGAACCTGGGTCTGACGAGGGCCTGGACCCGGTGGTGCACACAGTCGTTGTGCCCGGTCCTGTGGCGCGGGCCTTCATGGGTTTCACCGAGCACACGCACCTGTGGTGGCCGCTCGAAGGGCACAGCGTCTACGGCCCCGGCTCTTACGTGGAGTTCGAGGAGAACCTGATCCTTGAGACCGCTGATGATGGCAGGACAGCTGTTTGGGGCTCCATAGACGACTGGCAGCCGCCGCTCTCCTTCCACGCCAGCTGGCACCCGGGCAGCCAAGCCCTGTGGTCCACGGAGCTGCGGGTCTCCTTCCGGGCCGTCGAGGACGGCACGGAGCTGCGTTTGGTCCAGAGCGGCTGGGAGGGAGCCCAGGACCCGGCTGCGACCCGTGCCGAGGGCGACGCGGCCTGGCCTGTCGTGCTGCAGCGGTTCGTGCGGTTCATGGGCGGCGCCGGCGACTAGCGGAGCGTTCCAGCCCAGTTACTCGAGCGTGGGACCTGCCCGGACGGCCGAGGTCCGCGATTGTTCGGGGCCTTTCACCGGCCGTGACTGCCGGCGGGAAGAGTAACTGGGCAGGAACGCAGCCGCCGCGCTGCAACAGCCGGCTAACCGGCGTCGGTCAGCGTAGCGGGACCGTGTCGGCCGGGGGAACGGCCGTACTGGAGCGGATCACGAACTTGGTCGGATACTCCATGTGCGCGGCAGCGGGTTCGCCGTCGCCCTCGAGCCCGGCCAGCAGCCGGCGCACCGCCAGGGCGCCTTGGCCCCGCGCGTCCTGATCGATGGTTGTGAGGCCGAAGACTTCACCGAGTTCATGGCCATCGATCCCGATGACCGACAGATCTTGAGGTACCCGCAGTCCGAAATCCCGGGCTGCCAGGATGGTGCCAATCGCCATCTCGTCCGAGGCAGCGAAGACGGCCGTCGGACGTTCCGGCGAGCTGCCCAGCAGCTGGCGGGCGCTAGCGTACGCGCCCTGGATCGTGAAGTCAGCCGAAACCAGCCACTCTGGACGGACCGGTAGGCCCGCGTCCCGCATCGCCGCGGTGAAGCCTGCCTGGCGGGTACCCGGGAGCCGGAAGTCCTTGTCGTACGCGGCACCGCCGGTCAGGTGGGCTATCTTGCTGTGGCCGAGTTGGATCAGGTGCCGGGCGGCCGCCTCGGCGATGCCCGAGTCGTCGATGCGGATGGTGGACGCTCCGGGCAGGGGACCACCAATGCCGACAATCGGGCGGTGGATGGCCAGCAGTTGCTGGATCTCGGCCTCGCTGAGTTCCAGGGACACCGCAATGGCTGCGTCCACGCGCTTGCGCAGCAGGAAGTCGTTGAGGACGCTGTGCCGGCGCTCCTCACCCTCGCTGACGTTGTAGAGCGTGAGGTCGTAGCCGGCGTCGAGCAGGGTCGCGGAGACGCCCTCAACCACGGAGGAGAAGAACCAGCGGTGCACGGACGGAACCACGACGCCGACGTTGTGGGTCCGCCCGGACGCCAGACTGGAGGCATGGTAGGACAGGACGAAGCCCAGTTCCGCGGCGGCGGCCTGAGCCCGTTCGCGGCTCCGGGTCGAGACGTTGCCTTTGCCGCTCAAGGCGCGCGAAACGGTGGCGATGGAGAGGCCGGCCCGTTCCGCGACGTCCTTGATGCCGGGCATTCTCAGCTCTCCGTGTCCTCGATGTAGATCTTCAGCCAAACAGTTTCACCTGAGCTTAACTGATGCGTGCTGCCGTCGTGCTGCGCTTCCGCCCCGCTGCGCAGCAGTACCTCGCCGGCGGGCAGTTCGATTGGTTCCTGTCCGACGTTCAGCAGCACCGCGGTGGTGCCGTTGAGGTAGGCCAGGGAAGAGTCCGTGCACCAGTCCTCGATCCAGGCCAGTGAGCCCCGGCCGAGGCTGAGCTCCCGCCGGAGTTCCAGCATCCGCCGGTAGAGGAACAGGTGCGACGACGGCGACGCGGCCTGGGTGTCCCGGGCCAGCGCCGTGAAGCTTGCCGGCTGCGGCAGCCAAGGGTCGGCCCCGGCGCCGAACCCGGCGTGCAGTTCGGCAGCGCGCCACGGCAGCGGCACCCGGCAGCCGTCGCGGCCCCGCCGCTCCCCGCCGGTGCGGCCGAAGGTCGGGTCCTGCCGCTGGTGGTCCGGAATGTCGATGCCGTCGGGCAGGCCCAGCTCCTCGCCCTGGTAGAGGTAGGCGCCGCCGGGCAGCCCTAGCATGAACATCGAGGCGGCCGCGGCGCGGGAGCGTCCCAGTTCCTCATCCGGCTGCGCATCCGCGGTGCCGATTCCGTCGCCGTCACGCGGCGCGGGCCCGTCGTAGCCGAAACGCGTGGCGTGCCGGACGACGTCGTGGTTGGACAGCACCCACGTGCTCGGCGCCCCGACGGCGTCCAGTGCGTTCAGCGACTCCGTGATCACGCGGCGCATCCGATGCGGATCCAGGCCGGCATGCAGGTAGGGGAAGTTAAAGGCCTGGTGCATCTCGTCCGGGCGGACCCAGTCGGCCAGCCGGGGGAGCGGGTCAACGTTGGCTTCGGCACAGAGGATGCGGTCCGGGCCGTATTCGGCAAGAAGGCCCCGCCACTTGCGGTAGATCTCGTGCAGCGCGGGCTGGCCAAACATCGGCGCCTTGTGGCCGGGGAATCCGTCCGAGCTGTTCCCGTCGGCGCGGCCGCCCCACTCGGGCAGCCCCGGGGCTTTGACGAGGGCGTGGGCCACGTCGACGCGGAAGCCGGAGACGCCGCGGTCCAGCCAGAAGCGCAGGACGCGCTCAAATTCGGCGTGGACGGCGTCGTTGTCCCAGTTGAAGTCGGGCTGGGAGGTGTCGAAAAGGTGCAGGTACCACTGGCCGGGGGTGCCGTCGGGTTCGGTGATGCGGGTCCAGGCCGGTCCGCCGAAGTGTGACTGCCAGTTGTTCGGGGGCTGTTCGCCGGAATCGCCGCTGCCGTCGCGGAAGATGAACATGTCCCGTTGAGGGCTGCCGGGCGGGGCGGCCAGGGCGCCCTGGAACGCGGCGTGCTGGTCCGAGCAGTGGTTGGGCACCAGATCCACAATCAGCCGCAGACCCAGACGTTGGGCTTCGGCCATCATGGCGTCGAAGTCGGTGAGCGTGCCGAACAGCGGGTCAACGTCGCAGTAGTCGCTTACGTCGTAGCCGGCGTCCCGCTGCGGAGAACGGTAGAACGGCGAGAGCCAGACGGCGTCGACGTCGAGCTCTGCAAGCTGGGGCAGTTCGGCGGTGATGCCGGCGAGGTCGCCGACGCCGTCGCCGTTCAGATCGCGGAAGGAACGCGGGTACACCTGGTAAATCACGGCGGAGCGCCACCAGCCGGGAGTGGGGTCTGCGGGGTGCACCAGAGTCAGCGGACCGGCGAGGGCTGAGGGGACTGTATCAACGGACATGGCGGTAATCGTAAGGCCCTTCCCGCCAAATTGAAAACGCTTCCACTTTTAATCCGTCCGTGCCGCGGAAATGTCACCAGAAAACGTTCTGACCCGGAGCTCCCCGAACGGCCCCCGGCCCGACGCGCAACCCGCGAAGCCACTCAGACCGAAGGTGACTACACTTTCCGACACGCCACTCTCGGATGACTTTCCAAAGTTGCGGACACCGTGTAGCTTGGAAGCGCTTGCAGCTGTGAGCTACATCACCGATGATGCCACGAGGCCCGGACGCCACTGATCCGGCCTGACCCGTGGATGCAGGATTTTATGAAAGGGACACCAATGAAGGTGCAGAACACCCTCACAACCGGGACCAGCCGCCGGGTATTCACGGCAGGTGCCATCTCTGTCGCAGCAGCGCTGGCTCTCAGCGCGTGCGGCGGCACGGCAGCGACCGCCCCGGCAACGGCAACGGCCACGGCAAAGCCGGACCTCAAGTCCGCCGGCGCCGGCACCATCACGATGTGGGTCGACGCCGAGCGCTCGCCCGCACTGAAGGACATCACGGCAAAATTCCTGGCGGACACCGGAATTGAAGTGAAGCTCGTGGTGAAGGACTTCGCGGCAGTCCGCGACGACTTCATCACCCAGGTCCCCACCGGCAAGGGCCCGGACCTCATCGTCGGTCCGCACGACTGGGTAGGCAAGTTCGTCCAGAACGGCGTCATTGCCCCGGTCGAGCTCGGCGACAAGAAGGGCTCCTTCCAGGATTCGTCCATCAAGGCCATGACCTACAACGGCTCGGTCTACGGCGTGCCGTACGCGATCGAAAACATCGGGCTGCTGCGCAACACCGCCATCGTGCCGGACGCCGCGAAGACCATGGACGAGGTCATCGCCAACGGCAAGAAGGCTGTTGCCGACGGCAAGGCCAAGTTCCCGTTCCTCGTCGGCATGGACCCGAAGCAGGGTGACCCCTACCACCTGTACCCGCTGCAGTCCTCGATGGGCTCCCAGGTGTTCGGCAAGGCTTCCGACGGCGGCTACGACCCGAAGCAGCTCCTGATCGGTGACGCCGCCGGCGTCGAATTCGCCAAGAAGTTGGTCGCCTGGGGCGACACCGGCGAGAAGATCATCAACTCCAACATCACCGGTGACATCGCCAAGGAGAAGTTCCTGGCCGGAGAGTCCCCGTACTACCTGACCGGCCCGTGGAATGTCCCGGATGTGCAGAAGAAGGGCCTCAAGTTCGCCGTGGACGCGCTGCCGACCGCCGGTGACAAGCCCGCCCAGCCCTTCATCGGCGTCAACGGCTTCTTCATCAGCGCCAAGAGCGCGAACGCCCTGGCCACCAACGAGTTCGTGACCAACTACCTCACCTCCGAAGCGGCCCAGGATTCCATGTACAAGGCCGGCGGCCGCCCGCCGGCGCTGAAGTCCTCCTTCGAGAAGGCCGCCAGCGATCCGATCGTGGCTGCCTTCGGCAAGATCGGTGCCACCGGCGTCCCGATGCCGGCCATTCCGGAAATGAGCGCCGTCTGGGCTGACTGGGGAGGCACCGAGCTCGCCCTCATCAAGGGCCAGGGCGACCCCGCTGCTGACTGGACCAAGATGGCCGCCAGCATCAAGGCGAAAATCGGGGGCTAACCCCGCTTCAGGGTGCTGACGCTCGCCGCCGGCAGAGCGTCAGGACCCGCACAGCACCGGGCCGGGCGGCACCAGACCGCCCGGCCCGTTCCTGCATCATCCAGCTTCTCCCTAGGACTGAAGACAGCTATGCCAGATACTGAACTCCGCGAGGGCTCCGGCCCCGCTGCCGCGCCACCGGCCCGGAACGCCGGCCCATCCGCTACCGGAGGCCCGGCCGGAAGGCTCCGTGGCCCGCACCGGCAGGACGGGACCAAGGGCACGATCGCCAAGATCGTGCTGCTCGGCCTCGTCGATGCCCTCGCGGTCTACGTCCTGATGATGCTGTTCCTGAGCCAGTCCTGGGCCGCCCTGGCAATTTCCGCCGTCGTCGTCCTGGCGATCAACTGGATTTACCTGCGCAAGGGGGGCCTGCCCGCCAAATACCTGGCGCCCGGCGTGCTGTTCCTGCTGGTCTTCCAGGTCTTCGTGGTCCTGTTCAGCGGCTACATCGCCTTCACCAACTACGGCGATGGCCACAACAGCACCAAGGAAGACGCTGTTGCCGCCATCCAGCTCACCGCCCAGAAGCGCGTTCCCGATTCGCCCGCCTACAAAGCAGCCGTGCTGGCCAAAGACAACTCCTTCTACCTGCTCTTCACCGACCCCGCCGGCAAAGTCTCGCTCGGCAGCACAGACACCCCGCTGGAGGAAGTAACCGGCGCCGGGAAGGACTCCACCGGCAAAGCCAACGCCTTGGCCGGCTACCGGACGCTGAACTTCCAGGAAATCGTGGCCAACCAGCAGAGCATCCTGGGCATCACCGTGCCGGTCTCCGCGGACCCCGCGGACGGCACGCTGCGCACCGCCGACGGCAGCTCCGCCTACCAGTTCAAGCCCGCGCTGAAATACGACGCTGCCGCGGACACCTTCACCGACACGGACACCGGCGCCGTCTACCGTGACAACGGCAAGGGCGCCTTCGCCACGGACAGCGGCGAGACGCTGTCCACCGGCTGGAAGATCGACGTCGGGATGGAGAACTTCGCCCGCGCGTTCACCGATCCCAGCCTGCGCGGCCCGCTGCTGGGCGTCATCCTCTGGACCTTCACCTTCGCCCTCGCCTCGGTGGCCCTGACCTTCGCCCTGGGCCTGTTCCTGGCCATCGCGTTCAACCGTGAGGACCTCAAGGGCAAGAAGGTCTACCGGATCCTGATGATCCTGCCCTACGCCTTCCCGGCCTTCCTCACCGGGCTCGTCTGGTCCGGCATCCTCAACCCCGAATTCGGCTGGCTCAACCAGACACTGCTGGGCGGCGCCAGCATCGGCTGGCTCACGGACCCGGTGCTGGCCAAGATCAGCGTGCTGGTGGTCAACCTCTGGCTCGGCTACCCCTACATGTTCCTGGTCTGCACCGGCGCGCTGCAGTCGCTGCCCTCCGAACTGGACGAAGCCGCCCGGATGGACGGCGCCGGACCGTGGCGGGTGTTCCGTTCCATCAAGCTCCCGCTGCTGCTGGTCTCCATCGCGCCCCTGCTGATCTCATCCTTTGCCTTCAATTTCAACAACTTCAACGTCATCTACATGCTCACCAACGGCGGACCGCGTTTCGCTGACACCAACCGGGATATCGGGGCCACCGACATTCTGATCACGCTGGTGTACAAGGTGGCGTTCGGGCAGGGGACCGGCCGTGACTATGGCCTCGCCAGCGCCCTCGCCATCATCATCTTCATCATTGTGGCCACCGTTTCGGCCATCAGCTTCAGGCAGACCAAGGCACTCGAGGACGTGAACTCATGAACGGGCCAGCACCGCGCACCGCTCCGCCGGCAACGACGACGGACCACCCCACCGCCGTCGGTGGCACCACCGATGTCGCCCACCTCAGGTCGCTGCACCGCAGGCGCCCTTTCGGAGCATGGTTCAAAGACAAGGGCTGGCGGCACCTGGTCGGCGTCACTGTGACCGTCTTCGCCGTCTTCCCGCTGCTCTACGTGCTGTCCGCAGCCCTGAACTCCACCGGCACCCTGGTGGGATCCAACGCGCTGTTCAGCAAGATCGACTTCGGCAACTTCGCCGCGCTGTTCAACATCCCCTCCCGGCCGTTCGCACGCTGGTTCCTGAACACCCTGGTGGTGGGCGGGGTGACCTCCGTGGCCACCGTCTTCCTCGGCGCGATGGCGGCCTACGCGTTCTCCCGGATGCGGTTCACCGGCCGGCGTGTGGGCCTGCTGAGCCTGCTGCTGCTGCAGATGTTCCCGCAACTGCTCGCCGTGGTCGCGATCTTCCTGCTGCTCAGCGGCATCTCCGAGGTGATTCCGGCGCTGGGCCTGGGCAGCCAGCTCGGCCTGATCATGGTCTACCTCGGCGGTGCCCTCGGCGTGAACACCTACCTCATGTACGGGTTCTTCAACACCGTGCCGCAGTCCCTGGATGAGGCGGCCAAAATCGACGGCGCCAGCCACACCCAGATCTTCTTCGGCATCATTATGCGGCTGGTCACGCCCATCCTGGCCGTCGTCGGGCTCCTGACCTACATCTCCATCTCGGGTGAATTCGTGATCGCGTCCGTGGTGCTCACCGACCCGGACAGCCAGACCCTCGCCGTCGGGCTCTACTCCTTCGTGGCGCAGCAGCGCTCCGAAAACTGGGGCGTCTTTGCCGCCGGCGCAGTGATCTCGGCGCTGCCGGTGATGGCCTTGTTCCTGTTCCTGCAGCGCTACATCGTCAGCGGCCTGACGGCTGGTTCGGTGAAGGGCTAGGCATGTCCGGTGCCGCGGCCGCCGGACCGCTTCCACACCACGACGGCTCGGAGCTGCACGCCCCGCAGCAGACCGCGCTCGAGGCTCCGGTCCGGCTCCGCCTCCGCATCCCGGAAGTGTGGGGCAGCGCGGACCGGGTGTGGCTGCGCTCCGTGCACGACGGCGAACCCCGCTACGACGCCGCCGCCGGGCTCGGCGCGGCGGACGGCTGGGCCTGGTGGGAAGCCGAGACGACGATGACCAACCCGGTGCTCCGCTACCGGTTCCTGCTCGAATCCGGCGGCCGCTACTGGAACCTCAACGCGCAGGGCCTGTTCAGCCGGGATGTTTCCGACTACGCCGACTTCCGGCTGACCACATTCCCGGCCGCGCCCCCGTGGCTGCGCCGGGGGACGCTGTACCAGGTCTTCCCGGACCGGTTTGCGCGCTCATCCCGGGCCTCGGAGCACACCCCGCCGGACTGGGCCGTGCCTGCCGACTGGGACAGCACGCCGGTGCAGGGCTCCTCGGAGCAGACGCCCCTGCAGTTCTACGGCGGGGACCTGCACGGAGTCACCGAGCAGCTGGACCACATCCAGGCGCTGGGGGCGGACATCATCTACCTCACACCGTTCTTCCCAGCCCGCTCCAACCACCGCTACGACGCCGCCACCTTCGCTGCGGTGGACCCGCTGCTGGGCGGCGACCAGGCCCTAATGGAACTGGTCGAGGCAGCCCATGCCCGCGGCCTCAAAGTGCTGGGGGACCTGACCGCCAACCACTCCGGCGCGGCGCACGAGTGGTTCCAGCGCGCCCTCACCGTGCCGGAGTCCGAGGAAGCCGGCTATTACTACTTCAACGCCGACCACAGCAGCTACGAGGCCTGGTACGGCGTCGCGTCACTGCCGAAACTCAACTGGGGCTCGGACGCCCTGCGGGAAAGGTTCGTCCTCGACGACGATTCCCCCGTGGCCCGCTGGCTCCGGCCGCCGTTCAACCTGGACGGCTGGCGGATCGATGTCGGGAACATGACCGGCCGGCTGGGCGGGACCGACCTCAACCAGGAAGTGGCCAGGCTGATCGCGAAGCGGGTCCGGGAAATCAACCCGGACGCCGCGCTGCTTGCCGAGGCGACCAACGATGCCGCCCCAGACTTCAGCGGCGAGCACTGGCACGGCGCCATGACGTACTCCAACTTCACCCGGCCATTGTGGGCCTGGCTCGCCGGCAACGACGCCGCGCACGTCAACTTCTTCGGCACGCCGCTGCCCGGACCGCACCGGATCGATGCCGAGGAGTTCCTCGCCACGCACCAGGACCTCGCGGCGGCATTCAGCTGGGATGTCCGCCGGCAAAACATGAATGCCCTCAACAGCCACGACACCGCCCGCGCCGCGACGGTGATGATCGACGGCGGCCAGCGGCTGGGGGCGGTGTTGATGTTCAGCCTGCCCGGCGTACCGGTGATGTTCGCCGGGGACGAATTCGGGCTCAAGGGCGACAACGGTGAATCCTCCCGGACGCCCATGCCGTGGACCGACCCGGACCGCATCCTGCGCGACCTGCGGGGCATGTACGCGGCGCTTGCCGCGCTGCGCCGGCAGCAGCCGGCGCTGACCGGCGGCGGAATCCGCTGGCTGCACGCCGAAGGGGACGCGCTGGCCTTCATCCGGGAGAGCGCGGACAGCGCGGTACTGGTGGTCGTGGCCCGGGCGGCCGCCGATGTCGGCCTCGCCGCCGGCCTGCTCTCCTCCAGCCAGCTCGCCGGACTCGCCCACCCGCCGGTGTTTAGCCACGGCGAGATCGGCGTGGCAACTGAGGACGTGCTCATCCGCGCCGGGGGTCCGGCGGCTGCCGTCTGGCTGCTGCCCGGAGTCCGGGTGCCGCCGCCTTAGACTGAAGGCCGGAACTGAAGACCGGATTCAATGGAGAACTGGAGAACGCATGCGCAGCATCGTTGAGGAGCTGGAGTCCGCCCTGGGCGGGGCGAAAGTCGCCGTGGATGAAGCTACCCTCGCCGCCTACGCCGTGGACCAGGCGCCGGTGCTGGATTACCGGCTGCCGCAGGCCGTTGTCCACGCCGAGTCCGTCGCGGACGTCCAGTTGGTGGTCCGGGCCTGCGCCGCCCGGCGGGTTCCGCTGGTTGCCCGCGGCGCCGGGACCGGTGTATCCGGCGGCGCGCACGCCAGCGAAGGCTGCGTGGTGCTCAGCCTGGAACGGATGAACCGCATCCTGGACCTCAACCCCGACGACGAGACCGCCGTCGTCGAACCCGGCGTCGTCAACGCCGAACTGAACGCTGCCGCGGCGGTCCATGGCCTGATGTTCGCTCCGGACCCGGCCAGTTACCGGATGTCCACGGTCGGCGGCAACGTCGCCACGAACGCCGGCGGATTGCGCTGCGCGAAGTACGGCGTCACCCGGGATTCCGTGCTGGCGCTCGACGTCGTGCTCGCCGACGGCACCCTCATCCACACCGGCCACCAGACCTTTAAAGGAGTGGCGGGTTACGATCTCACCGGGCTGTTCGTGGGGTCCGAGGGGACCCTCGGGATCGTCGTCGGCGTCACCGTCCGGCTCAAGTACCTGCCGCGGGAGGTCCATACCGTCGCCGCGTTCTACCCGGACTTCCGCAGCGCCGCCGCCGGGGTCCTCGCGGTGGGGAACGCCCGGGTGCAGCCGGCCATCATGGAACTGCTTGACAGCGGAACCTTGGCACAGCTCGACGCTGCCCACGGGTCGGACCTGGCGTCGCGGGGTGCCTCCCTGCTGCTGATCCAGACCGACGGTTTCGGCGCCGCGGCGGAAGCAGCCGCGATCCGGCCGCTGCTCGCCGCCGGCGGCGCGGTGGTCACCATGGAGGCCGACGCCGAGGCCGAGCAGCTTGTCGAACTGCGCCGGCACAGCCGCGGCGCGGAGTCCCACGACGAATACCGGGTGGGCGAAGACGTTGCCGTACCCCGCTCACGGCTGGTGGACTACGTCGCGGAGCTGGAAGCGATGGCCGTGAAACACGCGGTCAAGCTCAAGGTGGTGGCGCACGCCGGCGACGGGAACCTGCACCCGACGTTCTGGGTGGACCGGTCCGGAAATGAGGTGGAAGCCGGGGCCATGGAGCGCCTTGGCGCCGCGTTGGACGATTCGGTGACAGTGGCGCTCGCGATGGGCGGCACCATCACCGGTGAACACGGCGTCGGGCAGTACAAGCTGCGCTGGCTGGGGCTGGAGCAAAAGGAACCGGTGCGTGAACTGCAGCGCCGGATCAAGGAGCTCTTCGACCCGGCCGGGATCCTGAACCCGGGCAAGGCGATCTAGCCCAGCCCGGGATGATCAGTCGTCGGCGTCCGGGTATTCGTCGTCCGCCTCGTCGTCGCCGTAGCGGGACTCCTCGGTCTCGACCTCAAGGATCTTGAGCAGCTCGGTGTCCGGGTTGAGCATGATCGCTGCCTCATCCCGGCGGTGCCGGAGCTCGGAATCGATGTAGGACTGCACCGCCTCGGCCAGCGGGATGTGCCGGTTCTCCTTTTCCGACATGTACCAGCGGTGCTCAAGGATCTCGTGCACGGCCTCGGCCGGCTCCAGCTTGCCGGACAGGTCGCGGGGGATGGAACGGACAATCGGCTCGAAGATCTGGCTCAGCCAGAGGTGCGCGCTGTACTCCTCGTCCATGCCCGGGTTGTTGTCCGCGCGGAACGAGTCCATGTCGTTGAGCAGCCGGCGGGCCTGGTTCTCCTGCGCATCCAGGCCGGTCAGGCGCAGCAGCCGGCGCTGGTGGTGACCGGCGTCCACCACCTTGGGCTGGAGCTGGATCGTGGAGCCGTTCTGGGTGGTCTTGATCGCGTATTCCTCGACGTCGAAGCCGAGTTCGTTGAGCCGCCGGATGCGCGCGGCCACCCGCCAGCGCTCGCCGATCTCAAAGGATTCCTTCTCCGTCAGCTCCGCCCAGAGACGCCGGTAGCTTTCCATGATCAGCTCGCTGGTCGCGACCGGGTCCACTTTCTCCTCGATCAGGCCGCCGTCGAGCAGGTCCATGAGTTCCCCGGCGATGTTGACCCGGGCGATTTCGAGGTCGTACTCGCGCTGCCCGGTGGACAGGTCCGGGTACAGCTCTCCCGTCTCGGCGTCCACGAGGTAGGCGGCGAACGCGCCGGCGTCGCGGCGGAACAGGGTGTTGGAGAGCGAGACGTCGCCCCAGTAGAAACCGATCAGGTGCAGCCGGACCAGCAGCAGGGCCTGCGCGGTCGATCAGGCGGGTCAGGGTGTCCTTGCGCAGCATCTGGGAGAACAGCGCGCGGTACGGCATCGAAAACTTCAGGTGCCGGGTGACCAGCACGGGGTTCAGCGGCCGGCCTTCCGGGGTGGTGCGGCCGGTGATGACCGCCACCGGCTCCACGCACGGGACATCCAGCCGGGCCAGCTTGCGCAGCATGTGGTACTCATGCCGGGCGATGTGTTCCGAGGTTTCCTTGATCGCGATTACGGATCCGCCGAGGTGCGCGAAACGCACGATGTGCCGGGAAATGCCGCGGGGGAGCGCCGCGAGGTAGTCGGCGGGCCAGTCCTCCAGGGCGATGTGCCAGGGCAGGTCCAGCAGCTCCGGGTCGGTGGCGGCGGCCGTGATGCTCAGCGAGCTGGACAGGCCCTTGCCGTCGTTGGCGCTGGCGGCGACGTACCGGGGCAGTTTGCCGATCTGTCCGTAATCAGTCGGTTCGTCGTGCCACTGGGCACCGTTGTCCTCGCTCATGCGGTTTTCCTCGGTCATGAGGCAATTCTCCCGTACCGGAGCGGGGCACGCCTAAAAAGACCGGTTAAAGGCCGACGGCGGCCCCCCCGTAGGAGGACCGCCACCGCAAGAGCCGTGGCGTCAGTCGCCCAGGCGCAGGCCGGTCTTGGTGTCGAACAGGTGCACGTGGCCCGACTGCGGACGGACCCAGACGGTCTCACCCTTCATCGGAGGACGGCGGCCGTCGACGCGGGCCACGATGTCGTGGTCCTTGCCGTCAAGGGTGGTGTGGCCGTAGACGTAGGCGTCGGCGCCGAGCTCTTCGACGACGTCGACCTCAACCTGAAGGCCCTCGCCCTGGGCAACGGTCTCGAGGTCCTCCGGGCGGGAGCCAAGCGTCACGGTCTTGCCGCTGGCCCCTTCGAGGACGTCGTGCGGGACCGGGTAGATGGTGCCGCCGAACTGGACGCCGCCGTCGACGACGGGAAGTTCCAGCAGGTTCATGGCCGGGGAGCCGATGAAGCCGGCGACGAAGACGTTCTTGGGCTTGTCGTACAGGTTGCGCGGGGTATCCACCTGCATCAGCAGGCCGTCCTTGAGCACGGCGACGCGGTCGCCCATGGTCATGGCCTCGACCTGGTCGTGGGTGACGTAGACGGTGGTGACGCCCAGGCGACGGGTCAGCGACGCGATCTGGGTGCGGGTCTGAACGCGGAGCTTGGCGTCAAGGTTGGAGAGCGGCTCGTCCATCAGGAACACCTGCGGGTTGCGCACGATGGCGCGGCCCATGGCGACGCGCTGGCGCTGACCGCCGGAGAGGGCCTTCGGCTTGCGGTCCAGGTACGGCTCGAGGTCGAGCAGCTTGGCGGCTTCGCGGACACGTTCGGCGCGCTCTTCCTTGCTGACGCCTGCAATCTTCAGGGCGAAGCCCATGTTGTCTGCAACCGTCATGTGCGGGTACAGGGCGTAGTTCTGGAACACCATGGCGATGTCGCGGTCCTTGGGCGGCATGTCGGTGACGTCGCGGTCACCGATGAGGATCCGGCCGGAGTTGACGTCCTCAAGACCCGCGAGCATACGCAGGGAGGTCGACTTTCCGCAGCCGGAGGGTCCAACGAGGACCAGGAACTCGCCGTCGGCGATTTCGATGTTGAGCTTGTCAACAGCGGGCTTCTCGGTGCCCGGGTACAAACGTGTTGCGTTGTCAAAAGTAACTGTTGCCACAGTTATCAATCCCTTCACCGGCAGGTACGTGCCGGACGATCCGTAGTGAATGGTTCTTAGTATCCAGTTATGACGCTTCCGGCTGGGCCGGTCACGCGTACTCCCCGGCCGAAGCCGAGGAGTAGCAAGCGACGCCGCACGGTAGCTGTGCGCCGCGTCACATACAGAGTATGTCAGATTTTCCGCTTGCGGGGCGAAAGGTTACCGATCCCACACATGATGTCCCTCACCCCGCAGAAGGAACCGGTGTGTAGGCTGTGCGCATGTCGGCATTGCAGATCTACGTCAGTTTCCCCGGTACGGCGCGGGAAGCGCTCGGCTTCTACGCTGATATCTTCGGCGGGGAGCTTGCCTTGTTCACCTATGAGGACTTCAGCCGCAGCGACGGGCCGCCGGAGGCCATCGCCCACGGGGAACTTCGGGGCGCGGTGGCGCTGGCCGGATCGGACGCGGCGGCAGGCGAGAAAACTGTGCGCTGCGAGGGCCTCATGCTGTCCCTGCTGGGCACCGCCGAACCGGCGACGCTCCACGACTGGTTCGACAAACTCGCCGCCGGCGGCCGGGTGGTCGACCCCCTGGCGCCGAAGCCGTGGGGCGCTTCAGACGGGCAGGTCGTAGACCGACACGGACTGCACTGGCTCATCGGATACGAGCCGGCCGATCCGGTCGGCTGAGGGGCACCTGCTGTTGTTCTGAGGGGTGGAAAAGGCACCTACTGCGGGTCGGTTGATTCTGGTTTCGCCTCTTTGCCGGTATGGGCTTTGCGCGTGGGATCCACCGTGCCGTCCGCCCCGTAGTTACCTTCCGAGTACCGGCCGATCTCCGATTCGGCTGTCCGTCCGGGAACCGATCCGGCCTGGCCGTAGTTGGCCTTTACGTACCGGCCCGATTCGCGGGCTTTGTCACCCAGCGGCTCGGGGATCCCGCCTTCACTGCCGGCTTCACCGTAGTTGCCTTCGATGTATTGACCCTCTTCGTCATCGGCGCGGCGGCCGCGTTCGGCGCCGGCCTTCCCGAAGTTGCCCTCAACGTACCTGCCGCGCAGGTCTTTTTCCTCGGGCTCCGCGTCCGAGCCAGACCGGTCCGGGGTGTTAATGCCGCTGCTGTCACTCATGATCGTTCCCTTCCCGAAACGAAATCTGCGTCTATGCGGCGCACTTCCAGTCTAGCGAGGAGCGCGACTTCCCGACAGGAGAAGTTGAGAGGGGTAGCATAAAACTACTGGGGTTGTCAATTGACGATATGGAGCAGATGACTCGAGGAGCCGATCACGATGAGTGACATCAGTCCATTAAGAAATGCGGTCCGGAACGGCAGTGGCCTCAAGCGGCTGGGCGGGACCTGGGGCGAACTTCTTGCAGAATTTCTTGGCACGTTCGTGCTAATTGTCTTTGGCGACGGCGTAGTGGCCATGGCCGTCGCAGCGTTGCCAGGATCAGGCAGGGCACAGACGCCGACAACGATCTTTATGGCCGCCGGAGACTGGCTGCTGATTACCTGGGGATGGGCCCTGGCGGTGACCCTGGCGATTTACGTCGCCGGCGGCGTCAGCGGCGCCCACATCAACCCGGCCGTCACGGTGGCGTTTGCGCTGCGGCGGAAGTTTCCTTGGAACAAGGTGGGGCCGTATATCGTTGCCCAGGTGCTGGGGGCTTTCGCCGGTGCCGCGATAGTGTACCTGCTGTACCACGACGCCATTGACGCCTATAACAAGGCGGCGGGGACCGGACGCGCGGACCCGAAAGGCCTGGCCACCTACTCGATTTTCGCCACTTTCCCGGCGCCGTACTTCAACGGCAACCCCGTGGGGCCGCTCGTTGACCAGATCGCCGGAACGGCATTCCTGCTCATGTTCGTCGTCGCCATCATCGACATGCGCAACACGGCTGTGCAGGCGAACCTCGGCCCGTTCATGACCGGCCTGGCCGTTGCGGCCATCGGCATGTCCATCGGCGCCAACGCCGGTTACGCCATCAACCCGGCCCGTGATTTCGGGCCGAGGCTATTCGCCTGGCTGGCGGGGTGGGGGCAGACGGCCCTGCCGGGGACAGTTGACGGAGCCTTCAGCTGGTATTTCTGGGTGCCCATCATCGGTCCGCTGATTGGCGGCATGATCGGTGTGCTGCTCTATGACTGGTTTGTTGGCGACGTGCTGCACGCGCGCGAGAAGCTGCAGGAATCGACGCCTCCGGGCCGGGCCGGCGGGGAGACACCCCCGTCGTCCCAGGCCACACGGGAGGCCCAGATCTAGCTCAGGCGCCGACGGCCTTCGTCCGCTCCCGCAGCAGGGCTTCCAGCAGTTCGGCCACATGCACGGGCGCTTCCACCCGGAACTCGGCCTGGGTGAAGTCCAGGCCCACTTTGACGCCGACGTCCCCGGGGATGAGACGGTGCAGGGCGTCCTCGTCCGTCGTGTCGTCGCCGGCGAAGACGACGGCGGTGGCGCCGCTGGCCTGCCGGAGGAACGCAACACCGTCGCCCTTGGAAGCGTGGACGACGGCGGTCTCCAGCACCCGGTTCCCGGTCTTGAGGAAGACTCCCGGGCGGTCCTGCAGGGCCGCCTTCGCGGCGGCGACCGCGTCCTCGGCGACGTCGTCGGAGGCGAGCCGGGTGTGCAGCACGACGCCGGCAGGCTTGTCCTCCAACAACGTGCCGGGAGCCTGGTCCACGATCTCGGCCAGCTGCTGCCGCACTTCGGCCAGCAGTTCCCGCTGGGCGTCGTCGAGCTGGAGTTCGGCGGAGCCGGGGCCCATCCAGATTTCCGCGCCGTGGCTGCCGATCAACAGGGTCTTTTCCGGCGGCGAGGCGACCGCCCGGAGGCTGTCCAGGGCACGTCCGGAGATCAGGGCCGTCGTCGTCCGCGGAAGCTCCGCGAGGGCGGCGAACGCGGCGGCGGAACGGGGCAGCGAGCGGGCATCCGCCGCGTGGTCCACGAGCGGGGCCATGGTGCCGTCGAAGTCCATCGCCACCAGCAGCTGCTCCGTGCCGGCGGCGCGGTGCACGGCCGCCAGCAGCTCAGGGCTGAGGGACAGCATGGGCCGGGCCGGGTCGTTCTCAGGAGTCATCACGGACCACCTTCTCCTGCAGTGCGCGAAGGAAGTCCGCGGACCAGAGGTCGACGTCGTGGTCCAGGATCTGCTTGCGCATGGCCCGCATCCGGCGTGCAGCTTCCGCGGGCTGCATGTTGACGGCCCGCATGACCGTGTCCTTGAGCCCGTCGATGTCGTGCGGGTTCATCAGGAGCGCCTGCTTGAGCTGGTCCGCGGCTCCCGCGAACTCGCTCAGCACCAAGGCGCCGTCGTTGTTGGTCCGGGCGGTGACGTACTCCTTGGCGACGAGGTTCATGCCGTCGCGCAGTGCGGTGACGAGCATGACGTCGGCAGCCAGGTACAGCGCGACCATCTCCTCCACCGGGTAGCTGTGGTGCAGATAGCGGACAGCGGTGTTCTGCATCGTGTCGTAGGTGCCGTTGATGTGGCCGACGGTGCCTTCGATTTCCTCCCGCAGCAGGCGGTACTGTTCGACGCGCTCGCGGCTGGGGCTGGCCACCTGGATGAGGGAGGCGTCCTCGACGGTGACCTTGCCGTCCTGCAGCAGTTCCTCATAGGCCTTGAGCCGGTGCCGGATGCCCTTGGTGTAGTCCAGCCGGTCGACGCCGAGCAGGATGGTTTTGGGGTTGCCGAGGTCTATGCGGATCTGTTTGGCGCGTTCGATGATCTCCGGGTTCCGTGCCAGTTCGCTGATTTGCTTCACGTCAATTGAGATCGGGAAGGCCTGGGCACGGGCGATGTGGGTGGTCTCACCGTCGGCGCCGCGGACGTGGACCTGCTGCTGCTTCACGCTGGCGCCGAGGAAGCGGCGGGCCGAGCGCATGAAGTTCCCGGCGTCGCTGCTGCGCTGGAAACCCACCAGATCCGCGCCCAGCAGGCCGTCGATGATCGCCCGGCGCCAGGGCAGCTGCGCGAAGATCTCCGGCGGCGGGAAAGGGATGTGGTTGAAGAACCCGATCCTGAGGTCGGGCCTTTCCTCACGGAGCATCTTCGGGACCAGCTGGAGCTGGTAGTCCTGCACCCAGACGGTCGCGCCCTGGGCCGCGTGGCGGATCACGGCGTCGGCGAAGCGCTTGTTGACCTTCCGGTAAGTATCCCACCAGGTGCGGTGGAACTCCGGCGGGGCGATCACGTCATGGTAGAGCGGCCAGAGGGTGGCGTTGGAGAAGCCCTCGTAGTAGAACTCGACGTCGCGGGTGCTGAGCTGGACCGGGATGAGGTCGATGCCGCCGTGGCTGAACGGTTCGAGGTGCTCGTCCGGCGCGCCGTGCCAGCCCACCCATGCGCCGTCGGTCTTCGTCATCATCGGGGCCAGCGCAGTCACCAGGCCGCCGGGGGAGCGGCGCCAGCCGTCTTCACAGCCGGGCTCATCAGCGGCGCAGCGGTCCACGGGCAAACGGTTTGACACCACCATGAAATCAAAGTGGTCGCCGGACCCGGACGCGTCCGGGTGCTGTTCCGCGGTCGCCGCGCTGTCCGTCCCGCCGTCGGACGTCCGCGCAGTGCCCTGCTCGGCGCGTTGCTCCGTGTACTCGGTTGCTTGCATTGGTGCCCCCTGGGGTCGCTTGTGGCTCCTGTCCACCCTAGCCGGGCGGAATCTTCCGTGCTATTCGTCCGTTGGGCTCACGGAAGGAACTTGAAAGCGCAAGCTCCGAGGTTTCTCCCCTAAAATGATGAAGTTGCCACCCAGTGGACCCTTCCAGGCCGATCGACCCGAGGAACTAATGAGCCCCGCAAACGAACCCCGTCAGTCCAAAGCGGAGCGCACCGCCGCGGCCCGCGAGAAAGCCCGTGAGATCCGTGAAGCGCAGCTGAAAAAGGACAAGCGCAACAAGCTGCTCATCGGCTGGGGCATCGTCGCGGCCGTCGTCGCCATCATCGTGATTGTCGCCCTGGTGGTCACCTCGAACATCAAGAACAACGCCCCGGTCGCCGATTCCGGTCCGACGCCGGCGAACGGGAACGTCCACGGCGGGGTCACCCTGCTGGCCAACTCCGAGGTGGCGAAGTCCGACCCGGCCACCGTCAAGCTCGCTGACCTGCCGTCCGCTCCTGCCACCCCGCCGGCAGAGATCAAGGCACCCGGCGCGGAGGCCGAAGCCGGCAAGCCGGTCAAGGTGGTTCTGTACATCGACTTCATCTGCCCGGTGTGCAAGGACTTTGAGGCCCGGTACAACGAGACGCTCACCAAGCTGCGCAACGACGGCAAGATCACCGTCGAATACCGGCCGCTTGGCTTCCTGGACAGCCGTTCGAGCACCAACTACTCCTCCCGGGCAGCCAACGCCGCTGCGTGCGTTGTGAACGAATCGCCGGAGAAGTATGCCGCGTTTGTCGACGCGCTGTTCGCGAAGCAGCCGGCCGAAGGCGGCGCCGGCCTTCCGGACAACGAGCTGAAGAAGATGGCCACCGACGTCGGCGCGAAGAGCATCGACAAGTGCGTGGATGACAAGACCTACCGCCCGTACGTGAAGTACACGACGCAGGAGGCGGCGTCCATCGGTGTGACCGGTACGCCGACCGTCTTCGTCGATGGCAAGCAGTGGGGCAAGGGTGACAGTGCCCAGACTCCGTTCGACCAGTTCCTGCAGGCCGCGGTCGACGCAAAGAAGTAACCGCCCCGCGCGGCAGCAGCCCGGTTCCGGATTCCATCTCCGGGGCCGGGCTGTTTCGTTGCCGGTGTTTTTTACCGGCAGGCGTCCGTGGGCTACCCTTATCTAGCTGTCAACGTCCGGCCCTCTGGGGAAACGACGACGGCGGATTGCCTCCTTAGCTCAGTTGGCCAGAGCACCGCTCTTGTAAAGCGGGGGTCGTCGGTTCGAATCCGACAGGGGGCCCCAACGAACCCCTCCGTTCCGGCAATTTGCCCGGAACGGAGGGGTTTCTTTTATGCGCAGGCCTCGGGCCGGTCCCGGTGCGGCAGATTCGGGGCACTTTGACAGGGACGCGCCGCAGCCAACGCCCTCAAAAAGGACCCAGCAGGCCGCAAAGCCGCCCCGGACGGACACTCTCCCCGGGCCCGCCGGCCAGTTCCTAGGACCTCTCAGCGGGCGGCCATGTTCCCGACGCCGGGGGTGCCGTCGGCCAAGGCGTAGCGATGCATCACGGCGCCCTTGGGTGAGGCGACGACGGGCTCGATGAGCCGAAGGTTCGTCGGGACCACGCCGTCGGCAAAGACCTTCTTGCCGCTGCCGAGCAGGATCGGGTAGACCCAGAGCGTAAGCCGGTCGAAGAGCCGTTCGGCGAAGAGGGTCTGCACGAGGTCGAGGCTGCCGATGACGTGCACGTGCTCGTGACGGTCCCGAAGTTTCCCTACGGCGGCGGCGGTGTCAGGGCCGAGCAGGGTGGAACCGGCCCATTCGAGGGTGGGCGTGCTGCGCGAAGCGACGTATTTCGGGATGTTGTTGAACAGCCGGGCGATGTTTCCGTCCTGATGCGGCCAGTACGCGGCGAAGATGTCGTAGGTGCGGCGTCCCAGCAGCAGCGCATCCATCCCCGCCATCCCGGCGTCGGCCTGGCTGCCGACGACCTCGTCGATGAGCGGCGCCTGCCAGCCGCCAAACGTGAATCCGCTGTCAGGGTCCTCCTCCGGGGCGCCGGGTGCTTGGGCGACGCCGTCGAGGGTTGTGAAAAGGTCGATATGGATCAGTCCCATGCTGTGCTCCTTCGCTGGCGCCCGCCGGCGCCCGCGCGGCGGGATTACTTTGAGGCTGGCACAGCGTCCCCTGGGGCGCAACGGGTTTCGGTGCGGCCGCAAAACTCCGGGACACGACTCACCCCACAGGCCGCGTGGCCTCCTCGAGGATTTCCAGCAGGTGGCGGTAGGAGTGGCCGGTGGCCTTGGACATGCCCAGTTCGCAGGTGCGGTTGGTCGAGGCGTAGGCGTCGAATTCACGCTCGTTGATTTCGCGCGCCTGCTTGTCCGTGGCGGAGTCGGTCAACTCCGGGTGCAGCAGCCCCCGGTCACCGGCGAAGGCACAGCAGCCCCAGTTCAGCGGCACGAACACGTCCTCTGTGACCGTCCGGGCGATGTCCATCAAGGCGCCGTTGGTCCCCAGCTGGGTGGAGGAGCAGGTGGGGTGCAGGGCCATCGAGCCCACCGGCGAAGTCACCGTGAGCTTCCCGAGCACGTGCTGGTGGACGAACTCCACCGAATCCACGAAGCGCAGGCCGGCGTAGCGTTCCCCGGACTCCGCGGCGAGCCGCTTCATGGTGTCCAGGCCCTCGGTGCAGGAGGCGGCGTCGCACACCACCGGCAGCCGGCCCTGGCCGCTCGCCGCATACAGCCCGTCCAGCACCTTCATGGACATGGCAGCGTAGCCCTGCGAGAAGCCCTTGGACTTCCACGGGGTGCCGCAGCACAGGCTCTCGATGCCCTCCGGAACAGTGAGTCCAATGCCGGCGCGCTCGCAGAGGTCCAGGAATGCCTGCGCGGACCCTTTCCCCGTACCTTTCCCAGTGCCGCCGGGCGCATCCGCCGGCCCGAACATGGTGCCGATGCAGGCGGGGAAGAACACCGCGATGCTGTCCGGGTCCTGGCGTGGCCGGCGCCTGGAGCCGCCGGCGGGCAGCACGGCGTCGTAGGCCGGCACAGTCTCAGCGCCCAGCACGGCACGCCCGACGGCGGTCGCTGCCTTCGCCAGGGGAGCCGGCATCGCCTTCGCCACGGTCAGGGCCAGCCCGCCGCCGGCAGTGACGGCGCCCCAGCGGTCCGCGGCGGCGCTCCAGCCGGCCTCGGCGACGGCGTTCGCGTTTTCCTTCCGCAGCCGCCGCACCAGGTCCCCGGTGTTGATCAGCACCGGGCAGGCGGTGACGCACATACCGTCAGCGGCGCAGGTCTGCACGCCGTCGTAGTCGTAGTCCTTACGCAGCCGGGCGGCGAGGGCGGTGTCGCCGCGCTGTTCCGCGGCCGCGATCTCGCGGCGCAGCACGATGCGCTGCCGGGGCGTGAGGGTGATGTCCTTGCTGGGGCAGACCGGTTCGCAGTAACCGCATTCGACGCAGCGGTCCACTTCTTCCTCGACGGTCGGCGCCACCTTGAGGTTCTCGATGTAGGAGAGCGGTTCCTCGGCCAGGAGCACACCCGGGTTCAGCAGGTTGGCAGGGTCGATCAGCCGTTTGATCTCCTTCATCACCTCGTAAAGCTCGTCGCCGTACTGGCGGCGGACGAAGGGCGCCATGATCCGTCCGGTGCCGTGCTCGGCCTTGAGCGAGCCGCCGGCGCCGAGGACCAGGTCCACCATGTCATCGGTGAAGGCCTGGTAGCGCAGCAGCTGGGCCGGGTCGTCGAAGCGTTCGTTGAGCATGAAGTGGACGTTGCCGTCCTTCGCGTGCCCGAAGATCACCGACTCCTCATAACGGTGTTCGGCGAAGAGCCGCGTCAGTTCACCGCAGGTGTCAGCCAGCGCCGGGACCGGGACCACGATGTCTTCCAGCAGTGCGTTGGTTCCGGACGGGCGGGCGCCGGCCACCGTGGTGTAGAGGCCCTTGCGGACGTGCCACAGCGCGGCACGGTCCTTGGGGTCGGTCGTCAGCGCGAACGGCGAGGCCAGGTCCAGCGACTCGAAAAGCTCCTGCGAGGCCCGCCGCTTGGCGGACAGCTCCTCGGCGTCGGTGCCCTGGTGTTCGATCAGCAGGGCGGTGTGTCCGTGCACGGGAAGGGAACGGATGGCTGCCGGGGCGTCGGCGGCGAGCTGGGCGACCTTCAGCGCTGCCGCGTCCATCAGCTCAATGGTCGCCAGGCCGGAGCCCCCGAGGTCCGGCAATGCAGCGGTCGCGGCGGCGAGCGTGTTGAAGACCAACAGGCCCGTGGCGACGGCGGGTTTCACCTCAACAGTGCGGAACACCGCCTCGGCAACGAAGCCGAGGGTGCCTTCGCTACCGATCATGAGGTGCATCAGGATGTCTACGGCGCGTTCGTAATCCAGGAAGGAGTTCACGCCGTAGCCCATGGTGTTCTTCATCGAGAACAGTGCGGTGATGGTCCGCACGGAACCGGCATTCCCGGCTACCCGGCGGCGCAGCCGGAGCAGGCCCTCGTGCAGGTCTGGTTCCAGTTCCCGCAGCCGCGCGTCAGCGTCGGGGGCTGCAGTGTCGATGACCGTGCCGGAGGGCAGGACCAGCACCATCGACTCCAGTGTGCGGTAGGTGTTGAACTCGGTGCCGCAGGCCATCCCGGAGGAGTTGTTCGCGATTACGCCGCCCACGGTGCAGGCGATCTCGCTGGCCGGATCGGGGCCGAGTTTGCGGCCGAAGGCGGCCAGCCGGGCGTTGACGCTGCGGACCGTGGCGCCGGGCTGGACGCGGACCCGGGCGCCGCCGTCGAGGACTTCGACGCCGCGGAAGTGCTGGCGGGTGTTGATCAGCAGGCTGTCGCTGAGTGCCTGGCCGGACAGGCTCGTGCCGCCGGAACGGAAGGTGGCCGGAAGGCCGAGTTCGCGGCTGCGCCGCAGCAGGGCCGCGACGTCCTCGGCGGTGCGCGGGGTGGCGACGCCCTGGGGGATCAACAGGTAGTGCGAGGCGTCGTGCGCCATGGCCCGGCGGTCCAAGTCCCGGGTGCTGACGGTGTCCAGCCCCAGCTGGTCAAAGTCCAGCTGGCCGATCGGGGATGTGGCTGCCGCCGTGGTTGTCATGCGCTGCTCCAGGGTCTTTCGGAAGTGCTACGGGGTGGGAGATTGCTGCGGCGGGGTCGCTTCCCGCGCCCGCTGGTAGAACCATTCGATGTGCTCGCGCAGGAGGCGGGCTGCGAGCTCGCCGTCCCGTGCCTCGACGGCGTCGAAAATGCCGTGGTGCTGGGCCCGGAGCACGGACAGCACGTCCGGCCAGGCCTCCATTGCGTCCATCGCGCCCTTGACGTACCCGACGATGGAACCGCTGAGCGATTCCATCATCGTGGCCACGACGGCGTTCCCGGCCAGCGAGCTCAGCGCAACGTGGAACCGCGCGTCGAGTTCGTGGAAGGAGGCGCGGTCCAGATCCGGGTTGTCCATGGCCTCCAGCAGCTGGGCTGCCTGCTCCAGTTCCTCCTCGCCGCCGGTCCGGGCCGCCCCGGCCTGCGCCGTCCAGGTTTCGAGCAGGATACGCGTCTGCACGATGTCCTCGACCGGCAGCCGGCTGCTCGCGACGTGCAACCGCAGGGCGGAGGACAAGCCCGCGGAGGGATCGGAGATGACGATGGCGCCCGACGTGGGTCCCGAACCGACCGAGCTGCGGACGACGCCCATGGCATCCAGAATCCGGATCGCTTCCCGCACCGACGCCCTGGAAATGCCGTAGTTTTCGGCGAGTGTCCGCTCGCCCGGCAGGCGGTCACCGAGGGTGATCTTGCCGGAGCGCAGATCCGCCTCGATGTCCCGCAGGAGCGCGTCATAGGTACGACGGCGGGGGGCAGCTCCTGCTTCGGCGGCTGTCACGGGTGCTTCCTTCCAACGGGTAGGTGCGAGCCGCGGTGGCGGCCCGCACCCTTTCTGGTTTGCGGGGCCGGACGCTACGGCAGCATCCAGCCCAGAACAGGCGTCGACTGCAGGAAGACAAGCGTGCACAGCACCAGCAGCAGAGCCACGCTCCACCCGACCACTTTACGCAGGATCACCGATTCCTGGCCGTCCAGGTTGACCGCTGTGGCCGCGATGGCGAGGTTCTGCGGGCTGATCAGCTTGCCGACGACGCCGCCGGAGGTGTTGGCTGCCACCAGCAGGTTCGGATCGATGCCGGCCTTCAGGCCCGCGGTCTGCTGCAGCTTGGCGAACAGGGCGTTGGCGGAGGTGTCGGAGCCGGTCACTGCCGTGCCCAGCCAGCCGAGCACGGGGGAGAGGAAAGCGAAGAAAGAACCGGTGCCCGCGAGCCAGGTGCCGATCGAGACCGTCTGGCCGGAGTTGTTCATGACGTAGGCCAGCGCGAGCACGGTGATGATCGTCAGGCCGGCCCAACGCATCTTGACGATGGTGCGCCAGATGTCGAGGACCGCATCGCCGACCGTGAGACGGTAGCGGCCGCCGTCGTCGTACTTGGAGTAGACGAACGCCACGATCAGCCCGGTGATCAGCAGCATGGTGCCTGGGCTGGAGAGCCACTGGAAGACGTACACGGTGGAGGAAACGGGCTTGCCGTCGGCGCTGACCAGGGCGTCGTGCAGGATGGGCCACGGGATCTTGACGTCCGTGGAGGCGAGGAAGGCCGGCACGTCGACGCCGAGCTTCCACAGCTTGCCGATGGCGAAGACCACGATCACGAGGAAGTACGGGAACAGGGCGAGCCAGGTGCGCGAGGGCGTGAGACCGTCCGAGGCCTTCTCGGCGGTGGACACCGCACCGCCGTGCGAGCCGCTGTGGGATCCGGTGTTCGCTCCGTTGCCGGCGGCGCTGGAACCGGCTGTCGTGGCGGCGCCGGAGGCAACCCGAAGGCGTTCCCGCGCCTCGCTGCCTCCGCGGGGCTTCCAGAGGCGGAAGAAGATTACGGCCGCACCGAGGCCGGTGAGCGAGGCGACGATGTCGGTGAGTTCGTAGGAGAAGTAGTTGGAGCAGAGGAACTGGGCGGTGGCGAAGGAGCCGCCGACCACGAGGGCGGCCGGCCAGCAGTCCTTGATGCCGCGCCGGCCGTCCAGGATGAAGAGCAGGATCAGCGGTACGAAGGTGGCCAGCAGCGGGGCCTGGCGGCCGACGATGGAACCGATATCCGTGGCGTGCAGGCCGGTGAGGCCGGCGGCGGTGGTGATCGGAATGGCCATCGCACCGAACGCGACGGGCGCGGTGTTGGCGACCAGCACGGCTGCGGCGGCGCGCAGCGGCGGCAGCCCGAGGGCGAGCAGCATCGTGGCGGTGATCGCGACCGGGGCGCCAAAGCCGGCGAGGGCCTCGAGCAGACCGCCGAAGCAGAAGGCCACCAACACGGCTTGCAGCCGCACATCGCCTCCGCCGATGACGTCGAAGACGCGGCGCAGGTCCTCGAACCGGCCGCTGAGCACGGTGACCTGGTAGAGCCACACGGCCATGATGACAATCCACAGCACCGGGAACGCGCCGAAGACGCCGCCCTGGGTGGCCGAGAGGATCGCCAGGCCGGCCGGCATCTGGAAGGCCACGACGCCAACCACGAGGGCGACCAGCAGGGCGAAGCCGCCGGCCACATGGGCCTTGGTCTTCACCACGGCGAGCAGGAGGAAGAAGGTGAGCAGCGGGAGCAGGCCGACGATGGCCGACCAGGCCACGCTGTTGAGCACCGGATCTGTGCTGGGGGTGAAGTGGTCCACGAAGGTTCCTCTACGTTGAGAGACGACGAGTCTTTGGTCAGACCACTGTGGTCGGACCATGAGAGTGTAGCGTACCTCTCACCACGAATGTGAGCCCCGGCACTACCAAGCGCTTCTGGTGAGTGGCCGTCGTCACGTGCTTTACTATGGTCAGACCACATGTCCTGACGCTGCTCGAAAGGCTGTCATGAGAATCGCTTTGTTTGCCACCTGCATCGTGGATGCGATGTATCCGCGCACGGCGCAGGCCACGGTCAGCATCCTGGAACGGCTGGGACACGAGGTCGTGTTTCCAGCGGGCCAGGCCTGCTGCGGCCAGATGCACGTCAACAGCGGCTACCTGAAGGAAGCGGTTCCGGTGGTCGCCAACCATGTGGACGCGTTCGACACGGAGGAGTACGACGTCGCCGTCGCACCTTCCGGGTCCTGCGTCGCGTCGGTGAAGCACCAGCACCCGATGGTCGCCCGCTCCTGCGGCGACACCGCCCTGGAAACCCGCGCCGCCGCCGTCGGCGCCCGGACCTACGAGCTCTCCGAACTGCTCGTGGACGTCCTCGGCGTGACCGACGCCGGCGCCCAGCTCGGCTCCTACTTCCCGCACCGCGTCACCTACCACCCCAGCTGCCACGGCATGCGTCTGCTCCGCCTCGGCGACCGCCAGTCCCGGCTGTTACGCACCGTGGCCGGGATCGACTTGGTCGACCTCCCGGAGGCGGACCAGTGTTGCGGCTTCGGCGGCACCTTCTCAATTAAGAACGCGGACGTGTCCTCGGCCATGCTCGAAGACAAGGCGGCCAACATCCGCACCACCGGCGCCGAACTGTGCACCGGTGGCGACGCGTCCTGCCTGATGCACATTGGGGGTGGCCTGTCCCGTCAGGGCAGCAACGTTACTACTCTGCACCTCGCTGAAATCCTCGCCAGCACCATGGGGGCGCCCGCTTCCGTCACCGGCGACGTCCACGTCAGCACCGGAAAGGCCACCCGATGAGCACCTTCCTGGGCATGCCCTCCCTGCCGGTCTTCGGCTCCGGCAACCTGCACGCCGCCGAATCCTTCCCCAAGGCCGCGCACCGCGAGCTGGGCAACGCGCAGCTGCGCGCCAATCTCGGCCACGCCACCCACACCATCCGCGACAAGCGGCTCCAAGTGGTGTCCGAACTGCCGGACTGGGAGCAGCTGCGCGACGCCGGCTCCGCCATCAAGGAATCCGTGATGGCCCGGCTGCCCGAACTCCTGGAACAGTTCGAGCAGAACTTCACCGCGCGCGGCGGAGTGATCCACTGGGCGCGCGACGCCAGCGAGGCCAACGAAATCGTCGCGGGTCTGATCAGGGACACTGGCGAAACCGAGGTGGTCAAGGTCAAATCCATGGCCACCCAGGAGATCGGGCTCAACGAGTACCTCGAAGAGCAGGGAATCGCGGCCTTCGAAACGGACCTGGCCGAGTTGATCGTCCAGCTGGACCACGACAAGCCCAGCCATATCCTGGTGCCGGCCATCCACAAGAACCGCACCGAGATCCGGGACATCTTCCTGCGCGAGATGCCCGGCGCCGACCCTGAGCTCACTGACAACCCGGCGGTGCTCGCCATGGCCGCCCGCGCGCACCTGCGCCGCAAGTTCCTCACGGCCAAGGTGGCCGTCTCCGGAGCCAACTTCGCGCTGGCCGATTCCGGAACCCTCGCCGTCGTCGAATCCGAAGGCAACGGCCGGATGTGCCTGACCCTGCCGGAAACCCTGATCACCGTGATGGGCGTCGAAAAGCTGCTGCCCAGCTGGCAGGACCTTGAAGTGTTCATGCAGCTGCTCCCGCGCTCGTCCACCGGGGAACGGATGAACCCGTACACCTCGCTGTGGACCGGCGTGACCGAGGGCGACGGGCCGCAGAACGTGCACCTCGTGCTGCTGGACAACGGGCGCAGTGCCGCCCTGGCCGATGAGATGGGCCGGTCCGCGCTGCACTGCATCCGTTGCAGCGCCTGCATGAACGTCTGCCCGGTGTACGAACGGACCGGCGGCCACGCCTACGGCTCCACCTACCCGGGCCCGATCGGCGCGATCCTGTCCCCGCTGCTGACCGGCATCGAGTCCGAGGAAAACAGCTCGCTGCCGTACGCCTCCTCGCTGTGCGGAGCCTGCTACGACGCCTGCCCGGTGAAGATCAACATCCCGGACATCCTCGTGCACCTGCGCAGCGTCGACGTCGACAGCCAGCGCGGGAAGAAGAAGCTGCCCAGCCAGATGGACGTCGGCATGTCGGCCGCGTCCTGGGCACTGTCCTCCGGCAAGCGGCTCGGACTGCTCGAAAGAGGCCTGCCGCTCGGCCGGCTGGCTGCCGGGCGCGACAAGAAGATCAAGAAGCTGCCCGGCATCGCCGCCGGCTGGACGCAGAGCCGCGACATCCCCGCGCCTCCCGCGCAGTCCTTCCGGAACTGGTGGGCCAAAGAGCGCCAGGGTGCGGAACAACACGGTGGCAAGACCCAAGACACGACTCAAAACGAGGAAACCGGAGCATGAGCGCACGCGAAGACATCCTGGGCCGTATCCGTTCTGCGCTGCGGGACGCGCCCGTGGCCCCGGAGATCCCCCGGGAGTACCGGGCAACGTCCGAGCTGGACCAAGACGCACTGGTGCACCTGCTCTCCGACCGGCTAGTCGACTACAAGGCCAGGGTCTCCGTCGTGGCGGCAGCAGACGTGCCGGCGCGGATTGCCGAGCTCCTCGCCGACGTCGGCAGCTACGTCGCGCCGGAAGGGCTCGACGCCGCCTGGGTCACCGAATCCGATGCCCGTCGGCGGGTGGACTCGGCCGCCGCGCCGCTGAGCGTGGCCGAGCTGGACGGCATCGGCGCCGTCGTCACCGGCAGTGCTGCCGCTGTCGCCGAAACGGGAACCATCATCCTGGACGGCAGCCCCAACCAGGGCCGCCGGGCGATCAGCCTCGTCCCGGACCATCACATCTGCGTCGTGAACGCCGCGGACATCGCCGGGATCCTGCCCGAGTCGCTGCGCCGCATTGACGGTACCCGGCCGCTCACGCTGATCAGCGGACCGAGCGCCACCAGCGACATCGAGTTGGAACGCGTCGAAGGTGTTCACGGACCTCGCATCCTGGACGTCATCATCGGCCGCTAAGTGCACCCTTCGGTGATCCCCTCAGGCAGGCAGGGGCGCGCTCCGGCTTGCTGAAATAAGCGGCCCGGGTCAAGCGCCGAAAGTACCCAATTCTCGCGGCCGCATCCTGCTTATACTGTCCGTATCGGCCCCGCTGGGGTGCCGGATACGAAAGCGAAGGATGGCGATTACATGACGGCGGAGAATCTCCATCTGACCCCTGACGAGCCCTTCCCCGAGCGTTTGGGGGAGGTTTCGGACCGGGAATTGCAGGTGCTGGACAGCCAGGTCCAGCGCCAGTTTGACCACGAGATTGTGGCCGACGGCGAGCCGAACCCGGAAACAGAATTCCGCCGCTATGAGCTCGACGAGGAATTCGAGAGCAGAGACAAACGGTGACGTGAAGGCAGCAGCGCGGCCGGCGGGGAGCGCCGGCGACTGCTGCTTGTCCCACCTTGGCTGGCGGGCGCCCTAACCGAACGCTTAAACAAGGGTCCGGCGGGACCTTGCCCGGCTGGCGCGCTAAGCGGGGGTCCGGCGGGCGGTTCCGCGGTTGAGCGCCAGGTGTCCGCCCAGGAATCCGGTGCCTGCCATAACGGCGTTGCCGGCCAAGCCCAGCTGCACGCCCAGGGAATGGCGTCCGCGCGTGCGGGCGATCAGGGAGCCGAGGAGAAGGAAGACGGCGGCGTCGGTGCCAAGTCCGTGCACGGCCCCGATGCGTCGATCGGTGCCTGTCATTCCCGCCCAGTCGCTCGCTCCGGCGAAGGCAGTTGGCACGGCTGCGGCCAAGCCGGCGGCCACCAGGAGGGTGGCGCCGTGGCGGTCCTGGGGCTTCCCGGCCACGTCGAGGATGGCTGCGCTGATCCAGCACCCGAGTGTCAGGTCGGTGAGTGGCGGATGGATCGAATGGCCGAGGACGTCCGTATGAAAGGCGCTGCGCTGCGCCCATCTGAGCACCGGCCCGTAAACGAGGTCCTGCGCCGCGGCCACACGCTCGGAAAGCGGGCTCTCCCCGATGGCACGGGCCACGCGCAGCGGAACTGACAGGTCGCTCACGCCCATTAAGGTACGCCTGCCGGCGGCCGGCGGGCAACAGCGCGGCAGGTGTCGAGCACCGGCCGCGCTGCTGCCTCGGCAGCCACTCCGCGGGTTGAGTCAGTTCGCCGCCGCGCCGGCGTCGATCCCGTCCGCCGTGTTGGCGAGCCGGATCCAGGTTTCCACGACGGTGTCCGGGTTCAGGGAGACGGAATCGATGCCTTCGGCCACCAGCCATTCGGCGAGATCCGGGTGGTCGCTGGGGCCCTGCCCGCAGATGCCCACGTACTTGCCGCGCGCTTTGCAGGCCTTGATCGCCATGCTCAGAAGCTTCTTGACGGCCGGATCGCGTTCGTCGAAGCTGCCGGCGACGATGGCGGAGTCCCGGTCGAGACCGAGGGTTAGCTGGGTCATGTCGTTGGAGCCGATGGAGAAACCGTCGAAGTGGTCAAGGAACTCGTCGGCGAGCAGGGCGTTGGACGGGAGTTCGCACATCATGATGACCTCCAGTCCGTTTTCGCCGCGGCGCAGGCCGTTCTCGCCCAGCAGGTCGATCACGCCCCGGGCCTCGTCCAGGGTGCGCACGAAGGGGATCATCAGTTTGACGTTGGTCAGGCCCATTTCGTTGCGGACGAACGAGAGGGCCTCGCATTCGAGGTCGAAGCAGTCCCGGAAGCTCGGTTCCAGGTAGCGTGAGGCGCCCCGGAAGCCGATCATCGGGTTCTCTTCGTGCGGCTCGTAGGCGGGGCCGCCGAGGAGGTTGGCGTATTCATTGGACTTGAAGTCGGACATCCGGACAATCACCGGCTCCGGCGCGAACGCCGCGGCGATGGTGGCCACCCCTTCGGCCAGGCGCTTGATGTAGTAGTCGCGCGGGCTGTCGTACGCCGCGGTCCGCTCCCGGATTTCTGCCAGCACCTCGGCTGGCTGGTCGTCCATGTTCAGCAGCGCTTTGGGGTGGATGCCGATCTGGCGGTTGATGATGAACTCCAGCCGCGCCAGCCCCACACCGTGGTTCGGCAGCTGAGCGAAGGTGAACGCCTGTTCCGGGGTTCCGACGTTCATCATGACCTTGACGGGGGCCTGCGGCATTGTGGTGATCCCGGTTTCCTCCACGGTGAAGTCGAGAATGCCGTCGTAGATGATGCCCGTCTCACCGTCGGCGCAGGAGACCGTGACCTTGCGGTCATTGGCGAGAACGTCGGTGGCCTCCCCGGTTCCGACGACGGCGGGAATCCCTAGTTCCCGGGCGATGATGGCGGCGTGGCAGGTGCGCCCGCCGCGGTTGGTCACGATTGCGGAGGCACGCTTCATGATCGGTTCCCAGTCCGGGTCGGTCATGTCGGCGACAAGGACGTCACCGGTCTGGAAGGCGGCCATCTGGTCGATCGAGGTGAGGACGCGGACGCTGCCGGCGCCGATGCGCTGGCCGATGGCGCGGCCTTCGGCCAGCACTGGGCCGGTCGCGTTGAGACGGTAGCGGCTGGTGGTGCCCGGAGCCCGGCGGGACTGCACCGTCTCCGGGCGCGCCTGCAGGATGTAGAGGCCGCCGTCGATACCGTCCTTGCCCCATTCGATGTCCATCGGCCGGCCGTAGTGGTTCTCAATCGCTATGGCGTGGCGGGCGAGCTGCTCGACGTCCGCGTCGCTGAGGCTGAAACGGTTCCGCAGCGACGCCTCAACCGGGACGAAGTCGATGGTGCGGCCGATTTCACTGTTGGCGGTGTACGTCATCTGCAGTGCCTTCTCACCCAGTCCGCGCTTCAGCACGGCGGGGCGGCCCGCCTGCAGGGCAGGCTTGTAGACGTAAAACTCATCAGGGTTCACGGCACCCTGAACCACCGCCTCGCCCAGGCCGTAGGACGAGGTGACGAACACGGCATCTTGGAAGCCGGACTCGGTGTCCATGGTGAACATGACACCGGAAGCGCCGACGTCGGAACGCACCATCCGCTGGACGCCCGCTGAAAGGGCGACTTCGGCGTGCTCGAATTTGTGATGCACCCGGTAGGCGATGGCCCGGTCGTTGTAGAGCGAGGCGAAGACGTCCTTGATGGCCTGCAGGATGTTCTCGATGCCGCGGACGTTGAGGAAGGTTTCCTGCTGGCCGGCGAAGGAGGCGTCGGGGAGGTCTTCCGCGGTGGCGCTGGAGCGCACCGCCCAGGACAGGTCTTCGGAGCCGCCGTGCTTTTCGACGAGCTGATCGTAGGAGCTGCGGATCTGCGCTTCGAAGTCGGGCAGGAACGATGTTTCACGGATCAGCGACCGGATCTCCTGGCCTGCGGCGGCCAGTGCCGTGACGTCGTCGGTGTCCAGGCCCACCAGCCTGTCGGCGATCTGCTGGTCCAGGCCCGAATCCGCCAGGAAGCGGCGGTACGCGTCCGCCGTCGTGGCGAAACCGTCCGGTACCTGCACACCGGCTGACGTGAGGTTCTGCACCATCTCGCCCAGGGAGGCGTTCTTGCCGCCAACCCGGTCCAGGTCCTTGAGTCCAAGTTCGGAAAACCACAGGATATCTGTCGTCATTTTTACTGCTCCTTCGCAGAGAATGAGGTGCGCGAACGCCCGCATGCGGCGATGGCCGGTTGCCGGGCACAATTCCTGTCCACAGTGACAGGTCTCCCACGTCCGTGCCATATGACGTGCGCCACACCGCGCTTGTGAAAATTTTCGCTAATGCTTGAGGTTCATCCGCTGCAGAATCGTCGCCGCCATTTCCTCCACGGACACTGTTGCAGAGTTGAGGTACGGAATTCCGTGCTCCACATAGAGGCGCTCGGCACTGCGCAGCTCAAAGCCACACTGCCGCAGCGACGCATAGGGTGAGCCCCGCCGCCGCTCAGTGCGGATCTGGCTCAGGCGCAGAGGGTTCGAAGAGAGGCCGAAACACTTTGAAACAAACGGGCGCAACGGCCTGGGGAGACCCTCCTTTTCGAAGTCCTCGTCCACCAGGGGAAAGTTGGCGGCGAAGATCCCGTGCTGCAGGGCAAGGTACATGGTTGTTGGTGTCTTGCCACAACGGGAAGGTGCCACGAGAATTACCTGCGCCTTTTCAAGCGCGCGCAGGCTCTGCCCGTCGTCGTGTTCCATGGCGTACTCCACCGCGGCCATCCGCGACTGGTAGCGCGCAGCATTGCCGAGGCCGTGCGCGCGCCCCGGCTCGCCGCTGGCTGCGCTGCCCAGCGCCTGCTCCAGCTGCCCCACGTGCGGGCCAATGAGATCGACCACGATTCCCTGGCAGGTCGCCAGGACGTCGCGGACATCTTTGCTCACCGCGGTGGAAAACACGACCGGCCGCGGTCCTTTGGCGGCGAGCCGGTCGATGATCTCAACAACGGATCTGGCCTGCCCGGCCGTCGTAATGAAGGGGACTGTGATGCGGTCAAAATTGTTGGCCGGGAACTGGGTCAGCAGGGTGTTGCCGAGCGTTTCCGCTGTGATGCCGGTGCTGTCCGAAAGGAAGTAGACAGGCCGAAGATCCTCGTTGGTCATGAAGGCATTGTCCACCAAAGCCGGCCGAAGAGGGCGGCAAAGCGGTCCACCGCGCCGCGGGGGACGTTAGGCCCTTGACCGCCCTGAGGAGCCTGGCAGAGGGTAAAACCTATGAGCGAAACGAATCCGGGAACGCCTGAAATCAAGTCCTCCGACCTTGAAGAGAAGCCAACGGCCGTGATCCGCGAAACCGTGCCGATGAACGCGCTGCGCGAATTCTTCGACCGCGCCTACTCGTCCGTGATGTCGGCGCTTCAGCAGCAGCATGTCCAGCTCGCCGGGCCGCCGTTTGCGCTGTACCGCGGCATGCCCACCGACGTCGTCGATGTCGAAGCGGGTTTCCCGCTCGCGGCACCCTACCCGGGTGGCAGCGATGGCGGCGTGACCGCCGGAACGCTGCCGGCCGGCCGTGCCCTCGAAGCGCTGCATGTGGGTCCGTATGAGAGCCTGCCGGAAACCTACAACGCCGTGATGGCCCGGATGCAGGAGCAGGGCCTGACGCCCGGCAATGCCATGTGGGAGTACTACCTCAGCGATCCTTCCGCGGAGCCGGACCCAGCCACCTGGAAGACGCTGATCGTCTGGCCGGTCGCCTGAGTCCGGCCGCTAGTCTGCGTCGATCTCTTCGAGAAGCTTCTTGGCCGCGGCCGCGATGTCATCGTGATCATGTTGCGCCGCCCGGCTCTCCAATGAAACGACGGCGCAGCGGTGCACCTTCTTGAAGTCGCCGAAGGGGAAGCTCACGCTGCCCTTGGTCCCCTCCGAAGCGTCCGGATCCAGCCCCAGGTGCCAGGCGGCGAAGTCCGCGAACCCGTTCTTATCGATGAATGTGTTTTCCTGTTCCGTCGACGGCGCGTGCTCGCTCCAGTCGTCCCGGGAGTCGTGCTCGACCTTCCCTTCCTTGACGAGCTTGCGCGCGTGTGCCAGTGCCTTCTTGTTGAGTTTGGTTGCCATCTTTGCCTCCAGGTTCGCTCGAACACTTGGGTGGTCCCGCGACGCGAATGTCGCTTTAAACACACTATTCTCCAACTGTGGTCCTGATGCCCTAAACTGCTTCACTTAGGTGCCTGAAATGGCGCTGCGCAGCAACGAAAGTGAATCCCGCTATGGCTACCGATTACGACGCCCCACGCAAGACAGAAGAAGAGTCTCCCGCTGAATCGCTGGAGGCCCTTCAGGCGTCCCGCGGCGGCGGCGCCCAGACTGCTGTTATCGACGTCGACGAGAACGACACGGCTGAAGGAATCGACCTTCCCGGCGCCGATCTCTCCGGCGAAGAGCTGACGGTGATTGTTGTTCCGGAGCAGTCCGATGAATTCACCTGCTCCTCCTGCTTCCTGGTCCGCCACCGGTCCCAGGTTGCCAAGGAAAAGAACGGCATGAAGTACTGCATCGACTGCGAAGGCTAGACAGCCCTTCACCGCGGGCCCGGATTGCAGGCCCGTACCAAATTTGAATCCAACGCAAAGCGTCGGACCCCGCAGGGGCCCGGCGCTTTGCCATACCCGGGGTGAGGCCCGGCCAGCCCGCACCCGGGCGGTGCCGCCCGACCAGCTCGCGTGGGTCAACGGACCCTCGTCACCGCGGGCTGGCAGATCTACCCTTGAGGTATCCGGCTGAGTGGGATTTCCGGGTGACTTGAGGGGGCGGTCCGCGTGGCTGGATCTTTTGGCAAGAGATTGTCCGTTTGGCTCATGGCTGTGCTGATGGCGGTAGGGCTGGGACTGCTGGCGCCTGGTCCGGCGGTTGCTGAGCCGTACTGCGGGCTGGTGTGGGGGTCCCTGGCCAAGTCCGACCCTGCGATGAGCCAGTCGAAGGTGGTCAACGTCCGGACGGGCCGGCACTACTGCTTCGACCGCCTGGTCATCGACCTCAACGGGCCGGTAGCGGGCTACACGGTGCGGTATGTTCCCCAGGTCAGCCAGGACGGCTCCGGTTCGCCGGTCCCGCTGCGGGGCCGTGCGTTTATCCAACTGACCGTCAACGCCCCAGCGTACGACGACGCCGGCCAGCCAACGTACAACCCTGCCAACAAGAACGAGCTGAGCGAAGTGGGCGGTTACCAGACCTTCCGGCAGCTGGCCTGGGCCGGCAGCTTTGAGGGGTACTCCAGCCTGGGCCTCGGCGTCCGGGCCCGGCTGCCCTTCCGGGTATTCGCCTTAGCCGGACCGGGCTCGGGCTCGCGCCTCGTGGTGGACGTCGCGCACTACTGGTGAGCCGGCGTCGGGTCACTACTCGGGCCAGGCGTCGGTTACTCGTGACGCGGCACCGGTCTCTACCGGTGCCCGGCCTACGGCGGGTGACCGGGTGGTTAGCGTTGGAGTGCGCCGAGGTCTGCCCGGAGCGGGTACTCCTTGCCGTCCAGCACCAGCTGGGCGCAGCGCCGCGTTGCAGGGTTCAGCACGATGGGCGCCATCAGGTTCACGGTTGTGGCAGCGGGGGAGTGGTTGACCACCACCAGCACCTGCGGCGCCTCACCGTCACGGAGTTCCAGGGCCTCCCTGGCGCCGGCCGGTAGCGGCGGGGTGTAGCCCGGAACGAACACAGCGGCGTCCGCCAGAAAGAGCCGCACGGTAACGGGCTGCTCTGCTTCGAGGGCGAACAGGCCCGGGGCGCTGTCGATGTTCCGCAGAGCGAAGTCGTGGACGGTTTCCAGCCCCGGCATCGGGGCGGTAAACGTTACCGGCGTGCTGCTCAGAACGGCGTTCATCGCAGGAAGTCCATCAGCGTGGGCTGCAGCACCCGGGCGGTAGCGGCGAGGGCCACCTGGTAGTTGGTTTCCTGAAGCTTCAGGTCCATGATCACGCTGCCAAGGTCAGCCTTTTCTATACCGGTCCTCTGGGCGTCCAAGGAGGCCTCCAATTCGGTGTTGACGTTGCCGGCACGTTCCAGCTGTGCCTGCCGTGTTCCAATTTCAGCACGGCCGTTGACGATGGTCTTAAACGCGGCGTCGACGTCGGCCGCCCGCGGGGCAATGTCCGTGCCGGTGCGCAGGTCGGCGGCCAGCTTGCTCACGATGTCGAAAACGGAACCGCTGCCGTTGCCGAAGATGGCGGCCCCGTCAGCGTCGACCCGGACGCTCTGGGTGGCGCTGATCCGCCGCTCAACCGGGCTGATGCCGGTGCCGTTGAATGTGGGCGGGGTTCCGGTGTCGCCGGGGATGCGCGGATCGCGCGGGGTGCCGGGGGTGAAGGCTCCGGGTGCGTCCGAACTGCCGGCAAAGATGTTGCGGCCCAGGTGCTGGCTGTTGGCGATCGAGACCAGGTCCTGGTTCAGTGACTCCAACTCGTTGGCGATGGCGTCCTTGCCGGACTGCGGCAGGGCGTCGTTACCGGCCATGACGGTAAGGTCCTTGACCCGGTGCATCACGTTGGTGGCATGCTCCAGTGCGGCATCGGCCGCCGTGAGCCAAGTGTTGCCGTCGTCGATGTTCCTGCCGTACTGGGCATTGGCCGCCTGGAGAGAGCGGGTAGCCAGGGCCTGCGCGGTGGCGGCGGGATCGTCCGAGGGGCGGGAGATCTTGTTCAGCGTCGTGGCTTTGTCCTGCAGTTCGGCCAACTTGGCCTGCTGCGTCTGCAAGGTCCGCTGGGCGGCCGCGTTCATGGTCAGGTTTGTTACCCGGTTCAGCATGGCTCTACCTTCCTACCAGTCCGGTGCGGTTGATCAGGACATCAAGGGCCTCGTCGACCGCCGTCATCACCCGTGCCGCCGCCTGGTAGGCGTGCTGGTTGGTGAGCAGGTTGACGTTTTCCTCGTCCAGGCTCACCGACGCCTGCGAGGCCCGTCCGGTGACCGCCGACGCCTGGGCGGCGCCGGTCAGTGCCTCGCGTTGCTGGGCGCCTCGCGACTGCACGCCGATGTTGGTGACGATGCCTGACCAGACCTTGTCCGGTGAGGCCGCACCGGTACCGAGCTGGGAGATCTGGTCCGCGATGCTGGTATCCAGCGCGCCCTTTCCAGGCAGCTTAAGTGCGATGTCGGCAGTGCTGGATGGGCCTGCGATACCGAGCGCAGCGGGGGACCCGGTGACCGTGAAGAAGTCGACGCCGGTGGCCCCGGCCCCGGTCGTTCCCGCTCGATGGGCGGTATTGACTGCCCCGGCGAGGGCAGACGCGAGCTGGTTGTACGACTCGGCCGCCTCAGCAATGGCTCCGCCAATGCCACCGGAAGCGGGAGCCAGCACCGACAGCGCGCCGGCGATCTCTCCACCGTCCGCGGAGGCTACTCCTGCCGGGTTCTTCCAGAGCAGCTGCACTGAAGATCCGAGCGCATCCCCGGTCTGGCTGCCGGAGAGTTCCAGCTCCCGCACCGAGGTGCCCATCACCAGCGCGTTACCGCCAATGTGGACGTCCACGGTGCCGTCGGGCTGTTCACGGACGGTGGCGCCGGCAAGGCGCGAAAGGGTTTCCGTGAGCTTGGCGCGGGCGTCAATCAGCTCGTTTGCCGAGCCACCGGCGTTCAGCGTGGAACGGATGGTGGTGTTGTAGGCCGCCACCTGGGTTGCCGCGGCATTGACCGCGTCGACGGCGTCGGCGGCCTGGGCCCGGACGCTGCTCCACTGCCCTTGAAGCGCCTGGTAGCCGGAGGAGATCTTGTCCGTCAGCGAATTGGCAGCGTTCAAGAGCAGGCCTTTCGGGCCGTCCTCATCCGGCTGGTTTGCAGCCCCCTGCCATGCGGACCAAAACCCCTGGAGGGCGGTGGAGATGCCGTTGTCACCGGGTTCCTGCAGGATACCTTCGATGCCCTGCAGCGCGGTGGAACGGACACCCGCGTAGGCCGCCTGCGCGCTTGCCGAGCGGACGCTGGCATCCAGGACGCTGCTGCCGAGCCGCGCGATGGCGTCCACCGAGACGCCCTGGCCTGCCTCGGGGCGGCCGGAGCCGTACAGGCCCTGAGCCGGTGCGGCGAGGGCGGACTGCTGGACGCGCTGCCGGGTGTAGCCTTCGGTGGCAGCGTTGGCGATGTTCTGCCCGGCGACGTTCATGCCCTGCTGGGCGGCGGTCAGCCCGCGGTAGGCGGTATTCAAGGCGCCAAAGGTGCTCATGGTCGCTTCCTTAGAACTGCTGGTCGAAGATGCGGGAGCCGGCCGATTCCCCGGTCTTGCCGTGGGCGTCGTAGGTGCCGGCGGTGGCCGGACGCAGGTCCGCGAGCGACTCCTGGGTGGAACGGACGGCGGTGCGCAAGTATTGCTCGTTCGCGTCGCGCAGTTCCTTGATCAGGGCGGTCTGGCGGGTCAGGGCTGTCAGATGCGCGGTAAGGACCTCAGCCCAGGCGCCTTCCGGCGCGGCTGCTGCCAGTTCACCGAGCGTCGCGTCGGTGGGCAGGCCCCAGGTCTCGGCGACGACGGCGGCCTCGATGGTGCGGGCCAGGCTGGCCTGGGAGAGGTGCCCCAGCACCTGCTCTACTTCCTTAGTGCCGTGCGGCAGCCAACGGGATTTCCCGGACGTGAGGAGCAGCTGCTCTTCCTCCAGCTTGAACGTCAGAACGTCAAGAAGTTCACGCTCTCGCCACAGCAGGGCTGAAAGTTCGTGGATTGCCATGGGTCCGGACGGCTCCCTTATGAGTGTCAGTGATGCGAGTAGGTGATGCGGTGCTGCCGGGCCTCGAAGTGATCGTGCGGACGATGCAGCCTGCAGCAGGGTTCGTACAAACTATCGGCAGGGTTTACGCAGGCGTTAGCAGGAAGGGCTGAAAACAAGCGGATTCTTGCGGCTCAGGAAACTCGAAAAGAATTTCTCGTTTTTCCTTACCGCCGCCGCCGTAGTGGCGATAACTACTCCTGACGGCCCACGGATGGGCCCTCGCTTACAGTCCCAACTCACGGAGGAAACATCATGGGCTTCGTCATTAACAACAACCTCGCGGCTAACAACTCGTACCGCAACCTCAACTCCACCCAGAACGACCTCTCCAAGTCCCTGGAGAAGCTGTCCACCGGCCTGCGCATCAACCGCGCCGGCGATGACGCAGCAGGCCTGTCCATCTCCGAGGGCCTCAAAGCGCAGGTCACCGGCTCGGCCCAGGCTGCACGCAACGCCCAGGACGGCATCTCGGTCATCCAGACCACGGAAGGCGCCCTGACCGAAGTTCACTCCATCCTCCAGCGCATGCGTGACCTCGCTGTCCAGGGTGCGAACGACACCAACAACACGGCAGCCCGCGACGCCATCAAGAAGGAAGGTGACTCGCTGGGTAAGGAGCTGGACCGCCTCACCCAGGGCACCAACTTCAATGGCAAGGACCTGCTCAAGGGCGGTTCGCTGAACATCCAGGTCGGCGCCGGCGGCACCGCCAACGACACCATCGCGGTCACGCTCGGTGACGTCGCTACGGCAACCGGCACCCTGTCCAGCTCCACCACGGCTGGCGGCTTCAACGTCTCCACGAACGGTGACGCCCAGACCACGATCGGCACCATCGACACGGCCATCGCGGCCGTCTCGGCGCAGCGCGCAGACCTGGGTGCCACCCAGAACCGCCTTGAGCACGCAGTGAAGTCGCTGAACGTTGCCGGTGAGAACCTGCAGGCCGCTCAGTCCCGGATCGCCGACGTCGACATGGCGCAGGAAATGGTCAAGTTCACCAAGGCCAACATCCTGTCCCAGGCCGGCACCGCAATGCTGGCCCAGGCAAACCAGTCCAGCCAGGGCGTTCTTTCGCTCCTGCGCTAGGCCGGACCCGCCAAACCGGCAGTCTAGAAGTCAGGCTGCCACCCTGATCGGACGAAGAGACACCCCCGATCAGCAAGCTGCGGAAGGGCCGGACGATGGCAAAACCATCGTCCGGCCCTTACGCGCAACACCGACACTGCAAAAAGCAGCAGCACTAAGCGTTCTTGACCAACAAGAGAGGCAGCGATGGGAATCTCACTCGACGGGCTGGCCAGCGGACTGGATACCACCGCCCTGATCGGCTCGATCATGCAGTCAGAGGCCCTCCCGCAGACCCTGCTCAAGAACAAGTCCTATGACATCCAGTCGATGGTTTCAGCCCTGCAAGGGCTCAACGGAAAAGTAGCCGCCCTGGCGACCCAGGCAACGGCCGCTGCCAAGCCGGGCGCGCTGGACCTCTACACTGCGACCACCAGCAGCGACAAGGTCGTCGCCACCACCACCGCGGCCGCCAAAGCGGGCTCGCTCGACTTTCAGGTGACCAAGCTGGCGCAGACCCAGGTCACCGTAACGCCCAAGGTGAACGCAGTCACGGGCTGGCCCTACACGACCATGACGATCAACAGCGGCGGAACGCCCTATACGATCGAGCCGCTCACCAGCAACCTTGACGACGTCGTCAGCGCCGTGAATGCTGCGGGTGCCGGAGTCACCGCGACCAAGGTCGACGTCGGCGGCGGTGACTTCCGGATCCAGTTCACCGCCACAAAGTCCGGCGCAGCCGGTGCCTTCACCATCACTGACCCAGGTTCGGCTTTTACCGATATCAAGGCTCCCCAGGACGCTGAGCTCGTGCTCTGGCCGTCGAGCCCGGTCGCGATACAGGCCACGATCAAGTCCTCAACGAACACGTTTGTGGACGTTTTGCCTGGAGTGACGCTCACGGCCAAGGAAATCAGTGCTGCCCCTGTCACCTTGACTGTCTCGCGCGATGACGCCGGCATCACCAAGGTCGCCTCCGACCTGGTGGACGGCGTCAACGGCATCTTCTCGCTGGTTGCCAGTAAAACTGCGGTCAGCACCACCACAAACACCAGCGGTACCAAAACCTCTGCCGGAGTCTTCGCCGGGGACAGCACGGTCCGCTCGGTGAACCAGAACATCCTCTCCGCCGCCTCGTTGCCGGTGGGCACACCGCCGCGCTCGCCGTCGGAAATCGGCATCAGCATCACCAAAACCGGCACCATGGAGTTTGACGCCGCCAAGTTCGGTGCCGCACTGACGGCGGACCCCGCCGGCACGGCAGCCAAGGTGCAGGAGCTCGCCGGACGCATCGCCACGGCTGCGACCAATGCCTCGGACAAGTACACCGGCACCCTGACCACCAAGATCACCGGGCAGCAGTCCGAAGTCCGTGACCTCGCAGACCGCATCAGCGACTGGGACAGCCGGCTCGCCTCCCGCAAAGCCACCCTGCAGCGGACCTACTCAGGTCTGGAAACCGCCCTGAGCAACATGAAGGCGCAACAGTCCTGGCTCACTTCCCAGCTCGCAGGCCTCTCCGGCGGGAGCGCCAAGTAATGACCAGCACCCCCTTCGGCCACGGCGGCTACGGCAACAGCTATGGCGGTGGTTATGGCAGCGCCGCCCAGCGCAACCAGTACCTCGCGGACTCGGTCCTCTCCGCGCCACCGGCACGCCTGCTCACCATGCTCTACGACCGGCTGCTGCTGGACCTCGGCCGCGCCGAGACTGCGCAGCAGAGTGCCAACTGGCCGGTCGCCTCGGAGAACCTGCTGCACGGCCAGGCCATCATCGCCGAACTGATTTCCTCGCTCAAGACCGACGCATGGGACGGTGCGGACGGACTGCTCGGCCTGTACAACTACGCCTTCACGGCCCTGGTCAACGCCAACATCCAGCGTGACCCTGCCCTGACGCGCGAGGCGATCGAGTTGCTGGAACCCCTGCGTCAGGCCTGGCACGAAGCCGCCGCTGCAGTCCCGGCTGCCCAGCCGGCGGCGGCAGCGCCGGCCACCGGGCGGCCCTTCGCTGCGGCCGGTGCCTGGGCCTCCCCGGCAGGCTCCACCGGCGGGAGCCTTGGCTTTGGCTGAGCAGGTCTACTGGGAGGACTATCCCGACTCCGACCCCACCGGGGAACCCGCCGAAGACCCGGCCGTTGCGGCCTGGTTGCGGGTGCTGGACGTCCTGGAGATGGCGGTGGTGGCCGCTGAAAAAACGCTGAAGGACCCGCTGGGTCCGTTGTCCGCCCCGGGGCAGCCGGTGGCTGCTTTGCCGGTGCAGCGCTGGTCCCCGCCAACACTGAGGGGCCCGCTGCCGCCCGAGGCCCGGCGGCGCGCCATGGCGCTGTCCGCCGCCCAGGAGCGGGTCGCACGGCGCCTTGAAGCCGCCAAGCAGGACGTGGCACGCCAGTTGCACGCCGTCAGCTCGGTCCCAGGAGTCGGCGATCCCTCCGGCGCGATCTACCTGGACGTCAACGGCTAAGATCGCCGCCGACCGGCCAGCAGAAGAAACCCGAACAAACCTTTCACAATTCTCCTAACGCGGCGCTGACCAGTGCCGATAACCACTGTAAGAGCACGGATCGCTCGATTTCTCGGCCACGGATCGGCCACCTCCCACACATTCCCAGGCAGGACTCCGTGCTCGAATCCGTGACTTCTTCCGCCCTGGCCAGCGCCATGGACGGGCTGGCTCTGCGCCAACGTGCGATCGCGAACAACATCGCGAACGTCAACACCCCGAATTACCACGCCCAGCGCGTCAGCTTTGAAGCTGCCCTGGCTGCGTCCGTGAAGTCCGGGGACGGCCATGCCGACGCCACCACGGGAAGCTCACTCGAGCCCACCCAGCTGAACGGCAACAACGTGAACCTGGACACGGAAACCCTTTCGAACATCGACACCGTACTGCGCTTCCAGTTCGCCGCCCGTGCCATCGGCGGGGAATTCACCGCCGTCCGCGCCGCCCTGAGGACCAACTGATGACCTTCGACGCCATCGGCATTGCCGGCTCCGCCCTCACCGTGCACCGCAAGTGGCTCGACGCGGTCTCGGACAACCTCGCCAACATGAACAACGCCTCGGCCACCTCCGGCCCGGCGTTCCGCGCCAAGTACGTTGAGGCCGCCGAAGGTGCCGAGGGAACCGGCGTGTACGTCAAAAGCACCCAGTTGGGCGACGCCACCGGCCGCATCGTGTACCAGCCGGACCACCCCCTCGCCGACGCCGACGGCAACGTGAAATACCCGGACATCGACATGGCCGAGCAGATGGGCGCGCTGATCATCGCCCAGCGCGGCTACCAGGCCAACGCCCAGGTCGTGGATCGCGCCCGCGAGACCTATCTCGCCGCCCTTGAGATTGGAAGATCCTGATGCCTGTTTCCCCCATCGCCCCGGTCCAGGGCGTCCTTCCCACGGACTATCTCTCGGGTACCGCAACGGTGCCCGGCACCGACGGTTCCGGCTTCGCGTCCTCCCTTACCGGCGCCGTGGACAACCTCCAGCAACTGCAGTCGACGTCGAAGGAACTTGCCGTCTCCGCGGTGACCGGGAACCTCGATGACGTCCACAACGCCACCATCGCTGCGAGCCGGGCGCAGATTACGCTCGAACTCGTGGCCACCGTCCGGAACAAGGGCGTTGACGCATTCAACGAGATCATGAGGATGCAGGCCTGATGCCTCCGCAGATAACAGTCTTCTTCCAGCGCTTCGGCACCGGGCTCAAAGGTTTCACCGCAGGCCAGCGCACGCTGGCTGTCCTCGGCGCCGCACTGCTGATCGTCGGCATCGTCGCCCTCTCGGCCTGGCTCACCCGGCCCACCATGACGCCGCTGTTCTCCGGTCTCAAAAACACGGATGCGAACGGCATCGTGGAGCAACTGCGCAAGGACAACGTGCCGTATGAACTCAGCGACGGCGGCGCTACGGTCCTCGTGCCGCAGGACAAGGTTTACGACGAGCGGCTCAAGGCTGCTGCCGCCGGCCTTCCGACGGCGGCCGCCACCGGGTACTCCCTGCTGGACAAGATGGGCGTCACCTCCTCCGAGTTCCAGCAGTCGGTCACCTACAAACGCGCCCTTGAGGGCGAGCTGGCCAGCACCATCGGTGCCATGGAAGGCGTCAAGACCGCCGCTGTCCGGCTCGCGATCCCGGAGAAGACCGTCTTCGTGTCGAAGACTCCGGACACCACCGCTTCAGTCTTCATCGAAACCGCCCCGGGCGTCACGCTGTCCGGTGACAAGGTCCAGGCCATCGTGCACCTGACCTCCGCCGCCATCGAAAACCTCAAACCAGCGAACGTCTCGGTGGTCGACTCACAGGGCAACGTCCTGTCCACGGTCGGCGGCGGGGCCGCTGGCTCATCCTCCAAGCAGGCCACCGACTACCAGCAGCGTACCGGCGACGCCGTCCGCGCCGTCCTGGACCGCGTCGTCGGCCCGGGGAACTCGACCGTCGCGGTGGCCGCGGATGTCACCGGCGAATCCGCCCAGCAGAAGAGCGAAACGTTCTCCAACACCCCGGGGGCGTTGCCGCTTAGCGAATCCGCCAAGACGGAGAAGTACAGCGGAACCGGGGGAGGCGCCGCCGGCGTCCTCGGTCCGGACAACATCGCCGTCCCGGGCGGCGGCAGCGGCAACGGGAGCTTCGACTCCACGACCGAAACCAAGAACAACGCCGTCAACAAGGTCACCGAGGACAGGGTCATCCCGCCCGGAGCGGTCAAACGCCAGACCATCTCCGTGGCCGTCAGCCAGTCTGCTGCCGGCGGGCTGAACCTCGGCTCGCTGACCGCACTGGTCACGTCCGCGGCCGGCGTCGACAAGGCCCGCGGCGACGTCGTCACCGTCGAGGTCATCCCGTTCAGCACGGCGGCCGCCGACCAGGCAAACGCCTCCCTCGACGCCGCCAAGGCCGAGATCGAGGCGCAGAAGCAGGCAGCGTTCTTCAGCACCCTCGTCACCGCTGGCAGCATCCTGCTCGGATTGCTGATCCTGGCCCTGATCATCACGGTCATTTTGCGCCGCCGGCAAAAGCGCGAGCCGGTGGACCTGGGCGAACGCCTGGACCTGTTGCCGGTGATCCCCGCCGTCACGGCCATCGATCCGGCGCCCGCAACGTCGGCCATTCCGCTGACCGCGCTTCCGCTGCAGCCGCTGCCGGCCCCGCCGCTGGAAGTGCTCGAAGCAGAACGCAGGATGCAGGAAATCGACAGCATGGTCGCCGCCAACCCGGAAAAGGCCGCCGACTACCTCCGGGGCCTGATGGATGACAGGCAGCCCGCATGAAGCTTGCCGAATCGACCCTGACCGGCACCCAGCGCGCCGCCGTCGTGCTGTTGCAGATGAGCCCGGTCAACGCCGCCCTGGTGATGGCCCAGTTCACCGACACGGAGGCGGAGGACATCGCCGCCGAGATCGTCCGCCTGCGCAAGGTTGACCCCGAGGTCGCCACGCAGATCATGAAGGACTTCCACGAGGCTGCCCTGAGCAGCCCGCGCCAGGCCCGGGGCGGCCGCGAGCTCGCCGAAGGGCTGCTGGAAGCATCCTTCGGGTCCGAGAAGGCCGCGGGCCTGATCAACCGGCTGACCGTGAACATGGCCGGCAAGTCCTTTGAGTTCCTCGAAGACATTGAGCCGGTGCAGATCCTTGCGCTGATCGACGGGGAGCTGCCGCAGACCATCGCCTTGGTCCTGGCCCACCTCAGCCCGCGCAAGGCCTCGGCCGTGATGTCCGGCCTGCCCGGCTCGCTGCGCGCCGACGTGGCGCTCAGCATCGCCACCATGGGTTCCGGCGCGCCCGAGGCCATCGGCATCGTGGCGGACACCCTGAAGCTTCGCGGCGGAGCGGCCGTCTCCCAGCAGGCGTCCAAGGTGGTGGGCGGCATCGCCCCGCTGCTGGAAATCATCAACCGCACCGACGCCGGCACGGAACGCTCCGTCCTCGACGGCCTGGACCTGCTCGACCCGGATCTCGCCGTGGAAATCCGCGCACAGATGGTCACCTTCGACGACATCGTGAAGCTGGAACGCCGCGACGTGCAGCTGGTGCTCCGCGGCCTGGACGCCTCCGTCCTGGCCGTGGCCATGAAAGGCGCCTCGGAACAGGTCCTGGAAACCATCACCACCAACGTCTCCGGGCGCAACCTGGAAATCCTCGAATCCGAGATGGCCGCGCTGGGACCGCTGCGCGCCTCACAGATCGAGGAGGCCCGCGCCGCCGTCGTCCGCTCCATCCGCGAACTCGAGGCCGAGGGAGCGATCACGATCCAGCGCGGGGACGAAGAAGACTATGTTTACTGACGGATCAGCGGCCAGGACATCCACTGACGCGGCTCCCGCCCGCATCGTCTTCCCGTCGCTGCGTTCCAGCGGGCCGGCCAACGAGCAGGCCGGTTACACCGAGGGCCACGCCGCTGGCTATGCCGCAGGAGTCCGCGCCGCCGCCAAGGAACAGCGCCGCTGGCGTGACCGGATGGCCGCCGAGCAGGCTGCCGCGCTGGCCGCCGGGCAGCAGGACCTGGACCGGGCCGTCCGCGCGCTCGCCGTGGCCCGCGCCGACTTCGCCCACCGCAACGTGCAGGCCCTGCACGACGCCGAGGAGGTCCTGGCCCGCACGGCGCTGGAGCTTGCCGAGGCCATCCTCGGGTACGAACTTGCCGAGGGAACCCGCACCGCCCGCGCCGCACTTGACCGTGCCCTGTCCGGCAACGACGCCGCCACCGTGCTGGCAATCCGGCTGCACCCGGCCGATGTTGAGGTGCTCGCCAAGGAAGGCCAGGACCAGCCTGCCGGCCTGCCGCTGCTCGCGGACGCGTCCCTGCAGCGCGGCGACGCGAAGGTCGAATACCAGCAGGGCTGGCTCGACGCCAGCCTGGGCAGCGCCCTGGCCCGGGCCAAGGCAGCCTTGCTGGGGGACCAGCAGTGACCCCCGCGGGATCGCAACGGCACTGCCGGCAACGACGGCGGCAACACTGCCGGGACTGCCCCGGGCGGACGGCCATGATCGCCCCGTGGCGTCCCAAGGGCGACGACTTCGCCGCTGCGCTCGCAGCGGCCGCGCCGCAGCGGGTCGGCACCGTCACCTCGGTGATGGGCCTGGGACTGGAAGTGTCCGGCCTGGACTGCGCGCTCGGTGACCTGGTCACCGTGGGGGAGAACCCCGGGCTCGACGCCGAAGTAGTGGCAGCCGTCGATGGCGCTGTGCGCTGCATGCCGCTGGGCCGTCTGGCGGGCGTCGCCGCCGGGGACCCGGTCCGCGCCAAGGGCGGCACCGTGCTGGTCCCCACCGGCGCAGGACTGTTCGGCCGCGTGCTCGACGGCCTGGGCCGCCCGATCGACGGCAAGGGCCCTCTGTTCAGCGGACCGCGCGTCCCGATCGACAACGAAGCCCCCAACGCCATGAAGCGGGCCCGGATCGACACCGCCCTGCAGACCGGGGTTCGGGTGCTGGACACCATGACCACTCTCGGCAAAGGCCAGCGCATGGGCCTTTTCGCCGGATCCGGTGTTGGCAAGTCCTCCCTGTTGTCCATGATCGCCCGCGGCACCGACGCCGAAGTGTCCGTCATCGCCCTGGTGGGGGAGCGCGGCCGTGAAGTCCGTGAGTTCCTCGAAGACGATCTAGGACCGGCCGGGCTGGCGCGCTCGGTCGTCGTCGTCGCCACCTCGGATGAACCGGCGCTGATGCGCATGCGCGCCGCGTTCACCGCCACCCGCATCGCCGAATCCTTCCGCGACCAGGGCCAGGACGTCGTCCTGATGATGGATTCGCTCACCCGCGTAGCCATGGCCCAGCGGGAAATCGGCCTCTCCGCCGGCGAGCCGCCTGCCACCCGTGGCTACCCGCCGTCGACCTTCTCCATTCTGGCGCGGCTGCTGGAACGCGCCGGAACCGCCGAAACCGGCTCCGTGACCGGGATCTACACCGTGCTGGTGGATGGCGACGACCACAACGAACCGATTGCCGACGCCGCGCGGTCCATCCTGGACGGTCACGTGGTGCTGGACCGCAAGCTCGCCGTGACCGGACATTTCCCGTCCGTGGACGTGCTGGGCTCGGTTTCCCGCGTCGCCTCCAAGGTCAACGCCCGGCCGCACCTCGAGGCGGCCGCCGTGTTGCGCCGGGTCCTCGCCGCCCACAAGGCAGCCCAGGACCTGATCGACGTCGGCGCCTACCAGACCGGGACCAACCCGCTGGTGGACGCCGCCCTGGCGCACGAGGACTCCGTCGCCGGCTTCCTGCAACAGCCCTTGGAGGAGTCCACCCCCCACCCTGAGTCCTGGCGCCAGCTGGGACACCTCACTTCGATTCTGGGAGCCGCGGCATGAGCCGGCAATTTACGCTTGCGGGGCTGCTGCGCCTCCGCCAAATCCAGCAGGACGAGGCTGCCACCGGCCTGGCCCGTGCCCGCTCCCGCTCCAGTTCGGTGCGGGCCAGGGAAACGTCTGCCCGCCGCCAGCTCGCTGCGACCGACGGCGACATCGTCAGCTCCGCGTCGCTGCGCGCCGTCGCCGCCTCCCGGTCGGCATCCCACAGCATGCTCGCGGACCTGCAAAACCTTGCCCGCGTCGCGGAGACCGACGAAGCCACCGCCCGCGGGGAATTCATCGCCGCGCGCACCCGCTCCGTCGGCCTCGAAAAGCTGGAGGCCCGGCACCAGGCCGAGGTCAACACCGCGGAGCTGCGGGCCGAACAGTCAGCCCTGGACGAAATCTCCTCCACTATCTGGCACCGCGACGAGCAGCAGGTGCGCTCATGAGCATGACCGAAGCATTGGGCCGGATGCAGAGCATCCAGTCAATGATCGCCGAACTGACCCGGCCCGCCCAGGCCGAAAGCACCTCCGCGGCGTTGAAGTCCGCCGCCGCGACCTCCCTCGCGACCGGAACCGGAAACGGCGACGCCGCCTCCTTCACCGACGCGCTCACCGCGGCGCTCGGCGGCAGCGGTGCCAGCGCCGGAACGGACCTGTCCTCGCTGGCCACCAGCCTCGGCCGAGCCACGGGCCCCGGCGGTTCACCGTTGGGCGCGCTCAAAGGGCTTGCCCAGCCGTCCGCCGTCGCCGGTCCCGCGCCGGTGCCGGCAGGGGCTGCAACCGGCACCGACGTGGTGGCCATGGCGAAGAAGTACATCGGGGTGCCCTACGTGTGGGGCGGGACCAACCCGGCCACCGGGATGGACTGCTCCGGCTTCACCCAGCGGGTCTTCAAGGACCTCGGCGTGGAACTTCCCCGGGTTGTCAGCGACCAGATGAAGCAGGGCACACCGGTGGCGTCGCTCGCCCAGGCCAAACCCGGTGATCTGCTGATCAGTTTCGGCGGAAACCACATCTCCATCTACCTGGGCAACGGCAAAGCGATCGACGCGCCGGTGCCGGGCAAGACGATCCAGATCCGCGACGCTTGGGAGCAGCAGTCCAACCTGACCTCCATCCGGCGGATCGTCCCGGCAGGCGGCGGCGCGTGAAAAACATGGCTTCGCTGGACCTGGCCTCCGCGCTCACCGGGAGTGCGGCGAAAACCCGGGCTTCCGGGCACAGCACCACCGGGCACAGCACCGGTACGCGCGCGGACAAGGGAACAGCCAGCGGCTTCGGTTCCGTCCTGAGCGACGCCGTCGATGCCGCCGCAGCACCTACCCCCAACGCTCCCTCAGGTTCGGCGCCGTCCAGCCCCAACGCTCCCTCAGGTTCGACGGTTTCCGTAATCCTGCCTCCCTCAGGTTTGGCCGGTTCGGTAATCGTGCCTCCCTCAGGTTTGGCCGGTTCGGTAATCGTGCCTCCGGTGAATCCGGCCCCCGCCACCTCGAACGATACTGAGACGACGGCGGACGCGAACCAAGAAACAGGCGCCGAGCCGGAGCCGGCCGGCACGACGACGGCAGATCCCGCGTCGGCCTCTATTGCCACCGCCACCGCCATCACCGCTTGGGGCTGGATGAACCCCGGTGCGTTCGGCAGCGCGGCCCCGACTCACGCCGCAGCCGCTGCTACCGCCGCCGCTGCTACCGCAGGTGCGGTGACAGCGGAGGCGTTAAGCGGCCCGGCCGCCGCACCTGCCGTCGCCCCTTTCGATGCAAGCCTTACACCGACCGGCAGTGCTGGGTCCGCAACCGCCGCTGCCATGCAGGCTGCCGCCACGACGGCGGTCTCGGCGGACGTTGCGTCGGTTCCGCGTGCAGCTGCGTCGGCCTTCGTTTCGGTGCCGAACGGAGTGCAAACCGCATCGTCCGGCCCCGAAGCGGCGACGCCGGCCGGCGGAATGGCCGGCCCCGCGGCCTCTGCCGTCCCCCTGCCCGCCATGCCTGGGAGTTCCCGCGCGACCAGCGTGCCGACCGGCACGCCCGCCGGCGCCGTGATGGCCGGAGCCGGCGTAAGCAAACCGGCCGACCACACGGCCCCGGCCACGGATGCCCTCCCGCTGGCGGCCGTCCCGGCTGATGGATTAGCGGCGGCGACCGCGTCGGCGCTGGCGGCACCCGGCCCGGCCTCTGCGCCTGTGACACCCGGGCCCGGTACTCCCGCCGGGCCGCCCGCGACTCAGGCGTCGGCGCCCCAGCCGGCCCTCCAGCCGCAGCTGTCCAAACCGCTCTTCACGCTCGCCGCAGCGCCGCACGGCCAGCACATCATGACCCTCAAAGTCACTCCGGAGGACCTGGGACCGCTGACCGTGCGCGCGCATATCGACGGCACCGGGGTGCGGATCGAATTGTTCGCCCCGGGGGACACCGGCCGGGAAGCGCTGCGGGCGATCCTGCCCGAATTGCGCAGGGAACTGGCCGGTTCCGGGTTCGGCGCAAGCCTGGACGTCTCGGATCACGGCGGTCCGCCCGGCCAGGGGCTCGACGCCGGGCAGGACCGTGACCAAGGCCGCGGCCAGGACGCCGGTGGCGGCCCGGGGGCCGGCAACAATCCGGGCGGAAGGAACGGTCCGGGCGATGCTCGGCCTGGCCACCGTTGGGACGCACTGGCGGACGAAGCCTCACTGCGCACCACCAGGATTCTGAACGGCCCGCAAACCACCCTCGACATTCTCGTCTGACACGAAGGAACCCCACCCATGACAATCCAGCCCATCGCCCCCCAGCCGGTGACGGCAGCCGGGACGACCCCGCAGGCTGCTGCCGTCCGGGCGCCCGTGCAGACCATGGACGCCAACGTGTTCATGTCACTGCTGGTAGCCCAGCTGAAGAACCAGAACCCCAGCGCCCCCATGGACACCAACCAGATGATGGCCCAGACCATCCAGCTCTCCATGATGGAAAAAATGACCGAGCTGACCTCCAACAGCAAAGAGGGGTTCTCCCTGCAGATGCGCTCGGCAGCAGCGCAGCTGATCGGCCACTCCGTCGGCTACACCCTGGCCGACGGCACCACCGGCACCGGAATCGCCGACTCGGTGTCCTTCGCCGGCGCGGTGCCCACCGTCAAGGTCGGGGACCTCTCCATTCCGCTCGACTCCATCACCGGCCTCACCCCGCCGGCCGCTTCCTGACCAAGTTTTCCTCCCGTAGAAAGGCAGTTCCCATGCTCCGCTCGCTGTACTCCGGAATCTCCGGCCTTCGCGCCCACCAGACCATGCTGGATGTCACCGGCAACAACATCGCCAACGTCAACACGGCCGGCTTCAAGGCGTCCTCCACGCAGTTCCAGGACACCCTCTCGCAGATGACCCAGGGCGCGTCGGCGCCGCAGGGCGAGACCGGCGGCAGCAACCCCGCCCAGATCGGCCTCGGCGTCCGCGTCGCCGGCGTCAGCACCAACTTCGCCCAGGGCTCGTCGCAGAGCACCGGCCGGGCCACGGACATGATGATCTCCGGCGACGGATTCTTCGTCACGAGCAAGGGCGGCCAGCAGCTGTTCACCCGTGCCGGTTCCATGACGTTCGACGCCGCCAGCCAGCTGGTAAGCCCCGACGGCGGCATCCTGCAGGGCTGGACCGCGCAGAACGGCGTAGTCAACCAGGCCGGGGCCATCGGCGACATCACGCTCAACCCCAACACGATGATCGCGACCCCCACCACGAAGGTCACCCTGGACGGCAACCTCCCGCGTGACGCCGCGGCCGGTGCCAGCTTCGATCGTGTAGTCAAGGTCTACGACGCCACCGGCGCCGCTCGCGACATCAGCCTGAAGTTCACCGCCAACGGCGGCAACAGCTGGAACGTTGACGGCACCGACGGTGCTACCACCGGTTCGATGACCATGACCTTCGCCAACGGCAAGCTGACGTCGGGCTCGACGATGGCACTCGGCGGCATCAACGTCGACCTCTCCCAGGTCTCCGCGTTCGCCGGGATGAGCTCGCTGACCGTCAGCGGCCAGAACGGCTCCGCCGTCGGCAAGTTGGAGTCCTTCACGCTGGGCAACGACGGATCCCTGATCGGATCCTTCAGCAACGGCACCAAACAGGTCCTGGCCAAGATCGCGCTGGCCAAGTTCACCAACCCGGCAGGCCTGGAGAAGGCCGGCGGCTCCTCCTACGTCGCCACCGCCAACTCCGGCAACGTCCAGCTGGGCGCGGCCGGCGACCCGGGCATCGGCACCCTGGCCGGCGGCTCGCTGGAGATGTCCAACGTGGACCTCTCCCAGGAGTTCACCAACCTGATCGTCGCCCAGCGCGGCTTCCAGGCCAACGCCCGGATCATCACGACCTCCGACGAGGTCCTGCAGGAGCTGGGCAACCTCAAGCGTTGAGTTTCCGCCAGGTACCCGACGACGGCCCCAACCCCCAACCGCACCGCGGGGGGAGTGGGGCCGTCGTCGATGTGTCGCACCGTCCGCCGGAGCGGACGCCCGCATCAGCCCGTCCTGCCGCCTGGCCGCGCACCCAAACTGACAAATAACAATAAGCATGCTTATGATGGACGGGCGAACGAAGGCCGGGTAACGGCGGCCACATGGCAGAGGGTCCTTGGGGGACCCTCTTCGTGTATCTGGCCACATTCCTAACGAAAGCCCAAGGGCGGCCGACAGTAAGGGGAGAACACCATCCCCGCTTGGCCGCTCGGTCGGGCAGTCCCCAGAGCAGAATCGGCCCATGATCGTCGTCACACGCCTCAACGGAACGCGCTTCGCGGTCAATCCGGACCTGATTGAACGGATCCACGAGAGCCCGGACACCCATCTGGTCACGCTCGACGGCGCCGCATACGTGGTGCTGGAAAGCCTGGCCGAGGTTGTCGAGCTGATCGCCGACTACCGGGCCTACGTACTCAGCAAGGCGCGAGATTTCCCCGCCGTCACGGGTTACCCGCTGAGCCTGGTCCCGCCGGCCGGGGCGGACGACGACGACGACGCCTCCTCCTCAGCAACAGAACCACCAAGGAAGTAAGCCATGGATCCCGCAACAATCATTGGACTGCTTCTGGCCTTCGGCTCCGTCATCGCCATGGTGCTCATTGAAGGCGGCAGCATCACCGCGCTGTTGCTGCCCGGACCCCTGGTCCTGGTCTTCGGGGCAACCCTGGCCATTGGGCTGGCCGGCAACACCCTCAAAGACGTGCTCCAGGCCTTCAAGTCCGTGCCGGCCATGTTCATGGGCAAGACGGCCAAGCCGCAGGAAAACATCGACCAGATGGTCCGCTTCGCGGAGAAAGCCCGGGCCGAGGGCCTGCTCTCCCTCGAGGAGGAGGCGGCGAGCGTCAAGGACCCCTTCCTGGCACGCGCCCTGCAGAACATCGCCGACGGCACCGACGCCGAGGACCTCCGGATGCAGATGGAGGACGAGATCGACACCAAATCCCGCAGCGACCACGCCTCCTCCAAGTTCTTCGCCAGCCTCGGCGGCTACGCGCCCACCGTCGGGATCGTCGGCACCGTTGTCTCCCTCACCCATGTCCTGGAGAACCTTTCCAAGCCGGACGAACTGGGGCATATGATCGCCGCGGCATTCGTCGCAACCCTGTGGGGCCTGCTCTCCGCCAACTTCATCTGGCTGCCGTTCAGCTCCCGCCTGGCCCGGCTCTCAGAGCTCGACATCGAACGCATGACCCTCGTAATGGAGGGAATGCTCGCGGTGCAGTCCGGCGCCCAGCCCCTCCTGCTGGCCGAACGGCTGCGCTCCATGGTTCCGGAACACCAGCTCAAAAGCGCAGGCACCGGACGCAAGGCCGCGGCAGCCGACGCCGAAGTGCTGGACAGCGCCGCGTGAGCGGCCGTCGGCGCCCGCGCAAGAAACCCGAAGTCCACCACGTCGACGAACGCTGGATGGCGTCCTACATGGACATGGTCACGGTCCTGATGTGCCTGTTTATCGTGCTCTACGCCATGTCCACGGTCGACGCCAACAAGTTCGAGAAGCTCCGCGACTCGCTCGCCACCGGCTTCGGCGTGACGGCCTCGGAAACCGTGGATACGGCGGAAGGCACAGTCGTTCCGCCCGAATACGTGGACAAAAACCTCGAAGCATTTGCCGCCGTCCCGGCTCCGGGGACCCCGGCGTCGCAGGCAGCGCTGGAGGAGGCCAAGAAAGAGGTGGACCGGCTGCGCGCCCTCGAGGCGAAAATGCGGGCCGGCCTCGCCGCCGCCGGGCTCACCGACAACGTCGAATTCCAGATCGACCAGCGCGGCCTGACGGTCAAACTGATCGGCTCCCAGGCTTTCTTTGCCGCGGACCGGCCCGAACTGACCACCCGCGCCTCCCAGGTGCTGCAGATCATCTCGCCCATCCTCGGCCCGGCGGCGCTGGAGATCATGGTGGAGGGCCACGCGGCCAACGGCATCACCGCCTACCCGTCCACCTGGGAGCTCTCCTCGGCACGCGCCGTCAACGTGCTGCGCTACATGGTGGACCGCGGCGGCATCCCCCCGGCGCGGATCGGGGCCGTCGCTTTCGGATCCGCCCGGCAGGTCAACGACGACTCCACGCCGGAACTGATGGAACGGAACCGCCGGGTGGACATCGTGGTGATTTCGGACAAGCCCGACGTCGTCCGGGCCCTGATTCCCCAAGCGCTGAAGCTCAGCCAGCAATAGGCAGTTCGTCCCCCTGCTGGCCTGTCGAGTTCTTCCTATCCGGCTTGCCTCGGACATTGTCTGCGGCAGCTTGCTTACGACGGAGGACGGCTTGCCGATAGTGCAAACCGTGAGTGTTTTGGATGAGCGGGAAGTGGTACGGGAGCGGACCGTCAGTGTCTACGACTTCCGGCGTCCCGCGACGCTGGCGCGGGAGCACAGCAGGGTCCTGGAACTCGCCTTTGAAACGTTCGCCCGCCAGTGGGGGACCCAGCTGACCGCCAAGGTCCGAGTCAAGTCCGTGGTGCGGCTCGAAGACGTGCGCATGCAAAGCTACGACGAGTACGCCGCGTCCCTGCCGGCCGTAACGGCCATGGTGCTGTGCACCGTCGAGTCGCAGGACTCCAAGCTCGTGGTGCAGTTCCCCGCGCCGGCAGCCCTGGGCTGGATTAACCGGATGCTCGGCGCTTCCCAGGATTCGGCCATGCCGGACCGGAAGTTCACCCAGATCGAGCAGGCCCTGGTGAAGGGACTCATGGACGAGGCGCTGGAAGACCTCGGCTACTCGCTCGGGCCGCTGCTGAGCGAAACCGTCCGGGTGGACACGGTCCAGTACAATTCGCAGTTCGCCCAGGCCGCCGCGCCCAGCGAGCTCATGATCGTCGCCGCCTTCATCATCAATGTCGGCAACATCAGCGCCCCCGCCACCCTGGCCGTCCCGGCCGCGCTGCTGCTCGGCCGGCTCAAAAAGGTCAACCCAACGGACAACCGCGGTGACGCCGCCGGCCGGATCAGTTCGCAGCTGGAGCGTGTCCCGGTGGAGCTCTCGGTCAGGCTCTCGACGTCGTACGTCACCCCCAGCGAGGTCCTGGGCCTCGCTGTCGGGGACGTTCTGACCCTCCCGCACCTGGAAAACCGGCCCTTCGACGTCACCTTGGACGGTACGAGGCTGGCCACCGCCGCCCCCGCCCGCAACGGGTCGCGGGCCGCCGCAGTCATTGTCACCATCGAGGAGAACAACCAATGAGCATGACCCTGACCAAGCACGAATCGTCGGCGGAACGGCTCGTTGAGGAGCTGCCGAGCCCGGTGGCGCTGAAAGTTGCCGCCCTGGTTCCCGCCCGCGCCGCCGCGCCCTACGCCCGGCAGGCCGTGACAGCGACCTTCGTCGGTTCCGTCACCGCCGATCTTGCCCTGATGCTCAGCGACCGCACCTTCCTGGACGAGGCTGCCGGCGGCATGGCCGGCGGGCAGCTCGGCGTCGTTTCCGTCACCGATGTGCTCCGCCCGGCCATGGAAAGCGCCAGCTCGGTGTTCGGCGCCGGTGTGCTCTCCGACCTGCGCGAATCCGACGCTTCCGGCCTGCTCTCCGACCCGGACACCGCGGTCTTTGAACTCTCCGACGGCACCAACCCGGCTGCCTGGTTCGCTGTCCGGCTGCGCGAACATGGCACAAGTCAGGACCGCGGGGCGGACCTGTTCGGCGGCGGCGACACGGTCGCCGGCCGGCTGGGCCGGATCAACAACATCGAAATGGCACTGACCGTCGAAATCGGCCGTACCCGCATGTCCGTCCGCGACGTGCTCTCACTCGAACCGGGCAAGGTCATCGAACTGGACCGCTCCGCCGGTGCCCCGGCGGACGTGCTGCTGAACGGCCGGCTGATCGCCCACGGCGAGGTAGTCGTTCTGGACCAGGACTACGCCGTCCGGATCACCCGGATCCTCGACGTCGCCGAGGGGCTTAGCTGAATGGACTCGCTGATCCTTGGGCTGCGGGTAGCCGTAGCCCTGGGCGCGGTGCTTGGCTTGATCTGGTTGCTGCAACGCCGTCTCGGCAGAGGCACAGGACGACGGCGCGCTGACGCCGCCCTGAGCGTCGTCAGCCGCCAAAGCGTCGGCCAGCGCGCCTCGGTCGTCGTCGTCGACGCCGGCGGGCAGCGCTTCCTGCTCGGGGTCACCGACCACGCCGTCAACGTCCTGCACACGGGCGATATCCCCGAAGAGGCCGCCGCGGAACCGACGCATGAGCCCCACCGCGGCCGGGCCGCCGGAGCTTTCGCGCAGATCCTCGCCGGCGCCTCCACCGCCGCGCCGGCCACCGCCCCGGCTGACGCGGCGGCCCTCGGGCACGCCGTCGACCAGCCGGGCATCCTGCCCGGCACGCCAGCGGGGGCACCCGAGTTGCCGCTGCGCCGACGCAGCTCCACCCACCGCGACGCGCACGCCCGGACGGCCCCGGGCCGCGGCACCCTCGCCGGGACGCACCCGCCGCTGCACGATTCGATGTTGGCCGGGTCGATCCTGTCGGGCGCTACCTGGAAGCAGGCCGCCGCCGCGCTCAGGAGCGGACGCCGCAATTGATCCGCCCTCTTACTTCCCGGACTCCCAGGCTGCTGGTGCTCGGCCTGGTGGCCGTACTCTTCGCGGTTCTGTTGCTTTGGCTTAACGCCTCCGCCGGTCACGCCGCTCCCGTTCCGCCGGCGCCACCTGCGCCACCGACCCCGCCGGCCGCCCCGGACAACGGCAGTGTCAACATCGAAATCAACGGCATGGACGGAAAGCCCTCCACTGCGGTCCTGACCCTGATCGGGATCACGCTGCTCTCCGTGGCCCCCGCGCTGCTGCTGATGATGACCTCGTTCACCAAGATCTTCGTGGTGCTCGCGATGACCCGCAACGCGCTCTCCCTGCCGTCCATTCCGCCGAACCAGGTGCTGGCGGGTCTGGCCCTGTTCCTGTCGATCTTCGTCATGTGGCCGGTCATCAACGAGATGAACAGCATCGGTGTCCAGCCCTACCTGAACGGCACCCTCGACTTTAACGGCGCTCTCAGCGCCGGCTCCGGGCCGCTGCAGCACTTCATGCTCGCGCACACGCGTGAGGAAGACATCGCCTTGATGACCCGCGCTGCCGCGATGGAGAACCCGGCCACCCCCGAGGCGGTCCCGCTGCAGACGCTCATTCCGGCGTTCATGATTTCCGAACTGCGGTCGGCGTTCATCATCGGCTTTGTCATCTTCATCCCGTTCCTGGTGATCGACCTCGTGGTCTCGGCCGCCCTTATGTCGATGGGTATGATGATGCTCCCGCCGGTGATGATCTCGCTGCCGTTCAAGATCCTGCTCTTCGTCCTCGTGGACGGCTGGGGCCTGATCATCACCTCGCTGATCCAGAGTTATGCGGCCACGGGATGAACGCCAACGCCGTCCTGGACATCTGCCTCCAGGCCATGATCGTGGCCGCCAAACTGTCCGCCCCGGTACTCGTGACCGCGCTCGTGGTGGGCCTGGCGATTTCGCTGCTGCAGTCCATCACCCAGCTCCAGGAAGCCACCCTGTCCTTCGTGCCTAAACTCGCCGCCGTGGCTGTGGCCCTGCTGATCTGCGGGCACTGGATGATCTCGGAGATGGTCGCCTTCACCAACGACCTGTTCGCCAAGATCCCCTCGCTGCTCGGGGGCCTGTGAGGTGGGCATCCCGATCGACCAGGCGTGGCTGGAGGTCCTGCTGCTGGCCACCGTCCGGATGACCGCGTTCCTGGTCGTGGCGCCGCCGTTCGCGCATCAGGCCTTTCCGGGCCGGATCAAGGCCATGCTGGGCGTAGGGCTGGGCCTGGCCGTCACGCAGCGGGTTTCCGCCGGCTACGTCGCCCGTGATACCGCCGGGTTCTTCACCGGGGTGATCCTGGAACTCGTCACGGGCCTGGTCCTGGGCTTCCTGGTGCTGCTGGTCTTCGCCGCCGTGCAGTCCGCCGGCAGCCTGATAGACCTCTTCAGCGGCTTCCAGATGGCCCAGGCGTTCGACCCGCAAATGATGGTCAACGGCGCCCAGTTCACCCGGCTGCTGCAGATGGCCGCGCTGGCCCTGCTGTTCGCCTCCGACGGGTACCAGCTTGTCATCGGCGGCCTGACCGGAAGCTTCACCGCGCTGCCCCTGGCCGGCGGGCTCGACCTCGCACAGCCGGTGCAGGCCATGGTCTCCGCTGTCACCGGGATGTTCCTCGCCGCGGTCCAAATCGCCGGACCGCTGCTGGTGGTGCTGTTCCTCGCCGACGTCGGACTGGGCCTGCTGACGCGGGTGGCGCCGGCGCTGAATGCCTTCTCGCTGGGCTTCCCGCTGAAGATCATGCTGACCCTGGCGCTGGCCGGGTTCCTTTTCCTCGCCTTGCCCCGGATCGTCTCCACCCTCGCCGGGCAGGCCGCCAAGACGGTGCTGGGGGTGGGCTGATGGCTGATTCACAGGAAAAGACCGAACAAGCCACCGACAAACGGATGCGCGAGGTCCGGTCCAAGGGCCAGCTGTCCCGTTCCCAGGACCTCACCGCGTGGCTGGCGGTGGGCGCCGCTGCCGTCATGATCCCGGCCACCGTGCAGCGCGGCGCGAGCGCCGCCACCGACCAGCTCTTCACCGTCAAGGCCGTCATGGCGCAGCCGGACCCGGCCAAGGCTGTCAAGGCCCTCGACGATGGCCTCGGCTCGCTGGCAGGCATCCTGAGTCCGATGCTGATCGTGGTGCTGATCGTGGTCCTCGTCGGCTCGGCCCTGCAGGGCGGGATCCACCTGAAGAAGTTCCGGCTGGACTTTGATAATTTCAAACTGCTCAGCGGGCTGAAGCGCATCTTCGGTACCCAGGCACTCTGGGGCGGCGTCAAGGCCCTGCTGAAGGCCAGCGTCGTGGGCTTGGTGCTCTACTCGGTGGTGCAGGGGCTTGTTCCGGTGCTGCTGACCGCCGGCGGCCTGCCGGTCTCCGGTGTTGTCGCGGCGGCGGGCGGCGGCATCTCTTCCCTGGTGCAGTTCGCCGTTTTCGCCGGGATCGGGCTGGCGGCCGTCGACTTCTTCGTGGTGATGCGCCGCAACCGGAAGAAGACCCGGATGTCCAAGAAGGAAATCCAGGACGAGAACAAAAGCAGCGAAGGCGATCCGCTGATCCGCTCCCAGCGCCGGGCCCGGCAGCTGGCGATGAGCCGGAACCGCATGATCGCCGCGATTGGGGACGCCGACGTCGTCCTCGTCAACCCGACGCACGTCGCCGTCGCGCTGAAGTACGAGCCCGGAAAATCCGCTCCGCGGGTGGTTGCCAAAGGCGCGGGCCACGTCGCGGCCCGGATCCGGCAGGAAGCCGAAGAGAAGAGCGTGCCGATGGTCCAGGACATTCCACTCACCAGGGCGCTGCATGGTGCCTGCGAACTGGGGCAGGAAATCCCGGTGGATTTCTACCACGCCGTCGCCGGCGTCCTGGCCTTCGTGATGTCCCTCAAGGCCCGGGGCGCGGCCGCCGGGCTGCACCGGATGGCCGGGGCAGCACGATGACTTTTAGTCCTACCAGCGTCTGTGAAAGGACCGCGTCATGAACAACAGGCTCGCCCGGCTGGCGGTGCCGATCGGCATTGTCGGCATCGTGCTGCTGCTGGTGGTTCCGGTGCCGGCACCCCTGCTGGACTTCCTCATCGTGTGCAACATCCTGCTCGCGCTGCTGGTGCTGCTGACCAGCATGTTCGTGAAGAAGCCGCTGGACTTCTCGGTGTTCCCCTCGCTGCTGCTCGTCGCCACGCTGTTCCGGCTGGGCCTCAACGTCGCCTCGACCCGCCTGGTCCTGGGCAACGGCTATGCCGGACAAGTGATCGAGGCCTTCGGCAAGGTCACCGTGGGCGGCTCCATGATCATCGGCGCCGTCGTCTTCCTGATCCTGGTCGTCATCCAGTTCGTCGTTGTGACCAAGGGCGCCGAACGCGTCGCCGAAGTGGGGGCACGCTTCACCCTTGACGCCATGCCGGGCAAGCAAATGGCGATCGACGCCGATCTCAACGGCGGTCTGATCACCGATGGCCAGGCTCGGGAACGGCGCGCCGAGGTCTCCGCCGAGGCGGACTTCTACGGCGCCATGGACGGTGCCTCCAAGTTCGTCAAGGGCGACGCGATCGCCGGCGTCATCATCATCATCATTAACTTCGTCGGCGGCATCGCCATCGGCATGCTGCAGCGCGGCATGGAAATCGGTGACGCCCTCAACACCTACGGACTGTTGACCATGGGCGACGGGCTGGTCACGCAGATTCCCGCGCTGCTGATGGCCGTCTCCACCGGCATGATCGTGACCCGCTCCAACGCCGAGGCGGACATGGGCAGGACCGCGTCCACCCAGCTGCTGCAGTCACCCAACGCGCTGCTGATCGCCGGCATCGCCGCCATCGCCATGGCCCTCATCCCGGGCATGCCGCCCCTTCCGTTCATCCTGGTCGGAGCCGGGCTGATCATCGCCTCACGCCGCACCTCCGCCGCTCTGCGGCAGGTGGAGCAGGTCCGCGACGCCGAGGCCGCCGCGCTGAACGCCCCGGAACAGGACCCGAACGAGAAACTGCTCGAGGACATGCGCGTCCACCCGGTGGAAATCCTGCTGGCGCCCGATCTGGTCGACATGGTCTCCGGCGCCTCCGACGACCTGCTGGCCCGGGTCCGCTCGCTGCGGCACAAGATCGCGATGGAACTGGGCCTGGTCATTCCGCCGGTCCGCACCCGGGACAGCGTGGACCTGCCCCCGGCCACCTATGCCATCCGGATCGCGGGCGTGGAATCCGGCCGCGGCACCGCCCCCGCCGGGCAGATGCTGGCACTGGGTGACTCACTGGACTCGCTGCCGGGCACCGCCATGATCGAGCCGGTCTTCGGCCTGGCTGGGAAGTGGATTCCGGCGGAAATGCGGCACAACGCCGAAATGACCGGGGCCACCGTGATTGACCGGGTGTCGGTGCTGGTCACCCACCTGTCTTCGATCGTCACCGCCAACGCCGCCCGGCTGCTGTCCCGCGAGGACGTCCGGGTGCTGACCGAGGGCGTCCGCAAACAAAGCCCCTCCGCGGTTGATGAGCTCACACCGGCGCTGCTCTCGCTCGCGGAACTGCAGCGCGTCCTCCAGGGCCTTCTCGACGAACAGGTCCCCATCAACGACCTGGCCCGGATCTACGAAGCACTGACCCTCCGCGCCAAGGTCACCACGGACCCGGAGTCCCTGGTGGAGGCGGCGCGCCAGTCGCTGGGTCCGGCGCTGACTGCGAAGTTCATGGACGGCCCGGTGCTCAATGTGATCATGATCGACCCGCTGCTGGAGCAGTCCATGCTCGAGGACATGCGGCCGGCCGAGGGCGGCAGCCAGATAGTGATGGGACAGGACCGGCTCGACGCCGTCCTCCGGTCGGTGGGCAACGCGGTCGACTCTGCCGCCGCTGCGAACCGGCAGGCCGTCCTGGTCTGCGCCCCCGCTCTGCGCCCGGCCATTCACCGGCTGGTCGGAGCGCAGCCCGGTTCCGTGCCGGTGCTGTCCTACCGCGAAGTCACCTCCGCCAACGTCCGGATCGAAACTGTAGGAGTCGTGCGCCATGCCGAACCGCTATCGGCTTAAGGGAGCCTCGCTTGAGGAAATCCGCAGCAAGGCAGAAGCCCTGTACGGTCCGGCTGCCCGCATCATCTCCGCCGAGCGCGTCAGCAGCCCCGGAATCGCCGGGCTCTTCGCCGCGAACCGCTACGAGGCCGTCGTCGAGCTCCAGCCCCGGAACGCCGTCGTCACCGGCGAGGTGATCCCGGACGCGGACATCCTGGCCGACGGCGAGCCGCCGTCCGCCAGCCCGGCACCTGGCGCCCCGGTGGCACCGGGGGAGAAGTCCCGGCCTGCACCGGCCGGGACGCCGCGGCCCGTGCCGGCCGCACGGGTCGCCGTGGCTCCCGGGCACGCGCTGCAGGGCGACGCGATCGCCGCCCTGCTGGCGGAGGCCGATGCCGCGGAGCTCACGCTGCACCGGTCCGACCAGCCGGCCCTCTCCACCGAGACGCCGGGTTTCGCTGAACTGCTGGACCAGCTGGGCGCCGGGCTTCGGCCGACCGCGGCCGGCGCGGCAGAACCGGTGCAGGTTCCGGCCGGCCCGCAGGGCGCGGACCGGGAAGGTGCGGCAGACGTGCCGGCGAATCGCGCCGCTCCGGTCGGGGCGCCGGCGGGTCGGACCGCGGCACCGGCACGCCGGACAGCGCCGGCCGCGCCGGCCGTGCTGAGCGGCACCGGAGACCTGGTGGTGCTGGTGGGCCTCGGCGATGATCCGCTGGACACCGCCCTCGCCATGTCCCTGGCCGCCGGTGGCGCTGACGTGCGCACCGCTGGCGAGCTGAGTGCCTACGGCCACCTGCACTTGGACGGACGCCACAGCGCGACGGCGGCCCGCGCCCACGCCGTCGAGACCGAGCAGACGGTGCTGGCCGCCTTCGGCCTGGGCAAAGCCCGAAACACCCTCGCCCGGCTTCAGGCCATTGCCGCGCTCTCTCCGGATCAGGTCTGGGTGGTCGTCGACGCCGGGCGTAAGCCCGAGGACACCGCCCGGTGGGTCAGCCTGCTGCTGGCCCGGGTCGAGGTGGCAGCGGTCGCCGTCGTCGGTGCGGCAGACACCGCGACTCCGGAAAGCGTGGACGCCCTCGGACTGCCGGTGGGCTGGATCGACGGCCGCCCGCTGACCGGCCCGGCACCATGGACCGCAGCGTCGGGCCGCGAAGGGTAGATTGAGAGAATGCTGGTACTTACACGCAAGCCGGGCGAACAGATCATGATCGGCGACGGCATCGTCATCACTGTTCTGGAAGGCCGCGGCGACGGTGTCCGGATTGGGATCGAGGCGCCCCGCGGCGTGCCGATCCAACGCCGGGAAGTCATCGAGGCCATCGCTGCTGCCAACCTTGCGGCAGCGGAAGCCGGTGCAGAGGCTGGCCAGGGCACCGAGGACGCACTTCGCGGCCTGCTGCCGCCGCCCGCGGCCCGCGGCTGACGGCCGCTGTCAGCCCCCTGCGGCTGACGGCCACTGCCCGCCCCCGTCGGCCCGGCCTAACTGCCAGCGGCCCAACTGCCGTCGACCGGCCCTAGTGGGGGGTCGCGTCGTCGCCGAGATACTGGGCCATCCACTGTTCGGTGGCGCGGCGGGTGATGGCCAAAGCGCGCTCAATGTTCTCTGCCGTCGTCAGCTGTTCCAGCATCCCGGCGGCATCGCGCGGACCGGCCGGCGGCTCCAAGCTCAGGAGCGCTTGCTCGTTGGCGCGCGCCACCTCCCCGAGCCGCACCAACAAAACCCGCAAGCCGTCCAAGTGGTCCTGCAGGACAGTCGGCCAGGAACCCGGCGGAGCCGCAGCCACCAGTTCCACCAGCGTCGCCTGCGCCGGCAGGCCCCATTGCCCGGCCACGGCCGCGGATTCAACGTTCCTGGCCAGGGCCTCGAAGCGCAGCCGGTCGAGCACGGCCTCCACCTCAGAAGCGGTGAACGTCAGCCATTGGATATTGCCGGCCGACACGTGCAGGCGCTGCGTTTCCAGCCGAAACAGCAGCAGTTCGAGCTGGCGCCGCTCCTGCCACAGCGCCGCCGAAAGATCCCCTGCACCCATGGGCCTCATTTCCTTGCTATCCCGGCGAAATTACGGCTTTGCGCATTTTCAGCCAAGCTTTTTCCTGAGGGTACACGCAGATTCCGGATCAGGTGATAGGTTTCGATCTGGGTGCTGCGCCCGGACCTCGAATACCGCCTCCCATGGGGGGAACGCGCGACGGTTTTCCGGTGCAGCCGCCACCTTTCTCAGCTCCTGATCCGGTCTCATGGGGGGACACACTATTGAATCGCGTGGAACGAAACGAGATGGTCACTCAGCATCTTCCGCTGGTCGGCTATCTCGTCTCAGATTTGTGCTCGAAGGCGTCACACCTCTCGCGCGATGACCTTGCGTCGGCTGGTGCCGTCGCCCTCATTACCTCGGCTGATGCCTTCGATCCGGATCTGGGCGTACCCTTCGGGGCGTTCGCCCGACGGCGCATCCTCGGCGCGTTCGCGGACGAGATGCGCGCCAGCGACTGGGCCACACGCTCGGCGCGCCGCCGGATAAAAGAGACGATGTCGGTCCAGGAAACGCTGGGAGCGGCGCTCGGCCGCACCCCCTCCGTTGACGAAATCGCGGCGGCCCTGGGCGTCCAGCAAAGCGTGGTCGAAGCGGCCCTCGCGGACGCGTCCCGGACCCTTACCCCGCTGGATGACGCCGTCGTCGACACGCTGGCCGCAGAAACGCTGTCCCCGGAAAGCTCGGTGCTGGCCGACGAACGGCTCCAGTACCTCCGTGCCGCCGTGAAGTCGCTGCCCGAACGGATGCGTTACGTCGTCGAGGAGATCTACTTCGGTGACCGGACCGTCAAGGACCTCGCGGCCGAACTGGGCTCCACCCACGCGGCCGTCTCGCAGCAGCGCGCCGAGGCGATCCGCCTCATGCGCGACGGGCTCACCGCCCACTACACGGACGACCCGGACCGGAATTTCGAACCGCAGTCCCGCATCACGCCGCGGCGCCGGAACGACTACCTCGCGCAGCTTTCGCAGGCCACGGCCGGCGGCATCACCCGGGCCTTCTTTCCGCAGGGGCCGATGCTCAACCAGGCCGTCTAGCCGGGCGCCGACATTTAGTAAGGTCACTTAGTAAGCTTATCGTGAAATTCCTCCGGGACCATCGCGGGCGGCATTCTCGGTGGGATAGCGTCGGTGGCATAGCGCCGTAACGGCCGTTCCTATCAAGGAGGATGCATGAAAGCAACGCCGACCCTGACGAGCAACCTGCAGGCAGTTCTCGTGGACCTGATCGAACTCCACGTCCAGGGCAAGCAGGCCCACTGGAACATCGTGGGAACGAACTTCCGCGACCTCCACCTGCAGCTGGATGAGATTATTGAAGCTGCCCGCGGCTTTGCCGACGAAATGGCCGAGCGGATGCGGGCGCTCCACGCGCTGCCCGACGGCCGCAGCTCCACCGTCTCCAAGACCACGTCGCTCGCCGAATTCCCGACCGGCCTGATCAACACCAAGGATGCGATCGACAAGATCGTTGCCGCGCTCGAGGCCGCCGTCGGCACAATGCGCAAGGTGCACGACGAAGTCGACGAGGAAGATCCCACGACGGCGGACCTGCTCCACGCCTTCATTGCCAAGTTCGAGCAGTACGCCTGGATGGTGAACGCCGAAACCATGCGTGCCACCGCCGACGTCACCAAAGCGGACTCCAAGAAGAAGTAACGGCGCCCTTTCCGGGAGCCTTCACAGCGAACAGCAGCGTCCTCAGCCGGATCTCATCCGGGGGGGACGCTGCTGTTTAACCCATTACGGCCCTTGGTAGACGCTGTTAGGCCGCCGTCGGGACCTTGCGCAGTACGACGGCGGCGAGGACCGCGGCTCCCGCCATCAGGACCAGCGCGATGGCCGCCGTGATGTGGACGCCGGAGTCGAATGCGGACCGGGCCGCTGCCATCATGGTTTCGGCAAGCGGGGCCGGCAGCGACTGTGCCAGCTCCGCGGCGCCGGCAAGGGTTTCTTTGGCCTGTTGCGCCGCGGCGGGGGCCGCCTGGGCGGAGCCAGCGGGCAGCTGGAGGTTGCGCTGGTAGGAGGCCGTCAGGATGGAGCCGAGGATGGCGGTGCCGAGCAGCGAGCCGACCTCGTAGCCGGTTTCCGAGATGGCCGCCGCGGCGCCCGACTTCGCCGCCGGTGCCGACCCCAGGATCAGATCGTTGGAAATGGTCTCGGCGGCGCCGACACCCAGACACAGCACCAGCAGGGCAGCCAGCAGTACGCCCGGGCCGCCGTCGTGGTTCCCGAGGGCCACCAGGCCGTACCCTGCCGCGCTCAGCAGCAGGCCGCCGGCCACCACGAAGCCGGGGCGGACCTTGCGGACCAGCGGCACCACCAGCAGTCCGGCGACGACGGTGGCGGCCAGCGCCGGGACCATTGCCAGGCCGGACTCCGAGGGGGACTGCCCTTCCAGTAGTTGCAGATGCTGGGCCAGGAACAGGATGAAGCCGTTGTACGAGAACAACGCCAGGACGTTGGCAATGATGGCGGTGCTGAAGACGGGGTTGGCGAACAGGGACAGGTCCAGTAGGGGAGTGGATGACGTGTCCGACGCCAGCCGGTGCTGGCGTCGGATAAACAGGTATCCCATCAGCAGGCCCGCGCCGAGCGCCGCGAGCGGCTCGGCGGCCGGGCCCTCGGTGGCCAGGACCTTGATGCCGTAAACGGCAGGAACCATGGCCAGCAGCGACAGGGCAATGCTGGGCCCGTCCACCGGGCCGGGGTGCGGGTCGCGGGATTCAGGAATCAGGAGCGCGCCGAGGAGCAGCAGCGGCAGGATGATGGGCACTGCGATCAGGAGGACCGCGCCCCACCACAGGTGCTCCACCAGCCAGCCGCCCAGAATGGGGCCCAGTGCGGCGCCGCCGGAGAAACCGGCGGCCCAGATCGCCACCGCAAGCCGCCTGCGGTTCGGTTCGGGGAAGATGTTGCGGATCAGCGACAGCGTGGACGGCATCAACATGGCGCCAAAGAAGCCCAGACCGGCGCGGCCGGCGATCAGCCACTCCGCGCTGGGTGCAAACGCCGTCGCTGCCGAAACGGCCGCGAAACCGGCGCTGCCGACGAACAACAGCCGGCGCCGCCCGATCCTGTCGCCCAGACTGCCCATCGCTACGAGAAGTCCGGCAAGGACCAGCGGATAGGCATCCACCGTCCAGAGCAGTTCGACGCCGGTGGCGTCCAGATCCCGGGCGATGGCCGGGAGTGCAAAGGTAAGGGCCGTGTTGTCGACGGCCACGAGCAGGACCGGACACATCAGCAGTGCCAGCGCCAGCCAATCCCGCCGGGGTGCCCGCGGGGCAGACTCCTTTCGGCGTGCGGCGGTGTCGAGGATGATGTCCATGCGGCTTAACTATACCGTCCAGACGGTATAGTTAAGAATTTGCGGCACCTGCGGGCATGATGGGTGCCATGGCCAGAAAACCCGTCGCCCGTGAAGCCGTCCTTGATGCCTTCGAGTCCTTGCTGATTTCCGAAGGCGAACGGGCCGCTACGCTGGACGCGGTCGCCAGGCAGGCGGGCGTCTCCAAGGGCGGTCTGCTGTACCACTTCCCCAACAAGGAAGCCCTGGTCTCGGTATTGCTGGAGCGGCTGGACCGGCTGCTCGCAGAAGACTTGGACGCGATGGCGGCGGCCCCGGAAGGGGCGGCAGCCTATTTCATCAAATCCTCAGTGTGGGCCGACACCCCGCTGGACCGGGTGTTCGTGGCCGCGACCCGCCTGGCCGAGGTCGCGCATGCGGAGACGCTGCGGCGGATGGCCGAAGTGCAGGCCAGCTGGCTCGCGCTGCTGGCGGACGACGTCGGCACGGCCATGGCCAAACCGGTCCTCTACATGGGCGACGGGCTCTACTTTAACGCCATGCTCGCCCGAGGCCCCGCCGAGGCGCCCCGCAAGGTAGCCGGCGACGTCGACAGCCTGCTTGCCGCCGTCGAACGCCTTCGCAGCTAGACCCTCCCTCAGTTCCGGTGGGCTGTGGTGGGACGCTGCCTTAGGTTGAGGCCGGCCAATCCGCGCCGACTGCCTGCCAGGCGCGGTCGATGCCTTCGAGGGCATCGGCGGGAAGGGGGCCCTTGCCCGCGGCCGCGATATTGCTGCGCAGGTGATCCAGCTTGGCCGTGCCAGCAATTGCGGTCTGCACACCCGGCGCGTACACCGTGAAGCGCAGGGCGAACTCTGCCCAATCCAGGTCGCCCGGGTCGAGGTCGAGAGCCCGAAGCCGCTCCCAATACAGCTCTGCGTAGTTCCCGGCCGGCCGTTCGGCGAATCGCCACGGTGCGTTCGCGATTGGGCGCTTGGCGATTACTCCGAGCCCAGTCCGCCGGCCGAGAACGTTCCGAAGGTTCCACTGGTCGGCGACGTTGACGCTGGTTTCAATGGCACCAAACCGGCCGGACTCCGTCGCGAAGGCAAGAGCGGCATTGTCTCCGCTATAACCGGCAACGCCGATCTTGCCGGCGGCCACGGCCTGGTCCAGGGTGTCCTGCAGGTCACCGCGCTCCAGAACCTCCACCGGGCAGGAGTGCAGATAAAAGATGTCGATCCGCTCTGACCGGGTCAACCGCAGCGACTGCTCAATGCTTTCCAAGACGCTGCCCGGCGACCAGTCCCGTTGCCCGTTAATTTTGGGCCCGCCTTTGGTTGACAGCACAAACTCGTCCCGACGCCGTCCGAGGTGCCGGCCGATGCGTTCCTCACTTAAGCCGTAACTGGCGGCCGTATCGACCAGCGTGACCCCGAGATCCAAGGCCCCGTTGAGTACCTCGGCGGCTTCGGCCTCGGTAACATCACTCTCGCCGATCTGTCCGGCCCCCAGCCCGAGGATAGAAACGTCCAAACCTGTGTCCCCGAAGGACCTTCGCTCCAACATGACTGAACTCCTAGTCTGCTAACCGTCTGCCTGACCTCGGCACGGCTCAACCCTAGCCTCCGCTGCCCGGTCCGCTGCCTGCCGAAGGTGAGGGAGGGTCGGGCCGCTGCCCGTCAAGGCTGAGGGACAGCCGGTCCGCTCCCCGCCGGACGTGAGGGAGCGTCGGGTGGGTCGGCGCGGCTCGCGGGCAGGGTTCGGCGCGGGTTTGCGGACGCGCCTCCGGCATAGGACAATGGAAGCTGTGACTACGGTCACGAGCAATTGAATATGCCTTTGATCTGCGGCGGGAGAGTCCTGCCAGTAGGTACACGCAGGCGCCGTAGGAGCAAACCCTCCCCAGGAATCTCTCAGGCCCAGGTACCGCCGCGGCAAGGCCACTCTGGAAAGCAGCAGGCACCTCCCCGGAAGTGCCGTGCTCACCGACGGTGCAAGCGGAGCCTCGATCAGCGGCTGTGCGGAAACTCTCAGGTCCAATACAGAGCGGGGAGGAACCCGAATCAATGTGGCGTACCCTGCGCCGCCTTAGTTATGGAGTTCCTTGTGACTGTTACCTCAGCCTCCACGTCCTTCGTCGACCGGCACGTCGGCGCCCGCCACCAGGCCGACGTCGACGCCATGCTGAAGGCTGTCGGCTACGACACCGTCGACGCACTGGTCGACACCGCCGTTCCGAAGGGCATCCGGCAGGACTCACCGCTGAAGCTCAACGAAGCGCTCAGCGAAGTCGAGGTCCTGGCCGCGCTGCGCAGGCTCGCCGCCAAGAACAAGACCGCGGTCCAGATGATCGGCCAGGGCTACTACGACACCGTCACGCCGGCCGTGATCCGCCGCAACATCCTGGAAGCCCCGGCCTGGTACACCGCCTACACCCCGTACCAGCCGGAAATCTCCCAGGGCCGGCTCGAGGCGCTGCTGAACTTCCAGACCATGGTCCAGGACCTCGTCGGCCTGCCGATCGCCAACGCCTCGCTGCTGGACGAAGCCACCGCCGTCGCCGAGGCCGTGCTGATGATGCGCCGCGCCAACAAGAACAAAGCCGCGCACGACGGCAAGACCGTCCTCGACGCCGACTGCCTGCCACAGACCATCGCCATCGTGAAGGGCCGCGCGGAGGCCCTCGGCTTCGAGGTCGAGGTCGCCGACTTGTCCAAGGCCCTGCCCGATGGCGCCATCAACGGCGTCGTCCTCCAGCAGCCGGGAGCTTCCGGCCGCGTGTTCGACCACTCCGCCGTCATCGCCGAAGCCAAGGAGCGCGGCGCGCTCGTCACCGTGGCCGCGGACCTGCTCGCACTGACCCTGATCACCCCTCCCGGTGAGCAGGGCGCGGACATCGCCGTCGGCTCCGCGCAGCGTTTCGGCGTGCCGCTCTTCTTTGGCGGCCCGCACGCCGCCTACATGGCAGTGGCGAAGGGCCTGGAGCGCTCGATGCCCGGCCGCCTGGTGGGAGTCTCCAAAGACAACGCCGGGACTCCGGCCTACCGGCTGGCACTGCAGACCCGCGAGCAGCATATCCGTCGCGAGAAGGCCACCTCCAACATCTGCACGGCACAGGCGCTGCTGGCCATCGTCGCTTCCTTCTACGCCGTTTACCACGGCCCGGACGGACTGAAGGCCATCGCTGAAACCACCCACAGCCACGCCCGCACCATCGCCGCCTCCCTTAAGGCCGCCGGCCTGGACGTGCAGCACACCTCTTTCTTCGACACCGTCACCGTCTCCGTGCCCGGCAAGGCTGCGGACATCATCGCCGCCGCCGACGCCCGGGGCATCAACCTGCGCGCCATCGACGCCGACACCGTCGGCATTTCTGCCGATGAAGCCACGACGGGGGCAAACGTCGCCGACGTCGTCGCCGCCTTCGGTGCCAGCGTGGTGGACACGGTGGAAGGCTTCGCCCTGGACACCGCCGTCGAACGCACCTCCGACTACCTGCAGCACCCGGTGTTCAACACGCACCGCTCCGAAACCCAGCTACTGCGTTACATCCGCAGGCTCTCCGACCGGGACCTGGCGCTGGACCGCACCATGATTCCGCTGGGTTCCTGCACCATGAAGCTGAACGCCACGGCGGAAATGGAAGCCATCTCCTGGCCGGAGTTCGCCTCCATCCACCCCTTCGCCCCCGAGTCACAGACCGCCGGCTGGCGTGAACTGATCGAGGACCTCGAAGCCCAGCTGACCGAGATCACCGGCTACGACCAGGTGTCCATCCAGCCCAACGCCGGTTCCCAGGGCGAGCTGGCCGGGCTGCTCGCGATCCGCGGCTACCACCTCTCCCGCGGCGAGGACCAGCGCAACATCTGCCTGATCCCGGCCTCCGCGCACGGCACGAATGCGGCCTCCGCGGTGCTCGCCGGCATGAAGGTTGTCGTCGTCGCCACCGCCACGGACGGCACCATTGACCACGCGGACCTGCAGGCCAAGATCGAGCTGCACAACGACGCGCTCTCGGCGATCATGATCACCTACCCGTCCACGCACGGGGTGTACGACGCCGACGTCCGCGAGGTCTGCGACGCGGTCCACGCCGCCGGCGGCCAGGTCTACGTCGACGGCGCCAACCTGAACGCCCTCGTCGGGCTCGCCCAGCCGGGCCAGTTCGGCGGCGACGTCTCGCACCTGAACCTGCACAAAACCTTCTGCATCCCGCATGGCGGCGGCGGACCCGGCGTCGGTCCGGTCGCGGCCAAGGCCCACCTGGCCCCGTTCATGCCCGGCAACGCAGCGGACCCGGCCAACGGCGCCGGCGGCACCCCGATCTCCGCCTCGCGCTACGGTTCGGCCGGCGTGCTGCCGATCTCCTGGGCGTACGTGAAGCTCATGGGCGGTGCGGGCCTGACCGAGGCCACCAAGGCGGCCCTGCTCGCGGCGAACTACGTGGCGGCCCGGCTGAACGACTACTTCCCGGTGCTTTACACCGGCGAAGGCGGTCTCGTGGCGCACGAGTGCATCCTGGACCTGCGCGAACTCACGGCCAAGACCGGGGTGACCGCCGAGGATGTCGCCAAGCGCCTGATCGACTATGGCTTCCACGCCCCCACGCTGGCGTTCCCGGTGGCCGGCACGCTGATGGTCGAGCCCACCGAATCCGAGGACCTCGGCGAAATCGACCGGTTCATCGACGCGATGATCTCCATCCGCGCCGAGATCGACCAGGTCGCCCACGGTGACTTCACGGTCGAGCACAGCCCGCTGCGCAACGCCCCGCACACCGCGGCGGCCGTGATCAGCACCGGCTGGGAGCGCGGCTACTCCCGCGAACAGGCCGTCTTCCCGGTGCACACGCTCAAGCAGGACAAGTACTTCCCGCCGGTGGGCCGGATCGACGGCGCCGCCGGTGACCGCAACCTGATCTGCTCCTGCCCGCCGCTTTCCGAGTTTGAGAACTAAGGATCCCGACATGACTGAGAACACCACGGCCCTGTACGAAGAGCACAAGAAGCTCGGCGCGTCCTTCACGGACTTTGGCGGCTGGCAGATGCCGCTCAAGTACAGCTCCGAACTCGCCGAACACCGCGCCGTCCGCAGCTCCGCGGGCCTGTTCGACCTCTCCCACATGGGTGAAGTCTGGGTCACCGGCCCGGACGCCGCCGCCTTCCTGGACTACGCCCTGGTCGGCAAAATCTCCGCGATGGCGGTCGGCAAGGCCAAGTATTCGCTGATCTGCAACGAGGACGGCGGCATTATTGACGACCTCATTACCTACCGCCGCCCGGAGCAGGCCGACGGCACGGACAAGTTCCTGGTCGTCCCCAACGCCGGCAACGCCAAGGTCGTCGCCGCAGCCCTCGCGGAGCGGGCCGCGGGATTCGATGTGGACGTCCACGACGCCTCCGCCGAGATCTCGCTGGTCGCGGTCCAAGGCCCGAAGGCGGAGGCCATCCTGCTGCGCCTGGTTCCGGCAGCCCAGCACGAGCTCGTTACCGGGCTGAAGTACTACGCCGCCGTCGAGGTCCCGTTCCTGCTCAATGGCGCTAGCCAGAATTTGCTGCTCGCCCGGACCGGCTACACCGGCGAGGACGGCTTTGAGATCTTTGTGTCCAACGACGACGCCGCCACCCTCTGGCAGGCGCTCGTCGCCATCGCCGAACCCGGCGAACTGACACCCGCCGGCCTCGCCTCCCGCGACTCGCTGCGGCTCGAAGCCGGGATGCCGCTCTACGGCAACGAGCTTTCCCTTGAGGGCAACCCCTTTGCCGCCGGGCTGGGACCCGTTGTCGCGCTCTCCAAGGAAGGCGACTTCATCGGCAAGGCAGCCCTGGCTGCGAAGAAGGAAGCCGGTGCCGGGACCACCTCCGGCCGCAGGCTCGTGGGCCTCAAGGGCCTGGGCCGCCGGGCCGGCCGCGGACACTACCCGGTCCTCAAAGACGGGGCAGTCGTCGGCGAAGTGACCTCCGGCCAGCCGTCGCCGACCCTGGGCTACCCGGTCGCGCTGGCCTACGTCGACGTCGAATTCACCGAACCCGGCACCGCCCTGGACATCGACCTGCGCGGCAAGGCCGAGCCGTTCGAAGTCGTGGCACTGCCGTTCTACAAGCGGCAAAAGTAGGCCGGCGTCTGCCGTCCCGCGGCCGTGGCTGGCTCCGGGGCGGCGCGCCCTAGTTTTCACGCGTGCTGCTCCTCCGTCGCTTTGACGCACGCTTTCGAAAACTACGGCGGGCCACCCCCGTGTTTTGCCCCTCCCGCATTGCTTCAGGATTTTTAACCCTCTAGAACTTAGGAAATTTCATGGCAAAAGTAGCTCCCGAACTTCAGTATTCCGATGAGCACGAGTGGGTTGCGCGGGAGGCTGGGACCGATGTTGTGTCCATCGGCATCTCCGCAGTCGCCACGGACGCCCTCGGCGACATCGTCTACGTGGACCTGCCCGAGGTCGGCTCCTTGGTGAGCGCGGGGGAGACCTGCGGCGAGGTCGAGTCGACCAAGTCCGTCTCGGACCTGTACGCCCCGGTCACCGGCGAGGTTACCGAGACCAACCCCGCCGTCGTCGACGACCCCGCACTGATCAACAGCGATCCGTACGGTGCCGGCTGGCTCTTCAAGGTGGCTGCTGTTTCCGACGGCCCGCTGCTCTCCGCCCAGGACTACGCGTCCAAGAACGGCGGCGAGCTGTGAGCGGGGCAGCAACGGAAACCGGCTTCGCGCAGGTCGTCTCCCCGAGCCTGGATGCGGACCTTTCGGCCCTGGATCCGGAGATTGCGGCGAAGATCGACGCCGAGCTGGCCCGCCAGCGCGACGGCCTCGAAATGATCGCCTCGGAAAACCACACCGCCCGGGCTGTCATGCAGGCGCAGGGTTCGGTGCTGACCAACAAGTACGCCGAAGGTTACCCGGGCAAGCGCTACTACGGCGGCTGTGAACACGTTGACGTGATCGAGCAGCTCGCGATCGACCGGGTCAAGGCCCTGTTCGGCGCCGGGTACGCCAACGTCCAGCCGCACTCCGGCGCGCAGGCGAACGCTTCCGTGATGCATGCCCTGATCCGTCCCGGCGATACCATCATGGGCCTGAACCTGGCGCACGGCGGGCACCTGACCCACGGCATGAAGATCAACTTCTCCGGCCGGCTGTACAACGTCATCCCGTACCAGGTCCGCGAGGATGACCACCGGATCGACATGGCCGAGGTGGAGCGCCTGGCCCAGGAGCACAAGCCACAGCTGATCGTCGCCGGCTGGTCCGCCTACGCCCGGCAGCTGGACTTCGCTGAGTTCCGCCGCATCGCCGACTCGGTGGGCGCCTACCTGATGGTCGACATGGCGCACTTCGCCGGTCTCGTCGCGGCCGGGCTGCACCCCTCGCCGGTGCCGCACGCGCACGTGACCACCTCGACGACGCACAAGACCCTCGCCGGTCCCCGTGGCGGCATCATCCTGTCCAATGACGCCGACATTGCCAAGAAGATCAACTCGGCCGTGTTCCCTGGCCAGCAGGGCGGCCCGCTCGAGCATGTCATCGCCGGCAAAGCCGTGGCCTTCAAGATCGCCGCCTCGGACGAGTTCAAGGAACGCCAGGAGCGCGTCCTCGCGGGCGCCCGGATCCTCGCCGAGCGGCTGGTCCAGCCGGACGTCACCGCCAAGGGGATCAACGTAATCTCCGGCGGCACCGACGTGCACCTGGTCCTGGTGGACCTGCGCAACTGCGAGCTCAACGGCCAGGAAGCCGAGGACCGGCTCGCGGCCATCGACATCACGGTCAACCGCAACGCTGTTCCCTTCGACCCCCGGCCGCCGATGGTTACCTCGGGGCTGCGGATTGGCACCCCTGCGCTGGCCACCCGCGGTTTCGGCGAAGCCGCGTTCGCCGAGGTCGCGGACATCATCGCCGAAGCGCTAATCGCCGACGCGGGCGCGGACCTGTCCGGGCTGCGCGCCCGGGTCCAGGCCCTCGCCGCCGCCCACCCGCTCTACCCATCCGTGGCCAACCTGGGCTAATCGCTCGTGGTCGCCTGCGGGACCGGCTTTGGGCGGCTGGCTACGGGGTCGGCGGACCGGACTTTTCACGCGTGCTCGCTCGTTCCTCGCTTAGACGCACGCTTTCGAAAAGCCCGGCTCCGCCGGCCCCTCGGCGGACAGCGCGCCTTCGGTGCGCTGACGGGGGCGCCGCCTGTTGACGACCGCAACTCCCCGTCTCCGCGTTGGTGACGTTGAAAGCGCGGCGCGCCCGCCTCAACGTCTTGCTCACCCCAACTCGGTGACTTGCGAACGGCGGTCGGGTGGGGTCCGGAAGCGTGCGTCTAAGGGAGTGCGACGTCCGCTCAGCGGGCGGCGCCGACCGAGCACGCGGAGGAGCTCGCCCGGCCGCCACCCAACGCTCACCAAGAAGTGTTTTAGTTAGGATTCAGTAATGGCTGTAGGCGTCTTTGACCTCTTCTCGATAGGAATAGGTCCATCCAGTTCCCATACCGTGGGTCCGATGCGGGCTGCCGCCGTGTTTGCCGAGGAGCTCAAGGCCTCCGGTGACTTGGACGGCGTTGCCTCGCTGCGGGTTGATCTGTACGGGTCGCTCGCCGCGACCGGGCACGGGCACGGAACCATGACGGCGATCCTGCTCGGTTTGGAGGGTTTCCACCCGGAAAAGATCCTGCCGGCCGAAGTGGAGGACCGGCTCGCCGCGATCGCCGAGACCGGAACTCTCCAGCTGGCCGGATCCGTCGCCTTGCCGTACGGCGTGAAGGACATGGTACTGCGGCCGCTGACCGTCCTGCCGCGGCACACCAACGGCATGACCTTCACCGTCTCCGACGCCGACGGCACCGTCCTGCACAGCGCCACGTTCTTCTCCGTCGGTGGCGGTTTCATCGTCCGGGAGGGCGAGGAGGACAGCGCGCTGCAGGAACTCGCCGAGTCCAAGAAGGAACTTCCGCTGCCGTTCCGCACCGCCGCCGAACTGCTCGAACACTGCCAGGCCAGGGGTCTCTCCATCGGCGAAGTGATGGAGGTCAACGAACGCGCGGCCCGGACTGACGAACAGATCCGCGAGGGGCTGCTGCACATCTACTCGGTCATGGCCGATTGCGTTGAGACCTCGCTCAAACGCGAGGGACTGCTCCCCGGCGGCCTCAAGGTCCGACGTCGGGCGCCGGACTGGCACGAGCGCCTGCTGAAGGAAACCCGCGGCCAGGATCCCGACTACCGGGACCCCAAGTACTGGCAGGAGTGGGTGAACCTCATCGCGCTGGCCGTGAACGAGGAGAATGCCTCCGGCGGCCGCGTTGTCACCGCGCCCACCAACGGTGCCGCCGGGATCATTCCCGCGGTGCTCTACTACGCGCTGCACTTCGCCCCGGGCATGGACAAGGCCACCCAGGCCGACCGCGACGACACAATCGTCAAGTTCCTGCTGGCCGCCGGCGCCGTTGGCGTGCTCTACAAGGAACAGGCCTCGATCTCCGGGGCCGAAGTCGGCTGCCAGGGGGAGGTCGGGTCGGCGTCGTCAATGGCGGCCGCAGGCCTGGCCGAAGTGATGGGCGGCACCCCGCAGCAGGTCGAGAACGCCGCGGAAATCGCGATGGAACACAACTTGGGTCTCACCTGCGACCCGATCGGCGGCCTGGTCCAGGTCCCCTGCATCGAGCGCAATGCCATCGCCGCCGCCAAAGCCATCAACGCCGCCAAAATGGCCCTCTGGGGCGACGGCACGCACCGGGTATCGCTCGACGAAGTTATTGTGACCATGCGCGAGACCGGCAAGGACATGTCCTCCAAATACAAGGAAACCGCGATGGGCGGCCTCGCCGTCAACGTCGTCGAGTGCTGAGAGCCTGAGAGCCTGAGAACCTGAGAGCTTGAGCGTCAGGTACCTCAGTTGTGCAGCGCGGCCCACAGGTTCAGCGACGAGGCGAACACCACCCAGGTCAGGTAGGGGAGCATCAGTAAACCGGCAATGCGGTTGATCGGCCCGAAGCGCAGCACCGTAGCCGCCACGGCGACGGCCAGGGCCGCGATGATGGCGAAGCTGATCCACAGCGCGGGGGTGCCCAATGACGGGTACAGCCCGAAGAACACCGGCGTCCACAGCAGGTTCAGCACCAGCTGCACCGCGTAGGTGGTGAGGGCGGCCCGGGTACCTTCGGCCCGGCTGCGCCAGACCAGCCACGCGGCGACCGCCATCGCAACATAAAGGAAAGTCCATACCGGCCCGAAGAGCCAGTTGGGCGGGGACCACGGAGCTTTATCCGCGTCCGCATACCAGCCCTGAACATTGTTGGCGGTGGCCAGCCCGCCCAGCCCCGCCACCAGAGCCGACGCGCCCAGCAGCACGAGCAGGGCCAGCACCTGGCGGCCGGCACCGCGGCGCCCCTCCCGGCCCGGACGGGTCAGGCTGCGGGCGGCGGTCGGTTCCGGGTGTGCTTGCATACCCCCAGTTTAAGGCCCGCGGTGACGGCCGACGCCCGCGCGCTGCAACGTCCCGAACCCGGCGCAGGGGCGCCCGTGCCTCCCGATAGACTTGATGCTGCATGCCAGGCATGCAGCCGAAGCTCGTCCCGCAAAGATTGGATACCGCACCCTTGCGAGAATTCACCGCCCGCTTTGCCTCCGCCGAAGAGGTCGCCAACTGGGATGGCCACGTCACCTCAAATCCCAACGGCGGGAACCTGCTGCAATCCGAGGCCTTCGCCGAGGTCAAGCAGCATTTCGGGTGGAAGCCGCTGCACCTGGTTTACGAGACGGCCGACTACACCAGCTACAACCTCGTCCTGGAAAAGTCCTTCCCCGTCCTCGGTAAGTTCTGGTATCTCATCAAGGGTCCCGACGTCGCGTCCGTGGAGGACATCCCGGGCATCGCGGCAGCCAACGCCGAGTTCGTCAAGCGGGCACGGCTGGGGGTCTTCGCGATCAAGATCGAACCGGACATCATTCTTTCCGACGAGGCGCGGAAGGTCATCGAAAGTGCGGGGCTGGTCAAGACCCCCAACCTGCAACCGAACGACTCCACGGCGCTGCTGGATATCGCGCCGCAGGAAAACCAGCTGCTGCGCAACCTGCACTCCCGCGGCCGCAACGCCGTCCGGAGGGCCATCCGTGAGGGCGTCGAAGTTCGGAACGTCGAAGCCACGGAGGAGAACTTCCGGGCGATGTACGCCCTGATGACCACCACGGTGGAGGCGAAGTCCCAGGTCCGGGTCCGCGAATTCGACTATTACCGCCAGTTCTGGACGAACTTTCTGTCCCGCGGCCAGGGCCGGTTGCTCTTCGTCTACGAAAACGGTGTCCCGTCCGTCGGAGCATTCGTGATCAACTACGGGCGAAAGGGAACCTACAAGGACGGTGGTTCGCTGCAGAAGCGTAGCCAGTACGGCGACTCGCATCTGGTCCAGTGGACCGCGATCAACCAACTCAAGGAGTTGGGCTGCACCGAGTACGACTTCTGCGGCACGCCGCCCAGTGACAAGCTCAAGGACACGTCCAACCCGTTCCACGGTCTGGGCCTGTTCAAGACCAGCTTCAGTAAGACCGTCACGGACTTTGTCGGCTGCTACGACCAGGTCCTGAACCCGCTGAAGTACAAGGTCTGGATGACGGCTGGCGAGCGGGTGGCGCGCCAGCTGTACACCCGGCGCACGGGCCAGCAGTTTTACTAGATCGCCTGCAAGTTGAAGTGAGAGCGCCGCAATGAACAATGCACCGGACGGCCGCCGCGGGCCGCAGACGGACGGCCTGCCCCGGACGGAGCCGATGTCTACCGTGCAGGTCCGGCAGAACGCCGCCGCCAAGCGGATGCTTCGCCGGCTGGTCCAGGGTGAAAATCCGCCGACGGCGCCCCTGAGTATCGTCGACCGGCTGGCCGGGAGCCCGTACGCCAACCCGATGATCCAGGTCGGCGGGGTGGACGCCTCGGCCCGCAAGACCATCGATTTCGCCCTGAAACTGGCCGAATCAATGTTCCGGTACGGCGCTGGTGCGCTTGAGGTTGAGACCAGCATCATCGCGGTCACGGCCGCCCTGGGGCTGAAAAACATCGAGGTCGACATCACCAACCAGTCGGTGGCCATCAACTACGCCCCGAAGGATCAGACGCCCCTCACGCTGCTGCGCGTGGTGCGGTCCTGGACCAACAACTACGCCGGCCTCGCCGAGGTCCACCAGCTGGTCACCGACATCGTGGCCGGCGGCGTGGGACGCGAGGAAGCCACGCGCCGGCTCGAGGACATCACGCACAGCCCCAAACCCTTTCCGCGCTGGATGGTCACCGTGGCGTTCGGCGTCTTCTCCGCGGTCTTCGTGGCGGTGCTGGGCGGCGGTCTGGCAGCTTCGGGCATCGCGTTCCTGTCGAACCTGCTGATCAGCTTGCTGGCGCGGCAGCTGGGCCGCTGGCGGACCCCGGACTTCTTCATCACGGCGTCGTGTTCTTTTGTGGTGACTCTGATCGCGCTGCTGCTGTGGCGCTTCGGCAGCCCGGTCGGAATCAGGATCGCACCGGCCATCGTGGTGGTCGGCGGAATCCTGCTGCTGCTGCCCACGGGCCGGCTGGTCTCATCCGTGCAGGACGCGATCAACGGCTTTCCGGTCACAGCGGCCGGCCGGTTCCTGTCCACCATGCTGACCTTCGGTGCCCTTGTGGCCGGCATCGCGGTCGGGTTCCTCGTCGGTGCCATGACCGGCATGGAATCAATCGATGTCACTGAAACATTCCCGGCCAGGTATCCCTTGTGGGTGCTGGTCCCGCTGGTGGCAATAGCCGTCGTCGCGATCGGCGTGACCGAACAGACATCGCTGAAGCTCCTGCTGCCGACGGCCGCGGTCGGCGTCGTCGGTCATCTGGTCCTGATCGGCGGGACAGCCGTCGGCATCGGACCCCGGTTCGCGCCCGCCCTCGCCGCCGTCGTCATCGGCCTGCTCGCACGGGTGGTGGCGCTCCGGATGGGCGCCCCGCAGCTGGTGGTGGCCGTGCCCGCCGCCCTGATCCTGCTGCCCGGCCTGACCATATTCCGCTCCATGTATGTGTTGACTATCGAGGAGTCGGAAATCCTGATGGGCGCCGGCGGCATGCTGAATGCCGGGGCAATTGTGCTGGGCGTCGCGGCCGGCATTGTGCTCGGCGATACGCTGGCCCGGCCGCTGACCAAGAGCCTGGCCAGCAACGAGCGGCGCCGGGCCCGGCGCCGCTAGGTCCTGCTCCGGCGCTAGATCTTGCCGATCGGCAGCTTCTTCTCGGCCTGGAAGTCGTCTTCCACCCGGCCCTTGGCCCAGTAACCGGACAGCGAGACCTGGCTGCGTTCCAGGCCCCGCTGGGTGTAGAACACTGCCCGCAGGCTCTTCATGTAGCCGCGCTCCCCGTGCGCGAAGACCTGGACCCGACCCTCGGGCCAGACCGCGTCCCGCACCGCCTCTACCAGGAGCGGGCTGCTGCCGGCCGCAACCCCGCCGCGCAGCAGCCAGTGCAGGCGGAGCCCTGCCGGCGCGTCGAGGGAGAGGATGTCGGCCTCGCTGTCCACCTCCAAGAAGGCCAGTCCGCGGGCATCGCGGGGGAGTGACTCGATGGCGGCGCTGATCGCCGGCAGGGCGGACTCGTCGCCGGCGAAGAGGTACCAGTCGGACTCCGGGTCAGGGTTGTAGCCGCCTCCCGGGCCGGTGAACACGAGCGGGTCTCCGGGTTGTGCGGCCGCGGCCCAGGGGCCGGCCAAGCCTTCGTCGCCGTGGACGACGAAGTCGATTGCCAGCTCCTCCGCCGCCTCGTCCACCCAGCGGACAGTGTAGGTCCGGGTATGCGGCCATTGCTCGCGGGGGTGGGAGTCACGGATCGCCCACAGGTCCAGCGGGCGCGGATAGTCGACCCCGGGCTGCGGGAAGGCGATCTTGACGTACCGGTCCACGTAGTCATTGTTGATGTAGCCGGCAAAGCCTGGTCCGCCGGCGATGATCCGAACCATGTGCGGCGAGAGCTGCTCCCGCCGCAGCACCGTCAGATTCGTCTGGGGACGGGATTTCCGGTTGGCGGAGGTGGCGGCGGGGACAGAAGTCATGCAGCTAAGCCTAGCCAAGAACCAGGTCAGGGCAGCGGCGGCAGTTCCCAGTCCACCGCGCCGTCGCCCTGGGCCCTCAGCAGCGCGTTGGCCCGGCTGAAGGGACGGGAACCGAAGAACCCCCGGGACGCGGAAAGCGGGCTCGGATGGGCGCTTGCCAGCACCGGGGTGGAGCCCAGCAACGGCCTCGCTCCCTCGGCGTCCCTGCCCCAGAGGATCGCCACCAGCGGTGCGGCGGCACCGGCGCCAGCGGTGCGGTTCGCGACGGCCCGGATCCCGGCAGCCGTCACGGCCTCCCACCCCTTGTTGCGGTGCGACCCGGCCGCGCCGGCCCGGACACTAAGCACCCGGTTGAGCAGCAGGACGCCCTGTTCCGTCCAGCGGCTGAGGTCCCCGTGAACCCGCGGCGGCAGCCCGAGGTCGGCGTCGAGCTCTTTGTAAATGTTGGCGAGGCTTCGCGGGATCGGCCGGGTGCTGCCGTCCACCGCGAAGGACAGCCCGACGGCGTGGCCCGGCGTCGGGTACGGGTCCTGCCCCACGATCAATACCCGCACCCCGGCGAGGGGCTGGCGGAAGGCCCGCAGCAGGTTCAATGGGGCAGGCAACACCTCATGGCCCGCAGCCGCCTCGGCGGCGACGAACTCCAGGGCCCGGCGCAGCTCCGGCTCGACCGGTGCCAGCGCCGCTGCCCAGTCGGGCGCGACGAGCTCCTCGAGCGGGAGGCGCGCCAACTCCGCGAACCCGGCCGCGCCGGCGGTTCCGGGTTCGAGTTGGAAGAGCGCTTCGGAACCGTGCGCATCGGAACCAGATGAATCAAACACGGTCCCATTCTCGCAGGACCGCGAGCGCCCCGAGCGGCCCGGCCAAATGACAACCCTGTTATTCGGCCGTAGCATGTGGGGGAAACCTATCGGAAAACGAGCCAGGGAGAGTGTCGTGGCTGAAGCAGCACCCGAGTACCGCCAGGAGGAGGGGTCCGGCTCCGCGCAGACCCCCGGCGCTGACGACTCGCCGCTGAGCAGCCGGGAGCAGCAGATGCTCGCTCTGGAGCGGCAGTGGTGGAAGTATGCCGGGGCCAAGGAACAGGCAATCCGGGAACTCTTCGACCTCTCCGCCACGCACTACTACCAGATCCTGAATGCCTTGATCGACACTGAGGCGGCGCTGGCCCACGACCCCATGCTGGTGAAGCGACTGCGTAGACTACGTACGTCACGACAACGTGCCCGCACCGCACGGCGCTTGGGATCAGAGGCCTAAGACCACGGGAAGCCGGCCGGGAAACGCGGAAATCCGCGGATTTTCCGACCCCGGGCCACCAGCCAGAATCAGCAAGGACGTCGCTTTACCATGACCAAGTACGCTCGGGACGAATTCGATCGGGTCCCGGAAATCTCCACGCGCCAGGGCGTCCACCGGACCGTCTCGGCGCCCCCGTCCCGCCGTCTGGGTCCCGTCCTCTCCTTCGGAGCCCTGGCCCTCGCGGTGGGCCTCGTCGCGTTCCTTCTGCTTCCGAGGCTCGGCTTCGGACCCGCCGCCGACACCGCGGAGGCACAGGACCGGACCAGCACCAGCAGCAGCGCCGCTGCGCTGCCTGCACCGACGGCCACTCCCAGCCCCACCCCTTCGGCCGGCAGCGAACCTACCGGCAGCATCGCCCCCGCTGCTTCCGCGCCGTCCGCCACGCCCCTGCCCACCACAGCTGCTGTGGACAGGTCCCAGCCGGTGGCGATCTACAACGGAACGACGACGGCGGGCCTGGCCGGGCGGGTCGGGACAACCGTCACTTCGGCCGGCTGGGTCCTGGGCCCGCTCGGCAACTGGGGCGGCCCCCGGCAGCAGACCTCGGTGGTCTTCTACAACGGTCCGGAGCAGAAGGCGAACGCTGAAGAGCTTGGTTCACTGCTCGGCATCCCGACGCTGGTGGCTTCGGCAGACTTCAAGATGCCGCTGGTCGTCGTCCTGGGCCCAGGTTTTAGGTAAAACGCGCTTCACCAACCACGGCCCACAACGAGGTGCGCCGTTAGCAACCAAGCTGAAATTGGAGACAAGATGGCACTGGGGACCGTCAAATGGTTTAACGCAGAAAAAGGGTACGGCTTCATCACCGTCGAGAGTTCCGGAGCCGATGTCTTCGTGCACTGGTCAGCGATTGCCGGGGACGGTTACCGGGCCCTGAGCGAAGGCCAGCGTGTGGAGTTGGAAGTCGGCGAAGGCGAAAAGGGCCCGCAGGCTGAAAGTGTTCGGCCCGCCTAGTGTCACTTTCCGCTGCAACCGTCTCACCGCAGAGCGGCGTCCACCGACGACCAATGGCCGGCCCATCAACGCCCGGCCGGCGGCTCGGCGGGCGGCTCAGTCGGGCCGCGGCGGCCGGGATCGCCACTGTACTGGCCCTGGCCGGGTGTGCCGGCCCCACCGGGAACGCGCGAACGGACGCCGCAGATGCAAGCGGGGACGGCACGTTGCGGATCGGAGTGCTCCTGGACAATACGGGACAGCAAAGCTTCCTCAACGCATCCCAGCTCGCGGCCGCCAAGCTGGCGGTCAAGGAGATTAATGCCGCCGGCGGTCACAAGGGCAGGCCGGTGGAACTGCTGCCGGCAGCCGTCGGCACCGACACCGCCGCCCAGGCGAAGAACCTGGTGGCCGCGAAGGCTGATGTCGTCATCGGACCGACCGATTCCAGCCGCGCCGCTGACGCCATCGACGTCCTCGCGCGCGCCAAGGTCGCCATCATTTCCCCGGCGAACACGGCACCCGGACTCAGTAAATACAAGAGCGGCGGATACTACTTCCGGACGGCCGCCGCCGACGTTGCGCAGGCATCGGTCCTCGTCAAGCTCGCCAAGGACGGCGGCGCCAAGACCCTAGCGGTGCTGCACGAGGAGGGGAGCTACGGCAAGGAGGTCGCCGTGGCCGTGTCCGCGGCCGCGAAAGCGGCAGGCCTGGGCACCGCCGTGGACGCCGAGTTCCAGCCCGGACAGGCGCAGCAGGCGGCGGCGGCCGCCAAGAGCGCCGCCCCCGACGCCGTCGTCCTGGTGGCACGGGACGGCGCCCAGGGCGCGATCGCTGAACTAAACAATGCGGGACTGGCCGGAAAAAAACTCCTGCTCAGCGACGGGGCCGTCAACCAGTACGGGCAGGGCCTGGCGTCCAAAGCGCTGGACGGGACGCGGGGAGTGCTGCCGGGCGTCTTCCCGTCCGCCCACTTTCAGGCCGAACTGGTTGCCGTGGACCCCGCCCTAAAGGACATGGCTTTCGCCGCAGAGACCTACGACGCCGTCAACCTCGCGGGGATCGCCGCCGCCGCGGCGCAAGACGATGCCGGCGCCTCAATCGCGTCTCGGCTGATCGCTGTCTCCGGCGGCACCGGCGGCCCCACGGACGGCGCCGCCGGTGAGGCCGCCGCCTGCAAGTCTTACCAGGAGTGCGTGGCCGCGCTTACCGCGGGCAAGCGCGCGGATTACGAGGGCCAGTCGGGCCCCATCAACTTCGACAGCAACGGCGATGTCACTGCCGCCGCCTACATGGTTTACAGCTATGGGCCGGACAACACTGCAAAAATGACGGGCAGCGAAATGGCGCGCAGTGCGGGCACCTGATCGCTCCTAGCGAAGCGGGCGCCGCAGCGCCGGGGCCCAAGGGAACACTGCTTGCACTCTCCCCGGGGGAGTGCTAATTATGGAGTTAGCACTCCCGCGTATTGACTGCTAATACAGCGCCTGGTTTCACCGGGTCCGTTGTGGCGGCGGGCTGACCGGGAGCGAAAGAAACACCTGGCTGGGGTGAGATCCCGGCCCGGCGGCGTACAGAGGCCGCCGGGCAGGAATCGTCCGTCGCGGGCACCGCAGCAAAGGTTCATTCTTAACGACTGTCCCGAAAGGACTACTGCCGTTATGGCCAAGATCATTGCATTTGATGAAGAGGCACGCCGCGGTCTTGAGCGGGGCCTGAACATCCTCGCCGACGCCGTGAAGGTCACCCTCGGCCCGCGTGGACGCAACGTCGTCCTCGAGAAGAAGTGGGGCGCCCCCACGATCACCAACGATGGTGTATCCATCGCCAAGGAGATCGAGCTGGACGACCCCTACGAGAAGATCGGCGCCGAGCTGGTCAAGGAAGTTGCCAAGAAGACTGACGACGTCGCCGGTGACGGTACCACCACCGCCACCGTGCTGGCCCAGGCCCTGGTCAAGGAAGGCCTGCGCAACGTCGCCGCCGGCGCTGACCCGCTGTCCCTCAAGCGCGGCATCGAGAAGGCCGTCGAGGCGGTCACGCGCGAGCTCCTGGCCTCCGCCAAGGAAATCGAAACCAAGGAAGAGATCGCCGCCACCGCGTCGATCTCTGCCGGTGACAACGAAATTGGCGCCCTGATTGCCGAAGCCCTGGACAAGGTCGGCAAGGAAGGCGTCATCACCGTCGAGGAGTCGAACACCTTCGGCCTCGAGCTGGAACTCACCGAGGGCATGCGCTTCGACAAGGGCTACATCTCGGCCTACTTCGTAACCGACGCCGAGCGCCAGGAAACGGTCCTTGAGGACCCGTACATCCTGATCGTCAACTCGAAGATCTCCAACGTCAAGGAACTGGTTGCTGTCCTCGAAAAGGTCATGCAGTCCAACAAGCCGCTGCTGATCATCGCCGAAGACATCGAGGGCGAGGCACTGGCCACCCTGATCGTCAACAAGATCCGTGGCACCTTCAAGTCCGTCGCCGTGAAGGCTCCGGGCTTCGGTGACCGCCGCAAGGCACAGCTCGCCGACATCGCCATCCTCACCGGCGGCCAGGTCATCTCCGAGGAAGTCGGGCTCAAGCTCGAGACCGCCGGCCTCGAACTGCTCGGCAAGGCCCGCAAGGTCGTTGTCACCAAGGACGAAACCACCATCGTCGAGGGCGCAGGCGACGCCGACCAGATTGCCGGCCGCGTCTCCCAGATCCGTGCCGAAATCGAGAACTCCGATTCCGACTACGACCGCGAGAAGCTGCAGGAACGCCTGGCCAAGCTGGCCGGCGGCGTGGCAGTCATCAAGGCCGGTGCAGCAACCGAAGTCGAGCTCAAGGAACGCAAGCACCGCATTGAGGACGCCGTCCGCAACGCCAAGGCTGCTGTTGAAGAGGGCATCGTCGCCGGCGGCGGCGTGGCCCTGATCCAGGCCGGCGCCAAGGCGTTCGCCAACCTGCAGCTCGAAGGCGACGAGGCGACCGGTGCGAACATCGTCCGCGTAGCCATTGACGCCCCGCTGAAGCAGATCGCCTTCAACGCCGGCATGGAGCCTGGCGTTGTTGTCGACAAGGTCCGCGGCCTCTCCGCAGGCCACGGCCTGAACGCAGCCACCGGCGAATACGTCGACCTGCTGGCAGCCGGCATCAACGACCCGGTCAAGGTCACCCGCTCTGCCCTGCAGAACGCGGCGTCCATTGCCGGCCTGTTCCTCACCACCGAGGCCGTAGTGGCCGACAAGCCGGAGAAGAACGCTCCGGCCATGGGCGGCGGCGACGACATGGGCGGCATGGGCGGCATGGGCGGTTTCTAACCCCCGGCCACCAAGCCCGGCTTGAACGGTCCTTGCCGCTGACAAGCGGTGATGGCCGGTGCGACGGCGGTCCCACCTCGGTGGGGCCGCCGTCGGCATTTAACCCCGCTCGCTCCGTGGTGAGGCGTCGCGGCATCGGTCCGAAAGTATCTGAGCAACCTCGGGCTCGGCTCCGCGCCCGGGATGTGCCGTTCAGTAGGTACGGAACTGGACCTCAACGGCCGACGCCCCGCGCAACGGCGCGAGCTGCTCGGCCTCGGCCTGAAGTGACTTCTTGGCCCGATCCGTCAGTAAGCCGAACGTTTTGACAGTGACCGCCAGTCTCCGACCGCTCTTACGCGGACTCCATGTGCCGGTGATTTCACCATTCACGAGGACCGCGCCCGGCTGGCCGACCCTCTTCCATACCTCTCGGTGGTACTGACGGTCGACGATCGTCCGGCGGTCGGGCATCTGGGTGAAAGGATCGTGAGGCGGAAGGAGGCGCGCCCCGGCCGGCATCGGTGCCGACCGTAGTGCGTCCAGATCCTCGGTGAGGATCCACGACGTGCGGCCGAACTCGACCGGCGTCAGCTCGTCGCCCAAAAGGTTCCACCAGGGGTCGGTGTCGCTGGCGTGGAAACCCGCCCACACGGCGAAGTCCCCGCGCGTGGACGGTCCGTAGCAGCGCAGGAAGCGGCGAAGCAGTTCGGCGCGTGCGAGGTTCGGGTCGACGTCCGGGATGGAACGGCCAAGCCACTCCTCGACGAGGACGAACGGTGCCTTGTTCCCGGCGCGCGGCGCGAAGCAGACCACCCCCTGCAGCGCGAGGATGCGGACACAGAAATGAACGACACCTTCGCCGAGCGGTAGCCCCGGGGCGTAGGGGCCTTCCTGTTCCCAGATGCCGCGTTGCCGTTTCGGCAGCCTGTGGGCAATCCGCCCAGCGATCTCCGCGCCCAATTCGTCGATGGCAAGCCTGCGTCCGGCCAGCACGGCACCGATCTCGGCGCCGGCCAGCTCCACCGTCTCGATCAGGTTCATGCCGAGTAGCTTGAGCGCAGGTTCCACGCCGGGAACGAGATGGCGCATCGCCTCCTCGGTCGGCGGAAGCATCCCGGTGGTGAACACCGGTGCGTCCGAGGCCGGAAAGTAGAACGGCGAGCCGCGCATGCACCAGGTCTGCAGCAGGCTTTTCTCTCCGGCCACTGCCTGGGCCACCCGCTCTTGCGTGACGCTTCGCACCCTGGCGTGCAAGGCAAGCAACGCCGATCCGGGCGGGCTGTTCTGAATCCCGCACCGGCCAGCCGCGTCCAGCAGCCCGCCCTCGCCCAGCCGTTCGTTGAGGTAATGGGCGCCCAGCCGGAACGCCACGACGTCGTCCTTGGAAACCCTGATCACTGGCATATCGTAACGCCGCCCACCGGCCGGTCTGCGTGCCGTTCTGCGTCCCGGGGGAGGGCCGGACCGGGGACAACGGCCGGACCCACACCCGTGCGGAAGCCGGATGGTGCGTTGCAGTCTGGCAGGATAGTGCAGTGACGATTACAGCAGCGGCCGACGGTTCGGCCCTAGGAAATCCCGGTCCGGCCGGCTGGGCCTGGTACGTGAACGACGAGTGCTGGCACGCCGGCGGCTGGCCCCACGGGACCAACAACCAGGGCGAGTTGATGGCCGTACTGGACCTGTTCCGGGCCACGGCGCACCTCGCGGGTGAAGACCTGCACATCTTGTGCGACAGCCAGTACGTGATCAACTCGGTGACCAAATGGATGCCGGGCTGGAAGCGGAAGGGCTGGCGGAAGTCCGACGGCAAGCCGGTGCTCAACGTCGAGCTGCTCAAGGAAATCGACCAGGCGCTGGCCGGACGCAAATACACCTTCGAATGGGTCCGCGGACACGCCGGCCACGAGCTTAACGAGGCCGCCGATGAGCGGGCACGCGCCGTTGCCCTCGCCTACCAGCAGGGCGTCGCCGCCCGGCAGGGGCCCGGCTTCGTCCGCGCCGGGGAGGCCGCACCCGTCCCGCAGCAGGCGCCCGCCGCCGCTCCGGCCGCGAAGATGACGTCTGCGTTCGTCGGGGAACCCGCCCTGTTCGGCGAGTCGGGGCTGTTCGATGAACCTGACCTCTTCAGCGAGCTGGAGGAACAAGCCCGTGCCGGGGACGCTTCCGCGGACCAGGCTCCGGAGACGATCGTCGAGGCGCTGGAGCGGGAACTGCTGTTGCCGGAGACCCGGTCAGACCTGGGCCGCACCGGAGTGCTGCTTCACCCTAACTTCACCGAAATCGGCAGCTCCGGACGTCTCTGGACCCGCGACGAGGTCATGATGGCGCTTGAGGAAGACCCCGGGGCACCGGCGGCGCTCGAGCTGCTGGCTGCGGAGCGCCTAGGCGCGGATACCGTGCTGCTCACCTACCGCAGCCATGCCCGCTCCGGCACGGTTCTGCGCAGCTCCCTGTGGGTCCTGGACGGGACCCAGTGGCGGCTCCGCTTCCACCAGGGCACCGCAGAGGCGTAGGCACTACCCGAACCGCTGGGCGTTGTTCAGTTCGGCCTGGGCGTAGTTCGCGGCAGCGGAATTGAGTGCCAGATTGATCGAGGCCAGCGAAGCCTCGACCTTTCCCTGGGTTAGGGCCCACTCCGCCAGCAAGGCCTGGAAGTTGGTGGCGGCCGCGCCGCGCCAGCTTGTCTGCAGTTCGTCCAGCCCGCGTTTCATCGCTTGCACGTCGGCGCTGATTCTTTCGACCGTCGCCTGGACGTTGGCGGACTTGAGCTGGAGCAGTTCGGTATCGACGGAAATGATACTCATGAAGGTGGCCTTTCGAACGGGCAGGCAGCCGGGTATCCCGCGATGACTGACGCCGCGTTGTCGAAGGCCGCTTTGTCAGGCGGAACGAGATCCCGGCTGCCTGTGGTGGAGGTATCCGGACTTTCCGGACTCTTCGAGCGTAGGCAACGGCGCGCACCGGCCGCAGCGGGAAAACCCGCTATGTGGACAAGTCCGGGCGGCTACCCGCAGGTGAGTCCGGAAGGCCTCCTGCAGGCGCCTCCGCGGCTGCTTGAACGGACGGCCCGGAAGCCCCCGCCTCGAAAGCGACGGACGAATCCGGGGCCTCGTGGGCCTCCGGGTGCTCCGGGTGCCCTGAATCGGCCAGGAACGGCAGGCTGACCACCAGGCTCGCGCCGCCGCCGTCGGTCGGCTGCACACGGACGGTGCCCGAGAACGCGCCGACGATGGCGGCCACGATCGCCAGCCCAAGGCCGCTGCCGCCGGTTTCCCGGGTCCGAGAGGTGTCGGCGCGGTAGAACCGCTCGAAGATCCGGGCGGCTTCCTCCTCGGAAACGCCCGGCCCGTGGTCGATAACCTCAATCACCGAACGGCGCGCTCCGTCGGCATCGGCGCGGACCCCGACTGCCAGTTCAATCGGGCTGCCATCGGGCGTGTAACGCAGCGCGTTGCTCACCAGGTTCCCGATCACCTGGCGCAGCTTGGCTTCATCGCCCAGCACGGGGGCCGTCGAGCCGGGGCCGCCGTCGAGCCCGCGTAGCGCGATCACCCGGCTCCGGTCGCTCGCCTGGGTGTCCACCACAGCGTCGTGGGCGAGCAGCAGCAGGTCCACCGGCTTCTGCTGCAGGGGGCGCTGCTCGTCGATCCGAGCGAGCAGCAGCAGGTCCTCGACCATGGCGCCCATCCGTTTGGCCTCGCTCTCGATCCGGCCCATCGCGGTGGCGACATCCTCGGGGGTGGTGAGGGCGCCCTGCCGGTAGAGCTCGGAGAAGCCGCGGATCGTCACCAGCGGAGTGCGCAGTTCATGTGAGGCGTCGGCAGCGAAGCGGCGCATCTTTGCCTCGGAGGCCATTTTCGCGGCGAAGGCGGATTCGATGTGCGCCAGCATGGCGTTCAGGGACCGGCTCAGGCGGCCGACCTCGGTGTCAGGGTTTTCCACCTCCACGCGGCGGGAGAGGTCACCTGCGGCGATCGCAGCAGCGGTCTTCTCCACCCGGGCCAGCGGGCGGAAGGACCGGCTAACAGTCCACGTCGCAATGAAGAAGGCCAGGACCAGGGTCAGCAGCCCCACCCCGGCGACGACCAGCGCGGCGTGCTCCATCACCGAATCCACCGGGTACAGCGGCAGCCCGATCACCACGACGGCCGGGCGCTGGTTGCCGTCCAGCACGTTCACCGCCACTGCCCGCCAGTTGCGCCCGTCGGTGCCGCGCACCTGGAACGGAACCTCGCCGCGGTCATGGGCCTCGTCCGGGCTGATGCTGCTGATCGCCGGATGGGAATCCCTGCTGCCGCCGAAGGGATAGGCCGGCTGGCCGGGGCTGAAGAGCATCAGCGAGTAATCGGTGGGAACGTTGGGGTTCTGGTCCTGCAGCTGGCTGAAGGACTGCTGCTGGCGGGCGGTCCCGACGGCGGCCTTGAGCTTGTCATCGACCTGGCCCTGCAGATAACTGTGCAACAGGGCGAGGGTGCCGGCGCCGGTGGCTGTGAGTGCCACCAGCATCAGCGCCATCATGATCGCGACCAGCTGCGACCGCAGCGAGGCTGCCTTCCAACGCTGCAGCAAGGTCAGCGCTTTTCAGCCGTCCGCAGCACGTAGCCGACGCCCCGCTTGGTCTGGATCAGGGCCGGAGCCGAGGGGTCGATGTCGACCTTGCGCCGGAGGTAGGAGATGTAGGACTCCACGATCGAGGCGTCCCCGTTGAAGTCGTATTCCCAGACGTGGTCCAGGATCTGGGCCTTGGAGAGCACCCGGTTGGGGTTGAGCATCAGGTAGCGGAGCAGCTTGAACTCGGTCGGCGACAGCTCGATCACTGTGCCGCCACGGCGCACCTCGTGGGCGTCGTCGTCGAGCTCGAGGTCATCAACGCGGATGACGGCGTCGTCGTCCTGGATCGGCTGGGTGCGGCGCAGCACGGCACGGATGCGGGCCACCACTTCGTCCAGGCTGAAGGGCTTGGTGACGTAGTCGTCGCCGCCGACGGTCAGCCCGGTGACCTTGTCCTCGGTGTCATCCTTCGCGGTGAGGAACAGCACGGGGAAGTGCTTGCCGGAGGCGCGCAACCGGCGGGTGACGGTGAACCCGTCCATATCCGGCAGCATCACGTCCAGTACGGCGAGATCGGGCGCGTGAGTTTCCGCCGCCGCGAGGGCATCGCGCCCGGTGCCGGCGGAGACGACCTCGAACCCGGCGAAGCGCAAAGAGGTGGACAGCAGCTCGCGGATGTTGGGTTCGTCATCGACAACGAGCAGCTTTGCTTCGGGTCCGTTCTTTTTCATAGTTCCCATAATCCTCCCAGTCACTGAGAGTTTTCTGGGAGTCTGATGTGTGTTGCGTGGATGGCGGTCAGCTCTCGGCGCCGACGTCCTTGGCGTCCATGATCCGGTATGCGTAGCCCTGCTCGGCGAGGAAGCGCTGCCGTTTGGCGGCGAAGTCCTGGTCCAGGGTGTCCCGCGCCACGAGTGAATAAAAGCGTGCGGCCCGGCCGTCCTGCTTGGGCCGCAGCAGCCGGCCCAGCCGCTGCGCTTCTTCCTGGCGGGAGCCGAAGGACCCGGAAACCTGGATCGCCACCGAGGCCTCCGGCAGGTCGATGGAGAAGTTGGCGACCTTGGACACCACCAGCGTCTGGACCTGACCGGCGCGGAACGCGTCGAAGAGCCGCTGCCGTTCCTTCACCGAGGTGTCACCCTTGATCACGGGCGCCTGCAGCCGTTCACCGATCTCGTCGAGCTGGTCGATGTACTGCCCGATCACCAGGAGCTGCTCCCCGGCGTGCTCGGCTACCAGCCGCTCCACAATCCCGGTCTTGGTTTCGGAGGTGGCGCAGAGCCGGTACTTGTCCGCGTCCTCCGCCATGGCGTACGCAACCCGCTCGTCCCGGGGCAGGTCCACCCGGACCTCCACGCAGTCCGCCGGCGCAATGTAGCCCTGCGCCTCGATGTCCTTCCACGGGGCGTCGTAGCGTTTGGGCCCGATCAGGCTGAAGACCTCGCCCTCGCGGCCGTCCTCCCGGACCAGGGTGGCGGTCAGGCCGAGGCGGCGGCGGGCCTGCAGGTCCGCGGTCATCCGGAAGATCGGCGCCGGCAGCAGGTGGACCTCGTCGTAGATGATCAAACCCCAGTCGTTGCCGTCCACCAGTTCCAGGTGCGGATAGATGCCGCCGCGCTTGGTGGTGAGGACCTGGTAGGTCGCGATCGTGACGGGACGGACTTCCTTGACGGATCCGGAGTATTCGCCGATCTCCTCCTCGGTCAGGGAGGTCCGCTTCAGCAGCTCGTCCTTCCACTGCCGGGCGGAGACCGTGTTCGTCACCAGGATCAGCGTGGTGGTGGAACTGGTGGCCATCGCCGCGGCGCCCACCAGGGTTTTGCCGGCACCGCAGGGGAGTACGACGACGCCGCTGCCGCCGGCCCAGAAGTTTTCCGTGGCCAGCTGCTGGTACGGCCGGAGCTTCCAGCCGGATTCGTTGAGCATGATGGGGTGCGGGGTGCCGTCGACGTAGCCGGCGAAGTCTTCGGCAGGCCAGCCGATCTTAAGCAGCAGCTGCTTGAGCTGGCCGCGCTGGGAAGAGTGCACGACCACGGTCTCGCCGTCGATACGGGGTCCCAGCAGCGGGGCGATCTTCTTGGCGCGGCTGACCTCTTCAAGGACCGGGTAGTCGGAGGTGCGCATGACCAGGCCGTGCTGCGGGTCCTTCTCCAGCCGCAGCCGGCCGTAGCGGGACATGGTTTCCTCGATGTCGATCAGCAGCGAATGCGGCACCGGGAACCGCGAATACTTGAGCAGGGTGTCCAGCACCTGCTCCGCGTCCAGCCCGGCCGCGCGCGCATTCCAGAGGCCCAGCGGCGTGAGGCGGTAGCTGTGGACGTGTTCCGGCGCCCGTTCCAGCTCGGCGAACGCCGCGATCGCGTGGCGCGCCTCTGTGGCCTGCTCGTGGTCCACTTCCAGCAGGATGGTTTTGTCGCTCTGGACGATCAGCGGTCCGTCATTCACTGGAGCAGTTCCTCGGTAGCCTCGACATCGATGATCCGGTGGAGGGACAGCACCCGTTCGGTGTCCTTGGCAGGGTCAAAAACCCGCACCCGCCCGCCACTCACTGCTACCGGAACAACGGTTTCGCGGGTGGCATTCCCCATGCTGTCTACGACGTTCATCACCACCCGCTGCTTGAGCCGGATGGCCTTCTGCAAAGTTTCCAGTCCCAGCTGCGTGGCGGCCTCGCCTCCGGGAGCCCCGGGAGCCCCCGGAGTCCCGTGCCTACCCGGCGCGGCTCCGGTGCCGGCATGGCTCGAATCGGCCGGAGCGCGGCCGTCGCGCAGCACGGCGAGCTGGGCGTCGACGTCGGCGTCAGCGGGGGCCGTGCGCGGCGCGGTGTAGACCGGCCGAGCGCTGCCCGGCACGGCGGCGCTCCGGCGCAGCCGCACGACGGCGGCACCGGAATCATCCAGCGCAGGGGAGAGGCCCATACTTCGCAGCACCTGGGCAGCCTCCCGGGGAGCGGCTGGCGAAACCAGGACGGTCGGGGCGATCCGGACCAGGGCCAGGCCCGAGGCCGCGGAGGTGTTCAGGAGTTCCAGCAGGGCAGTTTCGTCCTCGCTTTGGATGAAGCTCGCAGCCGGACCTACGCGGAGCCGGGCGTGGCGTGCGGCGGTGTCCTCGATCAGGTATTGCAGCGGCTGCGGTACCGGGGTGGCCGAGTGCTCGCGCAGGAAGTCCAACAGCGCCAGGGCATCCTGCCCGGCGTCGAGCGCCCGCCGCACCGAGGAGACCGAAAAACGGTAGATGGTGGCCGGGCCCTGGCCTTCGGCGTCGGACATGGTCAGCAGCTTCTCGCTCAGTCCCGGATCCAGGTACCCGGGCGCGACGGCGGTCAGGTCCGCCTGCAGCAGCACATGGTTCAGTGCTGCGGGCAGGTGCTCGCCCAGGATCGCCAAGGCCTCGTCCGGTTGCTCGACGGCGATGGCCGCGCCGATCTGGCTCAGCGCGCCGGAGCCGACCAGGCCCAGCATCTCGGCTTCGGCCAGGACGCCGCGGATAAGCGAACTGAAGCGCCGCGCCATCCTCGGCTGGGACCAGTCGGCTCGCTCCAGGACGGCGGCTGAATCCAGCACCGGAGCCTGCCCGTCCGCTGCGGCGGCTTCCAGCGTGAGTTCGTGCAGAATTTCCAGGATCCTTTTCCGGACCACCGGGGCGTCCGGGCGCTGCGCCTCCGCGGAGAGCGCGTTGATGGTGCTGCCGGCGGCACTCCGGTGCCCAGGCGCGGTGGCGACGCCGCTGACCGGCTGGCCCACCAGGGAGGGGACCCGCTCGCTCGCCAGCCAGGCGTTGACCAGCCAGAGCCACTGTTCCTGCCGGGGCAGCGCCAACCATTCCAGCTGCGGCGCCTGGATCCACGCGGAGCTGTCGACGTCCAGGCGCAGCAGGCCGGCGAGGGCGCACAGCTCTACAAGGACGCCGGCTTCGTGCTGGCCGATCCGCAACGAGTCGGCGAGGCGCTTCATCTCCCGGACGCCGACGCCGCCGCTGCGCAGGGTGGTGAGCGGCTGCTCCCGCACCGCGTAGAGCAGTTCACCGGCGAGCCTCAGGGTTTCGGCGATGGCACCGAGGGCGGCGTTGCGGCGGAGGGCGGCGCTGGTCAGTCCCAGCTGCGGCACCGGGGGACTAAGGGCGAAGTGCTCGATGACGAAACCGCCGCGCAGCGATACGCCCACGCTGTGTGGGAGCTCCACGTGGGCGGCGTCCAGCGGTACCAGCAGCCCGCGTGCCAGGAGCCAGTCGACGGGGCCGACGTCGTTGCCCTCGTGGAGCACCGACGCCCGCCGCTGGGCCTGCGGGACGGCCCCCATGGCCCAGTTCCCGAAGCGGGCAAGCAAGGCGGCCGTCCGGTCCGGCGCGCCGGCGAGCAGCCTTTGCAGCGACTCGGGGGAGGCGGTCCAGCGCTGCAGGGACAGCGCAGCCTCCATCGGGGTGGCGGCCGGGGCGATGTCGGCGCCGGTGCGGTGCAGTTCGCCGACCAGCTGCACGACGCGCTGCGCGAAGGCCGGCTGCAGTCGCACCAGCTCCGTGTAGCTGCGCCCCAGCCCGGCCGGATAGATACCGATGACGTCCTTGAGGCTGCCGACTGGGAGGAAATGGTGCTGCCGGGCCACCGCTGCGGCCACACCGTGCGGCGCTTCGGCGCGGTGGACGAGGGCCAGTTCCTGCAAGGAATGGAGCAGCCGCTCCAGGGCGGCGACGGTGGAGCCGTTGATCAGCCGCTTGAGCGTCGCGGCGGACGCGCTGTGCCCGGTGTCGGTGTTGGTGCAGAGGTGGAGGGTTTCAAGGACCTGCATCTGGGGGCGGTTCAGGCGTTCCAGCACCCGCTGAACGCTCACGCGGCTGCTGGCCCGCGCGGCGAGGGCGGAGAAGTCCGGCACCGGAGGGGAGATTAGGTCCGGCCGCGCGGAGAACAGGGCCCGCAACGAGTCGTCGCTGCGTGCCTCTAGTTCCTTGCTGAGCGCGCGGATCCGGGACATTAATCCAACGTTACCTTTCGCTTTGGTCCCGCGGGCGGCGGCGGGCTGCGACGGCGTCGACCACGAGAGCCGCCATCAGCAGGAAAGCCACGGGCAGCCCGTACAGGGCGGTGGACGTCAGCCATACCGGGGCCACCGTGTTGTTAAAGGCCATAGCCATGACGGCCCCGACGGCGATTAAAGAGAGCGCGGCGACGGCGGCGGCAAGAATTAACAGGGGCCGCCGGAAGCGCTGTGGTGTCATGGGGGCAACGCTAACAGTCCGGCTGCGTCCGCGCCTCAAACCGCAAAGTGGACGAGGCACGATAACCTTGGAGGAACAGACCAACACGGTCCAGGCAGCCACACCCTGAACCCGCATATCAATGCGGATGCGGTGGCCGCCGGCCGCGTCCCAAGCAGAACGAAGAAGGTTGATTACGTGCCTACCGGCAAGGTCAAGTGGTATGACAAGGAAAAGGGCTTCGGATTCCTCGCGGGCGAGGACGGCCAGGAAGTCTTCCTGCCCAAGTCGGCGCTGCCCGAAGGCATAACGGAGCTTAAGGCCGGAACCCGGGTGGAGTTCGGTGTGGCCGACGGCCGCAAGGGCGCCCAGGCCCTGGGGCTGCGAGTGCTGGACAAGACTCCGTCCATCGCCAAGGCCAAGCGGCCCAGCGCGAAGGACCTCGCACCGCTGGTCCAGGACCTGGTCAGCGTGCTGGACAACCTCTCCGGAACGCTGTCTGCGGGTAAGTACCCGGAAGGCAACAAGGCCAAGGCCATCGCCGTCGCGCTTCGTAAGGTCGCCGACGAGCTGGACGCGTAAGGCTAAGGCGATGACTTCGGAAGCTGAACAGCCCGCGGCCACCGGCGCCGCCGGTCCCAAGGCAGGATCCAAGCCGCGCTACGGCGTGCCGGTCTGGCGCGTCGGCAAGCCGGACGCCTTCCTGGCCGCCTCGGTCGACGTGGCCCGCGCCGCCGTGGAGGGCATCGCCCCCGCCGGCCAGGTGGGCCGCCACCTGGCGGTCAAGAGCGAAGGCGACCGTCTGGTTACGCACCTCTTCGAGTCCAAGCTGCCCGGGTACGGCGGCTGGCAGTGGTACGCGGTACTCACGCGCAACTCACGGTCCAAGGTGGTCACCGTGGACGAACTCGGTCTGCTGCCCTCCGAGGACTCCATCCTGGCCCCGGAGTGGGTGCCGTGGGCGGAACGCGTCCGGCCCGAGGACGCCCAGCAGGACGAAGCCGCAGAGCAGCCGGCAGCCGAGCGGACGCCGGCAGACGCTGACGCCCAGTCGGCAGAAGATGCGGGCCCGGAAACCGGGCCGGAAGAGGATGCAGCTGAGGAAACCGGTGCCGAGCTAACCGGCGCGGGGGAACCCGTCACGGAGGAACCAGGCACGGAGGCAACCGGCGCGGAGCAAACCGGCGCGGAGGAATCCAGCGCGGAAGAAGGCGACGGCGGCGCAACGGACGCCGATTTCGGTACCGGGCAGGACTCGCCCGCGCCGTCGAGGCCAACTAGCGGTTTGGCACGGTTCGGGGGACGACAGCGGGAGGCCGGGACATGAGGTCCACCTTCAAATCGCTGCATATCCTGAACTACCGGATCTGGTTTATCGGCGCCCTGGTTTCCAACATCGGGACCTGGATGCAGCGCACCGCGCAGGACTGGCTGGTCTTTGACCACCTCAGCGCGCAGGACGCCGGAGCCATGGGCATCACCATGGCCCTCCAGCTGGGCCCGCAACTCTTCCTCGCCCCGGTGGCCGGGCTGGTCGCGGACCGCTTCAACCGCAAGACGCTGCTGGTCCTGACCCAGTCGGCGATGGCCCTGCTAAGCGCCGGGCTCGGGCTGCTGGTGCTCTCCGGGGCCGCGCAGCTATGGCACGTCTACATTTTCGCCCTCCTGCTCGGAGTCGTCTCCGCACTGGACGCCCCTGTCCGGCAGACCTTCGTCTCCGAACTCGTGCGCGACGACTACCTGCCCAACGCCGTCGCCCTCAACAGCGCCTCCTTCAATGTCGCGCGGATGATCGGTCCGGCTGTCGCGGGCGTGCTGACGGTCGCCGTCGGGCCAGGCTGGGTGTTCCTGGTCAATACGGTTACGTTTGTGGCCCTGCTTGTCAGCCTGGCGAGAATCCCGGCGGCCTCGCTGCGGCAGCTGCCCAAGGCCCCGGCCGGCAAGGGCAGGATCCGCGAAGGCCTGCGCTACGTGCGGTTCCGGCCCGACATCGTCGTGGTGCTGGTGGCGGTGTTTATCGTCGGTACCCTCGGCCTGAACTTCGTCCTCTTTATCGCGGCCATGGTCGGGACCGAGTTCGGCCTCGACGCCGGCGCCTTCGGCCTGATGAACTCCATTATGGCCATCGGCTCTGTCGCCGGAGCGCTGCTGTCAGCCGGGCGGGGCCGCCCGAGGCTGCGCGTGATTTTCGGGGCAGCCGGCGCCTTCGGCGTCACCTCGGGCCTCGCGGCGCTGGCACCCAGCTACTTCTGGTTCGGCGTCGCGCTGGTGCCGGTCGGCCTGTTCGCCATCACCATGATGACCAGCGCCAACGGCTACGTCCAGACCACGACGGACCCCGTAATGCGCGGCCGCGTGATGGCGCTGTACATGGCCATCTTCATGGGCGGCACCCCCATCGGCGCCCCATTTGTAGGCTGGGTCGCGAACGTTGCCGGTGCCCGCTGGTCCCTGGGGGTGGCCGCCGCCGCCGGACTGAGCACAGCCCTGATCGGCATGGTGTGGATCGTCCGGGCCAAGCAGCTCCGGATCACCTTCAACCGCCGCGCGCGGGGGCTCCGGTACTTCCGCGTTGTCCCGGCGGCCCCGGCGAACGGCCCAGCCGGCGCCGTCCCGCCGGAAAACAGCGAAGGCGCCGTCCGGGAGAAAGACCCGGGCGACGCCGTCGACCGCTGACGGGTCCGGCTCGGACCCTTAGGCTACTTCGTGAGCTCGCCTACGACGAAGTCGATGCAGTCAAGCAGCGCCGATACGTCGTCGGGTTCGATTGCCACGAAGGTGGCGATGCGCAGCTGATTCCGGCCCAGTTTTCGGTACGGCTCGGTGTCGACGATGCCGTTGGCTCGCAGAACTTTGGCAATGGCCGCGGCGTCGATTGAGTCCGCGAAGTCGATGGTGGCGATCACGTTGGACCGGTCTTCGGCCCTGGCCACAAAGGGTGTGGAGTAGGAAGAGGCCTCGGCCCAGCGGTAGATGCGCCCAGCGGAGTCGGCAGTGCGGGTTGCCGCAAAGTCGAGCCCGCCGTTGGCGTTGAGCCACTGGACCTGCGCGTCCAGCGTCACCAGGGTGGCCAGCGCCGGGGTGTTATAGGTCTGGTTCAGCCGCGAATTGTCGATGGCGGTCTGGAGGTCCAGGAAGTCCGGGATCCAGCGGCCGCTGGCTTTGATCCGTGCCGCGCGCTCCAGGGCGGCGGGGGAAAACAGGCCCAGCCACAGGCCGCCGTCGGACGCGAAATTCTTTTGCGGGGCGAAGTAGTAGACATCCGACTCAGCGACGTTGACGTCCAAGCCGCCGGCCGCGGAGGTCGCGTCAACCAGGACGAGCGAGCCGCTGTCCGCACCCGGGACCCGCCTGACGGGCGCGGCGACGCCGGTCGAAGTCTCATTCTGCGGCCAGGCGTAAACGTCCACGCCCGCTTCGGCCCGGGCCTCGGGACGGGTACCGGGCTCGGCCTTGATAATGGAGGACTCCGCGAGGAACGGAGCCTTGTTGGTGGCCGCGGCGAATTTAGAGCCGAATTCGCCGAAAGACAAATGCTGCGCCTTGTTCTCAACCAGGCCGAAACTGGCGACGTCCCAGAAGGCGGTGGAACCGCCGACGCCGAGGATGACCTCGTAGCCGTCGGGGGCGCGGAAGAAGTCGCCAAGACCGGAGCGGACCGAGCCAACGAGGTTCTTGACCGGCGCCTGCCGATGCGAAGTGCCGAGCAGGGTCGCCGAGGCGGCGGACAGGGCCTCCATTTGTTCCGGCCGGACCTTGGACGGGCCGGCGCCAAACCGGCCGTCCCTGGGCAGCAGGGTCGCGGGAATAGTGATGCTGGTGTCGCTCACGGTGGCTCCGATTTCGGCTGGGTGCATGGTGGGGCTGGGACGCATGGTTAAGGGCCGCCTTTATTCTGCCCGACAGCCCGGCACAGGCGGGAAAAACGGTCGTCATAGTCCGGTCACTGAGACGCGCACCGGTGGCTCCGGTCCTGCGGCGGCGGCCCGGGCCGCCGCGGCGGTCGATTATCGGGACTAATTCAAAATAGGCTAGGCTTGCCGCTGATGTGCGGCGGATTTCGCCGGGGCGCATACCTGCACGCTGTACGGTGGGAATGACGCAAGGACGGCGCTCGAGGAGCTGAGCTGAATGACGGATCTGATCGATACCACCGAGATGTATCTGCGGACCATCCTGGAACTTGAAGAAGAAAACATCGTCGCCCTCCGCGCTCGCATCGCCGAACGGCTCCGTCACTCCGGCCCCACCGTTTCCCAGACCGTCGGCCGGATGGAGCGCGACGGGCTCGTGGTTGTCTCCGGCGACCGGCACCTCGAACTGACCCAGACGGGCCGCAGGCGCGCCATCGAAGTGATGCGCAAGCACCGTCTGGCGGAGCGGTTGCTCGCGGATGTCATCGGACTCGACTGGGCCTACGTCCACGAGGAAGCCTGCCGCTGGGAACACGTGATGAGCGAGCGGGTCGAGCAGCGCATCTTCGACATGCTGGACCACCCCACGGTGTCCCCGTATGGAAACCCGATTCCGGGCCTTGCCGAACTCGGCGGACTGCCGCCGGGCGAAGCGCCTCAGGGCGTCGTCAATCTGCTGGACGCGATGGCGGGCTACGGCGCCGATTCACGCATCACGGTCAGCCGACTGGCCGAGCCCATCCAGGTCGAGCCCGAGCTGTTGGTCCAACTCGACGAGGGCGGCATCCGGCCCGGGGCCACCGTTTCACTCGAGCGCGTCGGCGAGTACATCTCGGTCCGGGTTCCGGACATTGAAGGCGCCCTGGAGTTGCCGCCGGAGGTCGCGGCCCACGTCTTTGTTACCCGCGGGTAGACGAAGCTAGAAAGCATACCGTAAGGGTGCTGTTTACTAGCCCGTCTAGGAGATAACGAAATTATTACTATAGGCCTTAATCCCCTATAGTTGACGACTAGTACCGATACACAAGCGTTATCTGATCCGAAGCCGAGCTCTGCCAGCGGATCAGCCGGGCGCGTCACCTTCTGGCAGAGGCGGGGGAACCACTAACGGCTGTTGATGCAACAGCCTTGGGGTGAAGTCCGCTAGCGGCAAGCAACCTGCACGAGGCGTCCCCTGGATACCCCTGCGCCTGGATACCCCTGCGCCTGGATGCTTGCACCGGCGGACCGGGTCTTTGAGCTCTCTGACCCGAATCCGACAGCTAACTTCGCAGGCTATCCAGAGAGGAACCGTAGTTGACCACCCAGACCGTCCGGGGCCGCCGTCGTGCGACCGGTCCCGCTCCGGAGCCGCGCCCGGCCGCCGACATCTTTGCCGAGCGCCCGCGGGATGCGCACCGGGATGAGCGCCGCGGCCGGCGCAGCCCCTTCCGCCAGGTGACGGACTTCGCCGCCGTCAGCGGTGTGGGGCAGAAAGCCGGCATCGCCCTGGCGGCCACCGGTCTGGTCCTCACAGTGGCCGTTCCGGCTACCGGTCCGGCGGTTGCCACCGACGCTGCGACGACGACGACGTCCGTTTCAGCCGCGGCGCAGCCCGAGGTCAAAGCCGCAGACGCCAAGATCGACTTCAACCGCACCGCGGTGACCACCAAGGGTGACCCGGACGGCAAACTCAAGCAGCTGCTGAGCGCACAGTCCGCCGGAACCATCACCCGGGCCGCCTCTGCCGGCAGCCTGGGCATGCCGCTTGACTCCATGGTCACTGCCTCGCCGTTCGGCTACCGGGTCAGTCCCATCACCGGCGCGGTCGGGGAGTTCCACCGAGGCCAGGACTACGCCGCGCAGTGCGGCACCGCTGTGCACGCCGCCGCGAGCGGCACCGTAACTTTTTCCGGTTGGCACCCCTACGGGGGCGGTAACCGGGTCGTGATCGACCATGGCAATGGCCTGGAGACCACGTACAACCACTTGTCGTCCTCCAACGTCCGCGTGGGCCAGCAGGTCTCCCGCGGCGACGTGGTGGCGATGAGCGGGACCACCGGCGCTTCCACCGGCTGCCACCTCCACTTCGAGGTGATGGTAAACGGGGACGTCGTGGATCCGCTGGGCTGGCTCTGAAAGGAGCCGAGGGACTGCTCGCATTTATGTGACACGCCGTGATCTGAATGTGACATTTGGTCCCAACTGCTGTACCGTAGGAAGCACGCCAACTTCACCGAAGTTGGCGCTCTTGAGTGGATTGCCTAACTCTGCCACCGCTCAAGGTCCGTTCGCATGACATCGTCTGGCAGGGGCGGGGGAACCAATTTTGGTCTTCGCAAGAAGACCTAGGGGTTAAGTCGCAAAGCTTCCCAGGAAGCAGCGCGGCCGGGTGACTCCCATCCGAATCCGACAGCTCACCTCGTAGGCATTGGGAGAGGCTACTTTCGTGTCTTCACGCCACAATGCTGCGCGTTTTCGCGCCGGCGAGGCTCAGTCGAGCCCGCTGAACTCCATGCTCCGCGCTGCCCTTTCCGGCGCCCGGACTGGACTATGCACTGCAGTTCCTGCTTTTGGCGCGTCTTCGCAGTACACCCTTCGCTAAAGAAACCCGTTTCGGGGCGATCCGGCGTACCCCCAAGATGCCGGAGCGTCCTCAGTCCCGCCTGCAATCAGCGCGGACACAAGGATCACGAAAGAGAGAACTGAATGACTACTCGTGCAACCATTGCACGCCACCGCGCCGAGGTCACGAAGACCAACTCGCTGGCTGTCATTGCTAAGGCCGTCGGCGACAACGCCGGTGGTATGGGTCGCCAGGCTGCGGTTATCGCTGCAGCCTCGGGCCTGGTCCTGACCAGCGGTATCGCGGCCAACGCTGCCGAGACCAACGTTCAGCGTGAATCGACCTCCGCTTCCGCCATGGAAGTTCAGTCCACCGCGCCGGCCACGATTTCCGCGGCTTCCACCATCGCTATCTCCTACGAGAAGCCTGCCGTGACCACCGCGCCGGCCCCCGTCGTCGAGGCACCCAAGCCCGTCGTCGAGGTCAAGGAAGCACCCGCCGCAACTGAGGCCGCTGCACCCGCCGCCGCTGCAACTGCAGCTGGAACTGCCGCTTCCACCGGCACCGCAACGACCGCCTCCCTGGCAACCAAGGCTCCGGCTGCTGTCAGCGGCATGGGCGCCTCCATCGCCGCCGCCGCCTACGCCCAGATCGGTGTCTCGCAGGACTGCACCATGCTGGCCACCAACGCGCTGGCCGCCGTCGGCGTCAACTACCACGGCTGGCCGGCAGGTTACCTGTCCCTGGGCCGCACCGTGAGCGCCGCCGAAGCGCAGCCGGGCGACCTTGCCTACTACCAGAACGGCGGCATGGGCATGGCCCACATCGCTGTCTATGTCGGCAACGGCATGGCCGTCCACGGTGGCTGGAACGGCGGCACCACCGCGCTGTACAGCGTCAACGTTGGTTCCGGCCCGGTCTTCATCCGCGTCGGCGGCTAGGACTCCCCGCGGCAACTGCCGTGATAACGCGAAAGACCCCTGCCTTCCGGTGGGGGTCTTTCGCGTTCGCGGGCCTCCCGGCCGCCGCAGGGCCCGGAAGAAAAATTCGGCAATCCGGGCTTCCGGTGTTTACTCTTGTGGTGTCGATCATAGCCCGACCATGCAGAGGGCAGCCGGCCCTCGTGCCCCTGGCGGGTGCGGCCGTGAAGAGGTATGCGGATGCGCACTCTTGTTCTGAATGCTGGATATGAACCGCTAGCGGTGGTGACCTTCCGCCGGGCGCTGGTCCTTGTCCTGACCGGAAAGGCCAGCGTGCTGGCCGAAGGCGACGACCCGGTCGTCGGGCCCCAGGAGATCCTGGGCCGCCCGAGTGTGATCCTGCTCAACCGGTACATCCGGCCGCGCTACAACATCCTCACGGCCGTCAGCCGCAGGGGAGTGCTGCGCCGCGACAACCACCGCTGCGCCTACTGCGGCAAAGCAGCCCACACTATCGACCATGTCCAGCCCAAGTCCCGGGGCGGCGCTGACTCCTGGGAAAACCTGGTCGCAGCCTGCTTGCACTGCAACAACGCCAAGGGGGACCATACCCCCGCGGAGATGGGGTGGCGGCTCGGCTTTGTTCCCGGCCCGCCCAAAGGCACGATCTGGCAGATCAAGGAACTGGAGAAGCCGACGCCGGCTTGGGACCCCTTCCTGCTCCCCGAGTCGGCGCACTAGCCCGCTGTGCCCGTCAGTACGGCCGGCCCTGCGAACAGCGAGGTGCCGGTACGGCTAGGCTGGGTAGGTGCCGTTTGATGCCGTAATCCTCGCCGGAGGCAGGTCCTCCCGGCTCGGCGGTGTGCCCAAAGCCCAACTGGTCCTGCACGGGCAGACCCTGCTCGAACGCTCCCTGCAGGCAGCCAGCGGTGCCCGCCGGAGCGTTGTTGTGGGACCCGGCACCGTCACGCTGCCCCCGGCCGTGCTCCGATGCCGTGAAGACCCTCCTTTTGGCGGCCCCGCTGCTGCCATTGCGGCCGGGCTTGCTGCCTTAGCCGGAGCAGCGCAAAGTGCCGCTGACGGTCCGGCGCCCCGGACGCTCGTGATCGCTTGCGACATGCCGATGGTCGCGGACGCCATTCCTTCCCTGCTCGAAACCATGGCAAACGACGTCGGTAGTAGGGCAGATGCCGGCCCGCCCGCGCCGCTGGACGGCCCGCCCCTGGCAGACGCTGGGCCGCCGACGCCGCTCGAGGGGGCAGTGGCGGTCTCGGCGGACGGCCGCACCCAGCCCCTGGTGGGACTTTATAGCACAGCCGCGCTACAACGGGCCGTCGACGGGGCGGCACGACGCGGCGAGCTTCAGGGCGGATCTGTCTTCGCCCTGCTTGCTAGTCTTGACCTGCGGACGGTCCCGGTTCCGCCCGGCTCCACCGATGACGTGGACACATGGGATGACGCCTCCGCCTTGGGGGTATCGACGACCGGCTCACGCCGGTCCGGTGGGCCAGGGGCCGTAAACGACTTGGGAGGCATGCCGTGAAGAGCCAGGATGAAACGCTCGAAGATTGGTGCCGCGCGCTGCTCCAGGCCCTGGAGCTGGAAGACGTCGACGTCGACATCAACGAAGTGCTGGGGCTGGCCGGCGTGGCCGCCCACTCCATCGTCCGTCCGGCCGCGCCGCTGACCACCTTCATCGCTGGCTTCGCCGCCGGCCTGGCCTCTGGTTCCGGCCAGGCACCGGACGACGCTTCGATGAGGGCAGCCATGGCGGTGGCCCGGAAACTGGCCAAGGACTACGGCGCCTCCGAGGCCTCCGGGGCATGACGCCCGGGTCACCTGACGGCAGTATCGGCGCTGGCCCGGAACAGGCGCCGCACCGGCATCTCGCCCACACCTGGCAGGAGGCCCGGCAGCTCTCCTTCGACTGCGCCGCGCCCATCCTGCCAGCGCCGGTTCCGCTCCGCCATGCGCTGGGACGGACGCTGGCGGAGGACGTCGTGGCCCTGCACGACATGCCGCATTACGCTTCCTCCGCTATGGACGGGTGGGCTGTCAATGGCAGCGGGCCCTGGATCCTCGCTGAACCGGGTCAGCGGTTGGCCCCGCGCCAGGCCAGCCCGATTGTCACCGGGGGACTGATCCCCCCGGGCGCCAAAGCAGTGCTCCGCAGTGAAAGCGGCGTTATCGGGGAAGATGAGGACGGACTGCCGGTGCTGAAACTGGGCGGCGCGGCCAAGCCCGGGGAGCCGCGCAACGGTCAACACATCCGCAAAGCCGCGGAGGAAGCCGGCGAGGGTGACGTACTAATCAAGGCAGGCACCGTGCTTAACCCCGCGCACCTGGCATTGGCCGCGCTCGCCGGGCATGACGCGCTGCCGGTCCTCGGCAAGGCGGTCGTCCGCCTCGTGCTCACTGGCTCCGAGGTCGTCAGCAGCGGTGTGCCCCTTCCCGGCGAGGTGCGGGACACTTTTGGTCCGCAGCTGGCCGCCGTCGTAGAGATGCTCGGCGGGATCAGCGCCGGGGAGGTCAAGATCGGGGACAGCGACGCGGAATGGCTCGCCGCCCTCGAGGACATCGACGCCGACGCCCCCGAGACGCTGCCTGCCGACGTCGTCATCACCACCGGCGGCACAGGAAAATCCGGCACCGACCACCTCCGGCGCACGGTCACGAAACTTGGCGGCCGGCTGCTGATCGACGGCATCGCTATGCGCCCGGGCCACCCGGCGGTGCTCGCCGAACTGCCGGATGGGCGCTTCGTCATCGGACTGCCTGGAAACCCGCTCGCGGCCATGATGGCGCTGTCCACGATCGGCGGCCCGCTGCTGGCCGCGCTGGACCACCGGACCCTGCCTCCGGTGACCGAGGTGCCCTGCGGAACCCTGATCGATCCGGATCCGGGCAGGACCCGGCTGATGCCGTTCCGTATGCTCTACGGCATGGCGTCGCCGGCGCAACACACCGGCCCGGGCATGATGCGCGGACTGGCCGCGGCCGACGGCATCCTGGTAGTCCCACCGCACGGTGTGCAGCTGGGGGAGCCGGTGCCGGCCTTCGCCCTGCCGTGGGGCGCCGCCTTGCCGGAACCGGCTGCCGCGAAAGCCCCGGCGAAACCGGCCGCGAAGCGTACCTCGCGGAAACCGGCCGCGGATGGCCCGGTCGACTGGAGCGGCCTGCTTGGCTGACCCGCCGGCAGAGGTTCAGAATGAATTGAGGGGCACCCGGCCCCCGGCAGGCGGCCGGACCCACTCGCAATGCTAATAAGGAGTTCCCATGGGCCGCTTGACACAGCGACGCAAGCTGCACAAATTTGTCCTCGACGGCTCGCCGCAGGCCCTGGAGTTCCCGGTCCGGTACCGGGAAGACGTGCTGGCGGTTGAAGAACCGCTCGAAATCAGGCTGGGCAACCTCTCCTACTCCGTCACCATGCGGACCCCGGGCAACGATTTCGACCTCGTCGCGGGGTTCCTGGTCTCGGAGGGTGTGATCTGGTCGGCGGACCAACTCGTCTCGCTGCGGTTCTGCGCCGGTGAGGATGAAGACGGCGTCCAGACGTTCAACGTCGTGGAGGCGCAGCTGCGCCCCGACGTCGTCCGGCCCGAGACCGGGCGTAACTTCTTCACCTCCAGTTCGTGCGGGATCTGCGGGACAGACTCCATCGAGGCCGTGAGCAAATCCTCACACTTCAGCCCGGCCCAAGACCGGCTGACCGTGCCGGTGGAAACGCTGGCCTCGCTGCCGGATAAGCTGCGCGAAGCCCAGGCGGTCTTCGACGTTACCGGCGGCGTCCACGCCGCAGCTTTGTTCCGGATTTCCGACGACGGCGCCGCGGAACTGCTGTGTCTGCGTGAAGACGTCGGCCGGCATAACGCGGTGGACAAGGTGGTGGGGTGGGCGCTCCGGGAGGGGCTGCTGCCGCTGACATGCACCGTCCTCCAGGTCTCCGGACGGGCGTCGTTTGAACTGGTGCAGAAGGCATCGCTGGCCGGCATTCCCGTCCTGGCTGCCGTCAGTGCTCCCAGCAGCCTGGCGGTCGAACTCGCTGAGGCCAGCGGTATGACGCTTGCCGGGTTCAGCCGTGGGACTACCTTGAACGTCTACGCCGGTCATGAACGGATCGGCGTGCCGGCAGCAATCAGCTAGGACAGGTGGTGGCTAAAGCGGTGCGGTCCGCGTAGATTCTTCCCCAACGGCTGGAGCCAAGGCCCGCCTCCGGCCCGCCCGCACCAGCGCTAAGAGGATCACATTGCACGACGACCGCCGTCTCACGGAAGTCCGGCTGGACCGCTTTCTGCGCGAACGCATCGTTCCGGCGGTGTACCCCCGCCGCATTCCCCTCGCGCTGAGCAGCTGGGATGCTCCGGATGAGCCGGTGCCCGTCCTGGAAGCGCTCCGCCAGCAGTTCACACCTCTTGAGCACGGGGCGCCCTGGGGGAAGCCCTGGAGCACGAAATGGCTCCGGCTGCAGGGCGAGGTACCGGATTCCTGGGGCAGCACCGCGGACACCGCCGTCGAGATTCTCGTGGACCTGGGCTTCGGCGGCGACCTTCCCGGCTTCCAATGCGAAGGGATCGCCTGGCGCCCGGACGGGACGGTGATCAAAGCCATCTCGCCCCGGAACCAGTACGTCCCGCTGAAACTCTTAGGCAGCGGTATGTCCGTGGACTTCTACGTCGAGGCGGCCGCGAACCCGGACCTGTCCCAGGGATGGACCTTCGCGGCGACGCCCGACGGCGACAAGGCGACGTCCGGCGAAGAACCCAGATACCGGCTCGGCAGCATCGTGATCGCCGAGCTCAACCAGACGGTCTGGGAGCTGCACCAGGACATCTGGACGCTGAGCGGGCTGATGCACGAACTGCCAATGGAGCTGCCCCGCCGGCACGAAATCCTCCGCGCCCTGGAAAGGATGCTGGATGTTCTGGACCCCGACGACGTACCCGGCACGGCCGCCGCGGGGCGGGCGGCGCTCGCGGAGGTGCTGGCCCGGCCCGCCTACGCCTCCGCACACCAGCTGGTGGCGACCGGCCACGCGCACATCGACTCCGCGTGGCTGTGGCCGGTCCGCGAGACCATCCGCAAATGCGCGCGGACCTTCGCCAACGTCGTCGCGCTCATGGACGATGACCCCGGCTTCGTCTTCTCCTGCTCCTCGGCCCAGCAGCTTGCCTGGATGAAGGAGTACTACCCGGAGCTGTTCGGGCGCATCAAGGAAAAGGTGAAAACCGGCCAGTTCGTCCCGGTGGGCGGCATGTGGGTCGAAGCTGACAGCAACATGCCCGGCGGAGAAGCCATGGCGCGCCAGTTCCTTGAGGGCAAGAGCTTCTTCCTGGCCGAATTCGGCGTCGAATGCCGGGAGGCCTGGCTGCCGGACACCTTTGGCTACTCGGCGGCGCTGCCGCAGATCGTCAAGGCCGCCGGGAGCCGCTGGTTCCTGACCCAGAAGATTTCCTGGAACCAGGTGAACCGGATGCCGCACCACACGTTCCACTGGGAAGGAATTGACGGCACCCGGCTCTTCACGCACTTTCCCCCGGTGGACACCTACAGCTCAGAAATCAGCGGCCGGGAACTCGCCCACGCCGAACGCAACTACCGCGACCACGGCCGCGGCACCATGTCGCTGCTGCCGTTCGGCTACGGCGACGGCGGCGGCGGCCCCACCCGGGAAATGCTGGCCGCCGCGCGCCGCACCGCGGACCTGGAAGGCTCCCCCCGGGTCCGGCTCGGCTCCGCAGCGGACTTCTTCACCCGCGCCGAGGAGGAGTACCCCAACCTTCCGGTCTGGGTGGGCGAAATGTACCTCGAACTCCACCGCGGCACCTACACCAGCCAGGCCAACACCAAGCGGGGCAACCGGCGCAGCGAACACCTGTTGCGGGAAGCGGAGCTGTGGTGCGCCACCGCGGCTGTCCGGGTGGGCGCGCCCTACCCGGCCGCGGAGCTTAAGCGGCTCTGGCGGCTGGTGTTGCTGCAGCAATTCCATGACATCCTGCCCGGAAGCGCCATTGCCTGGGTCCACCGGGATGCCGAGCGGAACTACGCCGCCGTCGCCCGCCAGCTGGAGGCGATCATCGCCGAAGCCGCCGCGGCGCTGCTGGGCGAGGGCGACCGGCAATTCCTGCTGAACGCCGCTCCGCATCCCCGATTTGGGGTGCCTGCCCTCGCCGCCGCGGAGCCCGTCAACAGCTCCGTGCCGGTGCACTCGGGCGCGGTCCAGGGTGGCGGCTTCGTCCTGGACAACGGCCTGATCCGCGCCACGCTAAACGCCGACGGGCTCCTGGTCTCGCTCCAAGACCACCGCAGCGGCCGGGAAGCGATCGCTCCGGGCGGGTTTGGCAACCTTCTCGAACTGCACCGGGACACACCGAACGAGTGGGACGCCTGGGACCTTGACGCGTTTTACCGGCGCAACGTTTCGGCGCTGGTCCAGGCCCGCTCGGTGACACTGGAACGCGACGGCGACGCCGCCGTCGTCGTGGTGGAACGGTTCGCCGGCGGCTCGCCTGTCACCCAACGGATCCGGCTGGCCCCGGGAGCGCCCTCCCTGGAGATTTCCACCGCCGTGGACTGGCAGGAACGCCAGAAGCTGCTCAAGCTCGGATTCGCCTTCGACGTGCGGGCGGATCGTTCCGCAGCGGAGACGCAGTTCGGCCACGTATTCCGGCCAACCCACGTCAATACCTCCTGGGAGGCGGCCAAGTTCGAGATCTGCGCGCACCGCTGGATCCACGTGGCAGAGCCGGGCTACGGCGTCGCGGTCTCCAACGCCGCCAGCTACGGCCACGACGTCACCCGCAATGTCCGCGACCTCGACGGCGGCACGACCACCACAGTGCGGGTTTCACTCCTGCGCGCGCCGCAGTTTCCCGACCCGAACACCGACCGCGGGCAGCACGAGCTGACAGTTACGGTCCGGCCCGGTGCGAGTATCGCCGACGCCGTTGAGGAGGGCTACCGCACAAACCTCGCCCCGCGTGCGGTCAAGGGAAACCACGGAGTGGAACCGCTGTTCAGCGTTTCCAACCCGGCCCTGGTAATTGAGGCTGTCAAACTCGCGGAAGACGGCTCCGGCGACGTGGTCGTCCGGCTCTACGAGTCCCTCGGAGAACGCTCGGCCGGGGTGGTGTCCGTTAATTTCGAGGCGGCGGACGTGTGGAGCGTCGACCTGCTGGAGCGGCCGGTTGAAGCGCCCGGTGTGCGGTACACCGGGGTGTCGCCGGCTTTGACGCTGCGGCCGTTCCAGCTGCTGACCCTGAGGTTTTCCCGCTAACGTTGGTGCGGACCGGGGCCAACGGAGCCGGCGCAGCCACACAGCGGGGAACACCCTGAAAACGGGGATTGAGCGGAACGGCGCTTAAACAGGCTGAGTGGGAGCGGTCCTTCCGGACCGCTACCACTCATCCCCCCAATGGCGTTCAAACGCGTCTCCGGACTCCCTAAGACTGAATCCCCATTCACGGAACCGGCCAGCGCCTTCACACAATCATGATTCTCTCACGCTCTAATGATTTTGTGAACGGATTGTCTTATTTTTTGCGTAACGTTGTCGGAGCGTTATGCGTCCGGCGGGCGACGTAGCCGGAGAGCCAGAAGAGAAGCAGCCCCAGGACGTAGCCGAGCACTGCCGAGAAGTTGATTATTTGCCGGCCCGCGTCCCACGCACCCGGGAGAAACGACGCCGGCACCCCGGCGATGGCCGCGACGGCTCCGGCGAGGGTGAGCGCCGCGCCGGCCCGGACGAGGCGCGGCAGCGGCGCCAATATTGTTGCCAGCAAGGGAGGGAGCAGGACCAAGGAAATGAAGGCCGGATAGCTGCGGCCGGCCGCTGCGTAGAGCGGAACGAGGGCGGCGTTCCTGGCGTCACCGTCCGCCAGAGCCTCCAGCCCCGCAGAGGGACCCCGCGTGTCCATCAGCAAGAACACCGCCGTCACCGCCAGAGAGCCGGCGGCCGCTGCCCAGCGGCCGCCGGTGCCCGTAATCAGTTGCCGGACCCGCACGGCGCCGAGTCCTTTGGTGAGCCGCAGCGCCACCAGAAAGATCATGCCGAAAACAATGAAGCGTAGGACAAGGTTTGTCAGGTTCCATCCGCCCAAGGCGGCATCGAGTGCAGCATATGGTCCCGGGATGCTCAACAAACTGCACAGCGTGGCGAGAAACAGAATCCAAAAAACTATCCGGTTGCGTCCCCGCAGGACATCCGGGGCGCGGACGAGCAAGGCGATGCAGCAAACGGCGAGCGTGCCCCACTCGAGGACTGGCATGATGCTGCCTTCCTAGTCCGGGGTTGCGCCCGCGGCATTTGATTTCCACCGGCGCGGCAGTGCGTGCGCCCGCAGTTTGGCAACCCAGATCAGGGCCAGTCCCAGTACGTAGCAGAGGACGGCGGTGTAGTTGACGATGAAGCGCAGGAAACCCATCCCGGGAGGAACCACCGGAGACAGCAGGCTCAATGCGATGGCCACCGCTCCTACGGACAGCAAGGCCGCCGCCGCACGGATAAGGGCGGGCAGACTGCCCCGGACAACACGAATCATGGTGGGGAGCAGGACCAGCGAGACGTAAGCCGGGTAAAGCCGTCCCGCGGCGCCGTAATACTCCACCAGGGAGGCGTTGCGGGCGTCCTTCGCGAAGACGCCCTCCAGCCCGGCAGAAGAACCCGCCGTGTCCATCATCAGGAAGGTCAGCACCACGGCGGCGCCGGTAACGGCCAGCGCCACCAAGCCGGGCCTACCCGTGATGAGCCTCAAGGCCTCTTGAGCACCAAAGCCCCTCGCCACCCGGACTCCCACCATCAAAATGGCGCCGAAGATGATGAAGCGGAGTGCAAGGTTCGCGAGGTTGATGCCCCCCAGCGCCTGGTCAATAGCGAGGTAGGGGCCTTGGATGCTGAGCAGGATCGCCAGGGTCATCAGCAACAGGATGCCAAACATCAGCCTGCTCTCACCGCGGAGAGCGCTCGGAATCCGGGCCGCGGCGAGTACACCGCAAACCGCAAGCGTGGTCCATTGCAGGATCGCAATCATCCCAGGTTCTCCCAGATCATTTCGGTTTGTGCTTGTTCCTGTTCCTGCCGGCGCAGTGTCCTGCCGAGGGCCTGCAGCCGGTCGCCGGCCAACGCGGTCAGTTCACCGTCCGACAGGGCGTCCAGGGCGGCCTGCTTTGCCTCAGGTGCCCACCCGGCTTCGGATTCCGTTACCAGCCCCGTGGCGACCAACCCCCCGGTGAATCCCACGCCCGCCGCCCTCGCGGTCGCCACCGCTAGCTCCGGGGAGAGCCGGTTGGCGGTCAACTGCGCCGAGTAGTTCTGCGGGGCGATCCCGGTCGCCATCGACACCCGGTGCCGCAGCTCGCCGTCGTCGACCGCGTCCACCCAGTTCCGCACTGACGTGGCGTGCGGGGCAGGGCCCAAAGCCGGCGTCAACGCACTGCCCTGGTCCCCGTACCCCCCGTACGCGGGCGCCGAACGGGATATTACGGCGCGGAGCAAGTCCATCGTTGAGATCTGGCTGACCAGTTCCGCCGCCGTGGGAGGGCAGGACTGGCCCGCCAAGTCGGCATAGCTGTCAAACGTGGAGAGCATATCCACCGGGTTCAGCCCCAGCGCGCGGCTGATGCTCACGACGGACGACTCTGCAACCTTGCCGCGCACCAGCTGCTGCGCCAAGGTGGTGCGCTTGACGCCGGAAATGCGGCAGATGTCAGCGGTGCTCATCGCGGGCGCGACACTGTGAAGCCAGTGTTGGAACGCCTTAGCGGGTAAGGGCATCTAGGGGCTTCCTGCGTCATTGAGCCAAAGAGCGGGCTGGCTTCGGTTGTACCTTCTCGTCTTCTTCAACTATGCTAGTTGGTCGAACCCGTTGGTCCGTACACCCCCCAAGTCCGGACCGGCGGGTTCTTTCATGCCCGGCCGTATTCGGGCCGTTTCCGGCGCATCTTGCCCGGCCAGATTGCCCTGCCACAGCCTGTTGTGGCCCCGGTGAGAGAATGGACTAATGACTGCAACCCTTGTTGCCAAGGACCTTTCCGGTGGTCACGACCACCGCACCCTCTTCTCCGGACTGTCCCTCACCGTCGCACCCGGCGATGTCGTCGGCGTCGTCGGCGCCAACGGCGCCGGCAAGTCCACGCTGCTGCGGCTGCTCGCCGGCGTCGACCGGCCGCAGGAGGGCACCGTAAGCCTGACCCCCGCGGATGCCTTCGTCGGCTGGCTGCCCCAGGAGCACGAAAGGATTGACGGCGAGACGGTGGCCGGCTATATCGCTCGGCGCACCGGCTGTGCCCAGGCGACGGCGGACATGGAGTCCACCGCAGAGGCCCTAGGAACCGGCGCCCCCGGCTCTGACGACGCGTACTCCCTTGCCTTTGACCGCTGGATGGCCTCCGGCGCCGCGGATCTGGAAGAGCGGATTCCGCCGGTGCTGGCGGACCTTGGCCTCGAGGTCGGCCCGGACGCGGCGATGACCGGACTCTCCGGCGGCCAGGCCGCCCGCGTGGCGCTCGCGGCTCTGCTGCTGAGCCGTTTTGACCTCGTCTTGCTGGACGAACCGACCAACGACCTCGACCTCAACGGGCTGGCCAAGCTGGAGGCCTTCGTGCACGGCTTGCGCGGCGGCGCCGTGCTGGTCTCGCACGACCGCGAGTTCCTGGCGCGCTGCGTCACGACCGTCGTGGAGCTGGACCTCGCCCAGAACGCCGTCGCGGTTTACGACGGCGGCTACGAGGCCTATCTGGAAGAACGCGCGGTGGCCCGCCGGCACGCCCGTGAACGCTATGAGGAGTTCGCCAACACCAAGGCGGATCTGGTTTCCCGGGCGCGCACGCAGCGCGAATGGAGCTCCCAGGGCGTCCGTAACGCCATGAAGAAAAGCCCGGACAATGACAAGATCCGCCGCGCCGCCAACACCGAATCCTCTGAGAAGCAGGGCCAGAAGGTCCGGCAGATGGAATCGCGGATCGCGCGGCTCGAGGAAGTCGAGGAACCGCGCAAGGAGTGGCAGCTGCAGTTCAGCATCGGTGCGGCGCCCCGCTCCAGCGCTGTTGTCGCGACGTTGCGGGACGCCGTCGTGCACCAGGGGGACTTCACGCTCGGGCCGGTGAACCTGCAGCTCAATGCCGGCGAGCGGATCGGTATCACCGGACCCAACGGGGCGGGCAAGTCGACCCTGCTGCGCCTGCTGCTGGGGGTCCAGCAGCCGGATTCCGGGAACGCCTCAAGGGGCGCCTCGGTGGCGGTCGGGGAGATCGATCAGGCACGTGGCCTGCTGGCAGGGCACCTGAAACTCGCCGACGGCGTCGAAGCCGTCCTAACCGACCTGACTCCGGCGGAAGTCCGCACCCTGCTGGCCAAATTCGGTCTCAAAGCCGACCACACCGGCCGGCCGGTCGATTCACTCTCACCCGGCGAACGGACCCGGGTGGCGCTGGCGCTGCTGCAGGCCCGGGGCGTGAACCTGCTGGTCCTCGACGAGCCCACCAACCACCTGGACCTGCCGGCCATCGAGCAGCTCGAGGAGGCCCTGGACAGCTACGAGGGCGCCCTGCTGCTGGTCACCCACGACCGCCGTTTGCTGGAGAACGTGCGTCTCGACGTGCGCTGGAACGTCGTCGACGGCGTCGTCACCGAACTGCTGGGCGCCAATAACGCCCCGAAAGGCACCAACAAATGAGCATGGACCGGGTTGCCTGGAGCTCCCTCTACAACATCACCCGCGCCTCCAACGGCTCCAAGCCGTTCTCCAAGGAGCTTCTCAAGCGCGTGTTCGGCTTCGCCCGGCCGCACCGGAGCCGGCTGATCGCCTTCGTGCTGCTCTCCATCGTCATGGCCGTCCTGGCGGTCGCAACGCCGGTGCTCGCCGGCCAGGTGGTGGACGCGATCATCGCGAAAGCCGACGCCGGGACCGTCATCTGGCTCGCCGTGCTGATCGCGATCGTGGCAGTGGCCGAAGCGGGGCTGGGACTGGTGACGCGCTGGCTGTCCTCCACCATCGGTGAAGACGTGATCCTGGACCTGCGCACCAAGGTGTTCGACCATGTGCAGAAAATGCCGATCGCATTCTTCACCCGGACCCGCACGGGCGCCCTGGTCAGCCGGCTGAACAACGACGTGATCGGGGCGCAGTCCGCGTTCGCCGGCACCCTCTCCGGGGTGGTCAGCAACGTGGTGGCACTGGTGCTCACGCTCGTGGTCATGCTGAACAAGTCCTGGCTGGTGACCGTGCTGGCCATGATCCTGCTGCCGATCTTTCTCATCCCTGCCCGCCGGATGGGATCCCGGTTGGCAGAGCTGCGCCGCGAGGCCGCCGAGCACAACGCCACCATGGGAACCCAGATGACCGAGCGGTTCTCCGCCCCCGGCGCCACCCTCGTCAAACTCTTCGGGCGCCCGGACGAAGAGTCCCGCGAGTTTGCCCTGCGCGCCGGCCGGGTGCGGGACATCGGCGTCCGCACCGCCATGCTGCAGTTCACCTTCGTCACGGCTCTGACTCTGGTGTCCGCGCTGGCCCTTGCACTGGTTTACGGCCTGGGCGGCTGGCTGGCCCTGGCGGGACAGCTCGCCGCGGGCGACGTCGTCGTGCTGGCCCTGCTGCTCACCCGGCTCTACGCCCCGCTCACTGCGCTCTCCAACGCGCGGGTGGAAATCATGAGCGCCCTGGTCAGCTTCGAGCGCGTCTTCGAGATCCTGGACCTCACGCCGCTGATCCAGCAAAAACCCGACGCAGTCGAGTCGCCGCGCGGGCCGCTTTCGGTGGAGTTCGACAACGTCCGGTTCTCCTACCCGGCGGCGGACAAGGTCTCCCTCGCCTCCCTCGAGGACGTCTCCACCCTGGACACCCGCGGCGGTGAGGAAGTGCTGCACGGCATCAGCTTCCGGGTGGAACCGGGCCAGACGGTGGCCCTCGTCGGGTCCTCCGGCGCGGGCAAGTCGACAATCGCCCAGTTGCTTTCGCGGCTGTACGACGTCGATTCCGGTGCCGTCCGCTTCGGCGGCCTGGAGCCCGGCACGGGCGTGGACGTCCGGGACCTCACCTTCGATTCGATGCGGCAGACCCTGGGCATGGTCACCCAGGACGGCCACCTCTTCCACGAAAGCATCGCCTCCAACCTGCGCCTGGCGCGCCCGGGCGCGAGCGAGGAGCTGATGTGGGACGTGCTGCGGCAGGCACGGCTTGAGGACATGATCCGGTCCTTGCCGGACGGGCTGGACACCGTGGTGGGGGAGCGCGGCTACCGGCTCTCGGGCGGGGAACGCCAGCGGCTCACCATCGCCCGCCTGCTCATTGCGCAGCCCCGCGTCGTGATCCTCGACGAGGCCACGGCCGCACTTGATTCGACCAATGAGGCCGCCGTGCAGGAGGCGCTGGGCGCGGCGCTGGAAGGCCGTACCGCCGTCGTGATCGCGCACCGTCTCTCCACCGTCCGCGCTGCCGACGCGATCCTGGTGGTTGAGGGAGGCGTGATCGTGGAGCGCGGCACGCACAACGAGCTGCTCGCCGCAGACGGCCGCTATGCCGAGCTGTACCGCACCCAGTTCGCCGAGGCAACAGCGGTGGCGGCCGAGGCACTGCCGGAGCTCTAGTCCCGGTCCGGCGAGTCCCGAGGTTCCCGCGGTTCCCGCGGCGTCCGCGGCGCGCCCAGCAGCGGGAGCACGTGGTCCGTGAGCAGCGGCGCCAGGTCGTCCGGGAGGCCGGCACCAAGATCCAGCCAGCGGATTTCGGCGATCTCGGCGGAGGGGTGCGCGGTCCAGCTGCCTGGCGCGGTGAACACCGTCGCCTCGATCTGGGTTTCGGCTTCGTTGGCCGCCTCCGCCAGCCACTTGCCGAACGGCAGCAGGTCCCCGGGCGGCACGATGATGCCGACTTCTTCCTGGAGTTCCCGGGAAGCGGCCTGGGCAGCGGTCTCCCCGGGCTCGGGCTTGCCGCCCGGGTGCATGAACTTGTCCGTGCCGCGCTTGCGGACAGTGAGCAGGCGTCCGGCGGGGTCATAAACGCAGACGGCGGAGACCACAATGCGGGGGTTTCTTGACGCAGCGGTGGGGTCCTGCGGAGCCGTTAGAGCTTGCGGAGCCGTCCGGCCACTCGGGGCGGTGGCGGGTGCCGGGAGCCGGCGCAGAACGGATTCGAGCAGGAGATCTTTGGCCGGGCCTTGAACGTCCCAGCGGTAGCGGAATTCGTCCGGGCCGGACCGGGTGTAGCTGACGGCGTAGGTGTCGGGGTCGCACCAGTGGCTGTCCTGGCTGGTTTGGTCGGCGAAACCCATCCGGTGGAAGGGGCGGCCGTCGGCGAAGAACATGTCCATCGTGTCCGGCGCGGCCGAGGGCCGGAGCAGATATTCGCGATTCGCTGGCCCGGTGAAGGGGGTGCCACCGGCGGGGTTCCACAAAACGGTGCCTTCTTCACGGAACCTGAGGCCGCCGTCGTCGGTTTCGGTGAAACGTACGACGCCGGTGAAGTTGCCGCGGCTTCCGGTGGCCCGGTCCAGCATGGTGCGGGCCACGTCCCAGGACCCCGCCAGGTAGTCGCGCAACCCGAGGGGCTGTTCACGGTGATCGCCGGGGCCTGGCGTTTGGGTGTCCAAGTGCCCTCGATTGGAATCGAACCAACGACACCGGCTTTAGGAGAGCCGTGCTCTATCCACTGAGCTACGAGGGCGGGCGTGCTGGGTGGTCGGCCGTCGGCCGGCCCCTCCGGACACGGATACCAGCATACAAGGTGAGGGCCCGTACTACGCTCTTGGCATGACAGCCTCTGCACCGGCGGTTCCCCGCGAGCTCATTTACATCCCTGACGTGGCCTCCACGCGGTTCTACGCCGGAGCGCTCGCGAAACTGAGTGTGCTGCAGTATTTCGTTGCCGAGGCGGCGGTGATCGGGGCGTGGGCGGGCCCGGAGCCGTACAGCCGGCGCACCGGCTACATCAGCGATCTGGGCGCCGTGGGCTGCGGGGTTTTCTCCGGCCGCGATGTCTGCTCGCCGGCGCACCTGCTGATGAACGCCTCCTTCGTGGTCCAGGGGATCGGCATGATGGTCGGGGCGCTCCTGCTGAGTTCCACCGTGGTGGGGATCGCGGCCCGGGCCGGCGTCCGGCTTGCCCTCGCACCGGGGAAACGCCCGGCGTCGGCCTCGGCGTTTGCTGCCCGCGCGCTGACCGTGACGGCGGGAGCGGGGACGGTGGTGGTGGGGCTGGTGCCGGAGGATGCCGGCTCCGGCTGGCACGTGGTGGGCGCCCTGATGTTTTTCGCCGCCGGCGGCCTGGCCCTGTTGCTGCTCGGCTGGTTGTGGCGAGCCCAGACGCCGTTGGGCTGGTTTATCTTGGCCTGCGGCGTGGTTTCCCTGGCTGCGCTCGCCACCGGCGGGGTGACGGGAATGCAGGTGCCGGAACCGGGCACCCTCGAGCGGTTGATGGGTTACCCCATCACCATCGGCACCGCTGCGGTGGGGCTCGTCGTCGCCCAACGCGTGCGGCAGGAGCGCGGGGTGCAGAAGACGATGCGCCTGCAGGCGAGTTCCGCCCGTTCGGCAGGACCTTCCGCTCCGGCAAGGTGAGCCGGGGGCGCTAAACGACCCGGGGAGACTTCGTGAAGAAACCACTGGTGTCTTATGTCTCATTCAGAAGCCGGGTTGGACTACTATGGGGGCATTCGCCGGAATGGTCCGGTGCCTCGTGCAGGAATTTGCTACAGCGCACGCCGAATCGCCGACTTTGTAGTCTTGGGGACAAATGTCTGAACAACTAGTTGTGCCGGACCAGGCAGCGACTTTCTTCCGCGACTCCAAGAGCGGGCCTCCGCCCCGCACGGCCCGACGTCGGACGGCTTCCCGGTGACGGTCGAAGCGCCGGCCGCGCCGGAGGGCCGGCTCCCGGAACAAGTGCAAGCCCCCACCGCAGCGCCTGACGCAGAGGCGCCGCCGTCGTCCGTGCCTGCACTGGAGCTCACCGTGACGAAGCCGGACCTGGCGCGGCTGGAGGCCGAGCTTGGGCTGACCGGACCCAGCGCCGCCGACGTGGCGGTGGCTGGTGCGGAGGTGGCCGGCGCTGAGTTGACCGGCGCCCCAGTCATCGACGTCCGGCTACTTCAGTGCGGTGTCATCGAAGTCGCACTGCCGCCGAACCGTGAGATTGAAGGTCCGGAGGCCCGGGCGGCCGGCGCGGCCGTCCGGGCGCTCGCCAACGGCAAGCGGATGGCGGTCCTGTTGGTCATTTCCGGTGTGGTCGGCGTCAGCGTGGAAGCCCGCCAGGTCTACGCCGGTTCCATTGCCGCGGCAGCCTTCGCCCTGGTGGGGGAGAGCCCGGTGGACCGCGTGATCGCGCACTATCTGCTGCGCTCGCGGACCGAATCGATTCCGGCCGAGTTCTTCAGCTCACGGACAGCAGCCCTTGAATGGTTAAGGCCTTACACGAGTGAAAAGTGATGTTCCAGACCCGCGCCTGCACAACCTGGTGGAGGGCATCGTCCGGATTGCCAGCGGCGATCTGAGCACCAGGATCCCGCACTCCGGGGCACGCGACGACGTCGCCGCCGTCATCGCAGGCATCAATCTGATGGCCGATGACCTGCAGACCATTTACCAGGAGCTCGAGGAGCGGGTCGAGAGCCGGACCGCCATGCTCCGCGAGGCGCAGGTCGAGCTGGAACGGATGGCACTGACCGATCCGCTGACCCAGCTGGCGAACCGGACCGCGCTGAACGCGGTGCTCAGCCACGCACTCGATGAGACCCTGCGCGGCGAGCTGCCGCCCGCGCTGCTGATTCTCGACCTCGATTCGTTCAAGGGCATCAACGACACGCTGGGACACAGCGCGGGCGACGACGTGCTGCGCGTCATTGCCCGCCGGCTCCAGGAAGCCGTCCGGGTCACCGACACCGTGGCGCGGCTGGGCGGCGACGAGTTCGCCGTCATGCTGCCCAAATCGAACCTTGTGCGTGCCCGGCGGGTCGCCAACCGGATCCTCCGGGCGCTGAGCGAGAGCCTGGAGATCGGTGACCTCCGGATCACCTGCGGCAGCAGCATCGGAGTGCGCGTCGCCGAGCCGGGACAGTCCGTTGACGACCTGGTGATGGAAGCGGACACGGCCATGTATGCCGCCAAGGCCCAGCCGCACAGCGGGATCAAGATTTTCGAGCCGGCGCTGCTGTACGCCCGCAGATTGCAGAGCCTGATGGTCACCGAGATGCGCAGAGCCATCAACGAAGACCAGCTGACGCTGCATTATCAGCCCGTGGTGGAGCTGGCCAGCGGACGGATCGAGGGCGTTGAGGCGCTGGTGCGCTGGAACCACCCCGAACGCGGGCTCCTGATGCCGGATGAGTTCATTCCGCTGGCCGAAGAGACCGGAATGATCGTGGAGCTGGGCCACTGGGTGCTGCGCAATGCGGTCCGCCAGCTGCGCGACTGGCAGGACCGGCTGCCGCTGGAGAGTGAATTCACGGTCAGGGTCAACATCTCCACTACCGAGTTGCAGAACCTTGAACTGATCGAGCACGTCCAGGACATCCTCCGCGAGACCGGTGTGGACGCGTCAAACCTCATCATCGAACTGACGGAGTCCATGGCCGTTACGGGCGGCGACGTCGACAAGTACTCACTCAGCGGATTGCGCCAGCTTGGCGTGCAGCTCGAGATCGACGACTTCGGGACCGGCTACTCGTCCATCAGCTACCTGCGGCGGCTCCCGGTGAACGTCGTCAAGATCGACCGGAGCCTGATTGACGGACTGGGAACAGATGAGGAACAGGGCCGGTTCGTCGAGGCCGTGCTGCACCTGATCCACGCCTGCGGACTCACAGCGGTGGCCGAAGGTATCGAGACGGCCGAGCAGGCCGAGGAACTTGTCCGGCTGGGATGCGCCAGCGGCCAGGGGTATTACTTCGGGCGCCCGGCGGCCGCGGAGGCGATTGAGGCCCTGGTCAGCGAGCATTGGCACGTTTCGCAGTAGCTGTTAGTGCGGGCGTCGTACGACGGCTGTAACGGCATGCCTCCGAGTTACGACAAAGGGCGGGGACCGGAGTTGAATCCGGTCCCCGCCCCTCGCGGTTTGGGTGTTAGTTCTTCGGGGTCGAGTTCGGCCAGTAGTCAACGGCCATAACTGAACCTTGACCGGCTTCGCCGCCGTTGGCGGACACTGCTGATGCGGCCGAGAGGCCCGCAGCAGCCAAGGCGCCAGCTACAAGAAGTGTTGCGAGGGTTTTCTTCATTTTATGGCTCCTGTTGTCTGAGAGGCGTATGTGACTCATGTGATTGCAGGTTCAGTATAAGGGTGATCGACACGCCGCGTTGTAACGATTTGCCCCAGAGTGAATCGCCCTATGTTATGAGCGCGAGAGACCGAGCCCCGCTGGTTCGACTTGTGCGCGCCTTGGTCGCATTCCCTAACCGCGACCCCGATAATCAATTCATGCACTCTGTTTCGCCGTCCTATGCAGCCGCTGAGCTCAAGGCGCATGAGCAACGTAGTAACCACGCCTTTGCCGACGCTGCAAACAGTGCAGAGCGGGCGGCGGAAATCGCTTTGCAGGACGGGAACTTCGCGTCTTGGTGGAATATGACCTTTCTCCAGGCCGAAAATCTTCTGGACGCTCAGCGCTTCGGAGACTGCGAGACACTGGCCGCCAGCTTGATCACCAGTCTCGAGCAGGCAAATTTACATGACCAAGCTCGCGTCCATATTCTGCTGGCAAAGGCGCGCCAAGGTGCCGGTTTGCTCGAGCAAGCTGCTGCGTCCGCCCGGGCCGCTACGGATCTGACAGCTGGCGAGTCGGAAGTGGAACTCAACATCAAGGCTAGGCAGGCGCTGATTGCTGCACTTGCTGACGGTGGGAAGCTCAGCGACGCTTGGCGGGAAAGTATGAACCTCGCTGGTGTCGTATCTGACGATATCGAAGATCAGTTGGCAGGTAAGGCCTATTGGGTCATCGGAAACGTCGCGTTTCTCTGTGACCGAGTAGAGGAGGGGCTCCGCTACCACGAACTTGCGGCAGCAACTTTTTCGCCGGCCAAAAACCTGGACGTGTGGGCTAAATTCAATAAAGCCTCCGCTGCCATGCGCCTGGCGGCTAATGTAGCGGACGCCGATACCCTTCGATGCATCGAGCGAGCTGAGCTGGCCACCGATGTCATTGGAGGCAGTGAGACCGACGTCTTGCTTCTCAAGCGCAACAGGGCGCACTGGAGCTATCTTGCAGGTGACGCCGGGTCTGCCGTTACGCTCCTGGAGGAGATCCGGGCAACAGTAAGAAGCCTGACGCCGCAAATCCTTGGAGACGTTTGCCTTCTTTTGGGGAGGTCCTATCTTGCCGTCGGGGACAAGGTTGCTGCTCGTCAATCGTTGAGAGAGGCAGAGGTGCATTTCCGGACCGCCGGTGCCCCGCATCGGGCTCAACAGGCCAAAGAGGTTCTCCTAGCCGAGCTGGGCAGGACCACTGTTTGGTCTCGCATTGGACGCAAGCTCACGAGTTTCGGCCGCCACTGATCCCTTCCGGTTTGGCAGCTTCCCTGGACCGGCCTTCGCTTGCTAGTGTCCGGCGGTGCCGGTGCCGGTGCCGGTGCCGGCGCGGGCCCGGGAGGTCTTCCCGCCCAAGAACACCGCCGCGACACCGGCGACGAGGCTAAGGACGAGCAGCACCCAGCCCGCCACGGTAAGTCCTGAGGCGAGTGCGACCTGGCCGCCGTCGAGCGCGTCCGCAGACATCATGGCGTCGATGACCGAGTTACCCCAGAGGCGCACGCCGGCGAACAGCAGCGGAAGTGCCCACAAAGCCCAGCGGAGGTACTTCCGGGTCACGTTCGTACCGATCAGCAGCAGCCAGGTGAAACCGAAGATCAACGGGAACAAGGTTCCGGCCGTTTTGTGCACGTAATTGAGCTGTCCGCGGGCGTCGCCGTCCATGGCGGAGCGCAACTGCTCCGCAAAGCCGCGGTCGAAACCGCCGACCAGCGAATCCGGCATCGGCAGGCCGCCGCTTAATTGGGTGAGCTGGTTCAAAGTCAGCAGGTGGAGATACCAGAACAGGAAAAGGCTCGCCACCACGCCGGCGATCAGAATCAGGTTGCTGTTGCTTTGCGCCTTCTGCGGGCTCCGGGTGGTGCTTGGATTGATTACCGACGGCAGGTGGTGTTGGGGAACGGCCGCGCTGGCGCCGTGCTTTTTGATCCGCTGGGCGGGGGTCTTGGCCATGGCTCCATTATCGCCCGCCCCGTGCCAGGGCGGACACCGCGGACGATCTCGGCGTGCTGTTCAGTGCCGCGCACCGCCCGATAGGGTGGGCGGGTGAGCGAAACAGGCAGCAACGAACTTGGCAGGCACCGGCTCGGCAGGCACAGCACCGCGGAACTCAGCCCGGAGCTGGACGACTACCAGCTTGCTGAAGCCCTGGTCCGGGAAGCGGGCAACCTGGCGCTGCTGATGCGGCAGGCCGGCCTGGAAGGCCAGCAGAAAACGTCCGTGTCCGACGTCGTCACCGCCGCCGACCACGCCGCCGAGGCCTACGTGCTCGAACAGTTGCAACGCTGCCGGCCCCAGGACGGCATCCTTGGCGAAGAAGGAGCCTCGGAGCGAGGCAACAGCGGGCGGACCTGGGTGATTGACCCCGTCGACGGGACCTACAATTTCCTGCACGGCTCCAGCTACTGGTGCTCAGCGCTGGCGCTTAAGGACTCATCGGGGGTGTTGCTGGGTGCCATTTTCCAGCCCGAGGAGGACAAGCTCTGGCTCGGCGGCACCACGCGGGCGGCCACGCTCAACGGTGAACCGCTGAGCAGTTTCCGCCCCCGGGAAGCAGGCGGCCGCGGCCGGGCGGAGGCGCCGCTGGCCGAGCTGGGCGCCGCGACGTACATCCATCCCACCTGGCTCGCAGACCCGATGTGCGCGATGCCCTGGCACGCCGCGGCCACCTCGGCCGCTGCGCTGCGCATGTTCGGCTCCGGCTCCTGCGACCTGGGCCGGGTCGCCGACGGCGAGCTTGACTGCTGGTTTCAACACAGCTGCCCGGAATGGGACTGGCTCCCCGGCCAGGCAATCGTGCGCGCCGCCGGCGGCAGCACCGACGTCGTCCGCGTCAACGGCCTGGAGTGGTTCCTGGCGGGAGGCACGACGGCGGTGCGGCAGCTGCGCGCCGCGCTGGAGTCCGGCTCCGCAGGGTAGTCAGCCGGGACCGGGATCGGGCAGCGGATCGGGCTGTCAGTGGCACGGCCTAGACTTGTTAACACCATGGATATGTTGTTTGACCCCTATGCCGACGGACCCTTCCAAGCTGCCTCAAAGCTGGCCGCACCCGCCAAAGCATCCGCAAACCCGGGGGCTGGCAGCGGTATGCCGGACCTGATGTCCGCCCCAGGTTTCGGTCCCCGCGGCGGGAACGGCGGTGCGACCGGCGGTGAAAACTCCCAGAGAAACGACGGGGCTCACCACGGCGGAAGCCGCGCCGGACACCACGAAGACTGGGACCGGCCCCGGCTTCCAAACGCGGAGGAATTGCTGCAGGGACTGAACCCGCAGCAGGAAGAAGCGGTCAAGCACGCCGGCGGTGCCCTGCTGATCGTGGCCGGGGCAGGATCCGGCAAGACCCGGGTGCTCAGCCACCGGATCGCCTATCTGATCGCGACCCGTCGGGCCCACCACGGCGAAATCCTGGCCATCACGTTCACCAACAAGGCCGCTGCGGAAATGCGCGAGCGGATCGAAGTCCTGGTCGGCGGCCGGGCCAAGACCATGTGGATTTCGACCTTCCACTCCTCCTGCGTCCGCATCCTGCGGCGCGAGGCAGCCAACGTCGGTTTGAACTCGAACTTCTCCATTTATGACTCCGCCGATTCGCTCCGGCTGATCACGCTGGTGGCCAAAAACCTGGACCTGGACCCCAAGCGCTTCCCGCCGAAGGCCATCCAGCACAAGATCTCGGCCCTCAAGAACGAACTGATCGACGCGGACAGCTACACCTCCAGCGCCAACCACAGCGACCCTTTCGAGCAGGCCGTTGCCGAGGTTTACAAGGGCTACACGCAGCGCCTGCGCCAGGCGAACGCGATGGACTTTGATGACCTGATCGCGGAAACCGTCTACATGTTCCGGGCCTTCCCGGCGCTCGCCGACTCCTACCGGCGCCGTTTCCGCCACGTGCTGGTGGACGAATACCAGGACACCAACCACGCCCAGTACGCCCTGGTGCGCGAGATCGTCGGCGAGGGTCCGGGCGCTGCCGAACTGACCGTCGTTGGCGACTCCGACCAGTCCATCTACGCCTTCCGCGGCGCGGACATCCGCAACATCGTGGAGTTCGAAAAGGACTATCCGGACGCCCGGACCATCAAACTCGAACAAAACTACCGCTCCACGCAGACCATTCTCAGCGCGGCCAACTCGGTCATCTCCCGCAACCCCAACCGGCCCGAGAAACGGCTGTGGACAGCGGAAGGCGACGGCGAGAAGATCGTTGGCTACGTCGGCGAGAACGAACACGACGAGGCGCAGTTCATCGCGAAGGAGATTGACCGGCTGCAGGACGAGGGCAACCTCCGCCCGGGCGACGTCGCGATTTTCTACCGCACCAACGCGCAGTCCCGGTCCATCGAGGACGTCCTGGTACGCGTCGGGCTGCCCTACAAGGTGGTCGGCGGAACCCGTTTTTACGAGCGCAAGGAAATCAAGGACGCCCTCGCCTACCTGCGGGTTCTGGTCAACCCCGACGACGACGTCAACCTGCGCCGGATCCTCAACGAACCCAAGCGCGGCATCGGTGACCGGGCCGAGGGCGCCGTCGCCTCCCTGGCCCAGCGCGAGCGGATCTCCTTCATGGCAGCCGCGCGCCGCGCCGAGGAAGCACCGGGCATGGCAACCCGCTCAGTCAACGCCGTGCTGGGCTTTGTGAAGCTCCTCGACGACCTGGGCGTCGTGGCCGCCGGCTCCGGGGCGGCCGCCGCCCTGGAAGCGGTCCTGGAGCAGACCGGCTACCTCGCCACCCTGCGTTCCAGCACCGACCCGCAGGATGAATCCCGGGTGGAGAACCTTGCCGAACTCGTCGCCGTCGTGCGCGAGTACGAGCAGGAGAACCCGGAAGGATCACTCGGTGCGTTCCTGGAGCAAGTGTCGCTGGTGGCTGACGCTGACCAGATCCCGGACGCGCCCGGCGCTGATATCGACGCGGCGGTGGCCGAAGCCAAGCGGCTTGGCGTTGTCACGCTCATGACGCTGCACACCGCCAAGGGACTGGAGTTCCCGGTCGTGTTCCTGACCGGCATGGAACACGGGCTGTTCCCGCACCAGCGCTCCGCCACCGACCCCAAGGAACTCGCGGAGGAACGCCGGCTCGCCTACGTGGGCCTGACCCGTGCCCGGAAGCGGCTGTACCTGACCCGCTCCGAGGTCCGCAGCATGTGGGGCCAAAGCCAGTACAACCCCGCAAGCCAGTTCATCGAGGAAATCCCGGCGGAACTGGTGGAGTGGAAGCGCGAAGGCTCCGCCCGCCAGGCCAGCAGCTGGGGGAGCGGATCCATCGGGTCCAGCCGCTACAGCGGATCATTTTGGGGCGCCGGCGCCGCCCGCGGCGCCGGCGCCGACTCGTCTGCGGGTTTCAACGCCGATGTCCCGGCCGCGATCGCCAAGAACCGGGTCCAGCCGCAAAAGGAGATCGTTGCCGTCAGCGTGGGCGACAAGGTCAACCACACCAGCTTCGGCAACGGCACGGTGCTGGCACTCGAAGGCGCAGGGGATAAGACAGTGGCAAAGGTGCAGTTCGGTGTGGGGGAGAAACGGCTCCTGCTGCGGTACGCCCCGCTCACCAAAATCGGCGCCTGACGTCGGGGGATGGCCGGAAAAACCCCGGAATTCCGCGGTTTTTCTACGCTCAATAGAATAGTGTCCTTACTCACATAAGAGGTACTGTAGGTCGGGCTGGTCCGTTGAAAGGGCTAGAGTTCCCAAAGGAGCATTGCGCCGTGTGGCTCGTTTCCAAGCTTGTCGCAGGGTGCGTTTATTCCGCAGCCCGGTAACCGCGAGTACGTGGGGTCCGGCTGTACAGAAACTACTTCGACGTAGAAGGACACCCAACCGTGGACCTGTTTGAATATCAGGCGCGCGATATGTTCGAGGCGCACGGTGTACCCGTGCTTGCTGGCATCGTGGCGCACACCCCTGAAGAAGCAAAGGCAGCTGCCGAGAAGATTGGCGGCGTAACCGTCGTCAAGGCACAGGTTAAGGCCGGTGGCCGAGGCAAGGCCGGCGGCGTTAAGGTCGCCAAGACCGCCGATGAGGCTCTCGAATACGCCACCAACATCCTCGGCATGGACATCAAGGGCCACACCGTCAACAAGGTGATGATCGCCCAGGGTGCCGACATCGCCGAAGAATACTACTTTTCCGTCCTGCTGGACCGAGCCAACCGCAACTACCTGGCCATGTGCTCGGTAGAAGGCGGCATGGAAATTGAACAGCTCGCCGTCGAACGCCCGGAAGCCCTGGCCAAGATTGCGATCGACCCGGCCGTCGGCATCGACCAGGCCAAGGCCGACGAAATCGTCGCTGCCGCAGGGTTCGCCGAGGAACTGCGCGGCAAGGTCGCCGCCGTCATCCTCAAGCTCTGGGACGTGTTCAAGAAGGAAGACGCCACCCTCGTGGAGGTTAACCCGCTGGTCAAGACCGGCGCCGGCGACATCGTCGCCCTGGACGGCAAGGTCTCCCTCGACGAGAACGCCGACTTCCGCCACCCCAAGCACTCCGCCCTTGAAGACAAGGACGCCGCGGACCCGCTCGAGGCCAAGGCCAAGGCGCAGGACCTCAACTACGTCAAGCTCGACGGCGAAGTTGGCATCATCGGTAACGGTGCCGGCCTGGTCATGTCCACCCTCGACGTCGTCGCCTACGCCGGCGAAAACCACGGCAACGTCAAGCCCGCCAACTTCCTCGACATCGGCGGCGGAGCTTCCGCCGAGGTCATGGCGGCAGGCCTCGACGTCATCCTCGGTGACGAACAGGTCAAGTCCGTCTTCGTCAACGTCTTCGGCGGCATCACCGCCTGTGACGCTGTTGCCAAGGGCATCGTCGGCGCACTGGCCGAGCTGGGCTCCTCCGCGAACAAGCCGCTGGTCGTCCGCCTCGACGGCAACAACGTCGAGGAAGGCCGCCGCATCCTGGCCGAGGCCAACCACCCGCTGGTTACCCTGGCCGCCACCATGGACGAGGGCGCCGACAAGGCTGCCGAGCTCGCCAACGCAGCTAAGTAAAGGGACCCCGACTATGTCTATTTATCTGAACAAGGACTCCAAGGTCATCGTCCAGGGCATCACCGGCGGCGAAGGCACCAAGCACACCGCCCTGATGCTCAAGGCCGGCACCAACATCGTCGGCGGCGTGAACGCCCGCAAGGCCGGCACCACCGTGGTCCACGGCGAGAACGAAATCACCGTCTTCGGCACCGTCAAGGAAGCCATGGCAGAAACCGGCGCCGACGTCTCCATCGTCTTCGTCCCGCCGGCCTTCACCAAGGACGCCGTCGTTGAAGCCATCGAGGCCGGCATCGGCCTGGTCGTCGTCATCACCGAAGGCGTGCCGGTGCAGGACTCCGCCGAGTTCTGGGCCCTGGCCCAGTCCAAGGTCGACGCCGACGGCAAGCAGGTCACCCGCATCATCGGACCGAACTGCCCCGGCATCATCACCCCGGGCGAGGCCCTCGTAGGCATCACCCCCGCAAACATCACCGGCAAGGGCCCCATCGGCCTGGTCTCCAAGTCGGGCACCCTGACCTACCAGATGATGTACGAACTGCGTGACCTGGGCTTCTCCACCGCCATCGGCATCGGCGGCGACCCGGTCATCGGCACCACCCACATCGACGCCCTCGAAGCCTTCGAAGCTGACCCCGAGACCAAGGCGATCGTCATGATCGGTGAAATCGGCGGCGACGCCGAAGAACGCGCCGCAGACTACATCAAGGCCCACGTCACCAAGCCGGTCGTCGGCTACGTGGCCGGCTTCACCGCCCCGGAAGGCAAGACCATGGGCCACGCCGGCGCCATCGTCTCCGGCTCCGCGGGCACCGCCCAGGCCAAGAAGGAAGCCCTCGAGGCTGCCGGCGTCAAGGTCGGCAAGACGCCGTCCGAGACCGCCAAGCTGCTGCGCGAAGTTTTCGCTGGCCTCTAAGCTTCACCGCCCCGACACCGCAGCACTGCGGAACCGGAGCACCAACGCGGGGTCACCTCCGTCCGGTCCCACCCGGTGGGATTGGCCGGAGGTGACCCGTCCTTGTTTAAGCGGCGGCCGAGATCGGTCGAGCCCGCCGGTCTAGTAGGGTTTAGGAAAGGCAAAACGCGCGCCTCACCGCGCACAGGCAGGGGATCACCATGGCAGAAACGCGACGCACGCTGGTCGACGTCGTCGTGGACAGAGTCCTCGAATACATCCTCAGCGGCCAGATCAAGGCCCACGACGCCCTCCCGCCCGAGGCTGACATTGCCAAGGAATCAGGGGTCAGCCGGCTGACTGCGCGCGAAGCCATGAAGGCCCTCAAGGCGCAGAACGTCGTCTACGTGAAGCGCGGGCTGGGCACCTTCGTCAATCCGCCCGAGCGCTGGACCGGGCTGGATGCCATCATGCGGGCGGCCTCGCGGGGCGTGGCCTCGGACCAGGTGGCGCTGCGGCTGCTCGAAGTCCGCCGGATGGTCGAGACCGGCGCCGCGGAGCTCGCCGCGTCCCGGCACAGCGCCGCGGACATCGCCGCGATGCAGGAGAGCATCGAGCGGATGGAGGCTGCGCACCACGCCGGCGACGTCGATGCCCTGACCGTGGCCGATATCGCCTTCCATGACACGGTGCTGCGGGCCTCCGGGAACCCCTTCGTGCCGGCCCTGCTCGGCCAGCTGTCGACCCTGCTCTACGCCATGCGTCGGGAGACCTCGGCGTTTCCGGACGTGCAGCGGCACGCTATCCATCATCACAAGCTGGTGCTCGCGGCCATCGCCACCGGCGAACCCTCCGCCGCGCGCACCGCGATGGACACGCACATCACCCAGACCTTTGAGGATTACGAGCGGTACCTGGCGGCGGACAGCCGCGACGTAGCCGCAAGTTAACGCCTCGCAGCCACCGCTCGCCTGCACCCCATTCCTGTTGACGCCTCGGCTCGGTGTGACTAGAATCTCAGGAAGACATCAGACATCTGATGTCTACCCCCAAAAAGCCGCAAGCCAAAGGAGTCTTCATGCGCGCGCACGTCCCTTCCCAGGGCACCCTGACCACCGGTGGAGGCCCGCGATGACCTCCCTGACTGCGGCCCCCGCCTTGAGCGAACTGGGCCAGACCACGCTCCGGAAAGTCCGACGGCGGCTCATGCCGCTGATCGTCCTGCTGTACTTCGTCGCCTACCTCGACCGCAACAACGTCGGCTTCGCCAAGCTCGGCATGCAGGGTGATATCGGTCTGACCGAAGCCGCCTACGGCCTGGGCGCCGGGATCTTCTTCCTTGGCTACGCGCTGCTGGAAATCCCCAGCAACGGCGGTATGTACCGCTTCGGTGCGCGCAAATGGATCGCCCGCATCCTGATCAGCTGGGGCATCTTCGCCACGGCCATGTTCCTGGTCAACGGCGAGACCACCTTCTACATCATCCGCTTCCTGCTCGGCGCCGCTGAAGCCGGCTTCTTCCCGGCCATCCTCTTCTACCTGACGCTCTGGTTCCCGGCCGCGCAGCGCGTGACCGTCCTGGGCATTTTCATCCTCGCGCAGCCGATTTCCAACGCCCTGGGCGCACCGGTTTCCGGCATGCTGCTGGGCCTGGAAGGCGTCGCGGGCCTGCACGGCTGGCAGTGGCTCTACATCCTCGAAGGCATCCCGGCGATCGTGCTCGGCATTATCACGCCCTTCGTCATGACCGACCGGCCGGAACACGCCAAGTGGCTCAAGCCGGAAGAGCGCGAGTGGCTTTCCACCACCATGAGCAAGGAACTGGCCGACAAGCAGAAGGACGGGAAGCACAACTTCCTCGCCGGCTTGAAGGACCCGCGCACCCTGGCCTACTCCGCGCTGTACTTTGGCCTCGTCTGCGGCATTTACGGTCTGGGCCTCTGGCTGCCGACCATCGTCAAGGCACTCGGCAAGTTCGACTCCGTGCAGGTCGGCTTCATTGTCTTCATCCCGTACGCCATCGCCGCGGTGTTCGTCTACTTCTGGAGCAAGCGCTCGGACCGCACCGGCAACCGGGTCTGGCACGCCAGCGCCAGCATGGTGCTGGCCGCCATCGGCCTGCTCGGCGCCGGGTTCCTGCTCCCGGTCAACGCCGTGCTGGCCATGGTCTTCCTGACCCTCGCCGCCATGGGCATCTACTCCGCCATCGCCCCGTTCCTGGCCATGCCGTCCGCGGCACTGACCGGCGCCGCCGCCGCGGCCGGGCTCGCGATGGTGAACTCGCTCGGCAACCTGGGCGGCTTCGTAGCCCCGTACATCGTCGGCATCCTCAAGGACGCGACCGGCAACAGCCAGAGCGGCCTCGTCTTCCTGGCCGCCTGCCTCGCCATCACCGCCGTCGCCACCTACCTCTACGCCCGCAACCGGCCGGAGGGCGTCACCGCCCCCGCAGCTGCGGCCCCCGCCAAGAACAACCGCTAGGAAATCCCCATGACAGAGAACAACACTTTCCCCGCCGAACGGACCGTCGTCCTGACCGGCGCCGCCTCGGCCCGCGGCATCGGCCGGGCCACAGCGGACCGGATGGCCCGGGACGGCTGGTCGATCGCGATCCTGGACATCAACGCCGAGGACGCCCGGGCCGCCGCAGCTGAGATCGGATCGAACCGCGCGGTCAAGGCGATCGGCGTCGGGGCCGACGTATCGGACGAAGCGTCGGTGGACCGGGCCATCAGTGAAGTCGAAGCGTCGATGCCGCCGATCGTGGGCCTGGCCAACCTGGCCGGGATCAGCTCCCCGACGCCGTTCATGGAAACCACCGTCGCCGAATGGGACAAGGTCTTCGCCATCAACATGCGCGGCACCTTCATCGTTTCCCAGCGCGTCCTCAAGGGCATGATCGAACGCCGGCTGGGCCGGATCGTCAGCGTGTCCTCGATCTCGGCGCAGCGCGGCGGCGGCACCTTCTCCAAGGTCGCGTACAGCGCCTCGAAGGCCGGAATTCTCGGCTTCACCCGCGCGCTGGCACGCGAAGTCGGGGAGTTCGGCATCACGGTGAACGCCGTGGCGCCGGGCCCGATCGACACCGACATCATGGGCGGCACCCTGAGCGAAGAGCGCAAGGCTGCCATGTCCGAGGGCATCATGATGGGCCGGGTCGGCAGCCGCGAAGAAGTCGCTGCGCTGATGGCCTTCCTCCTGGGCGAGGACGCCGGCTACATCACGGCGGCCACCTATGACATCAACGGCGGCCTGCAGGTTTCCTGACCTCAGCGCTCTGGCAGTGCCGTGCGGCTCCGGCCGCACGGCACCCGGAAGGATCCAGCATGACCCACGAAACCCGCCCCGCCGCACATCCCGGTGTGCCCGCCGCGCCGGAGCCGGTCCGGCTCCCTGACGCCCGTCAGCGAATCCGCGACCACCGGCTGGCGACCGGCCGCCGGACCGCCGTGCTCGACGACGATCCGACCGGCTCGCAGTCCGTGTACGGTGTCTCGGTGGTCACGGTGCTCGACGCCGCCGAATACGCTGCAGCCCTCGCTGAGCCGGCGTCCACCTCCTTCATTCTCACCAACACCCGCAGCCTCGATGAGGCCGACGCCGTTGTCCTCAACCAGGCAGCAGGCCGCGCGCTGTTCGAACTCGAGCAGAGGCTCGACGCGCCCCTGGACCTGGTCAGCCGCAGCGACTCGACGCTCCGCGGCCATGTGATGGCCGAAATCCGCACGCTCGACGCCGTCCGGCGCGAGGTCACCGGCCGCGGCTTCGACGGCGTACTGTTCGTCCCGTCCTACTTCGAAGCCGGACGCTTCACTGCCGGGGACGTGCACTGGGCAATGGTGGGGGGCGAAGCCGTACCGGCCGGCGACACCGAGTTCGCCAAGGATGCCACTTTCGGCTACCGGTCCTCGGACCTCAAGGACTTCGTCGCGGAGAAAAGCGGCGGCACCGTCACCCGGGAGCAGGTGCTCAGCATCGGCCTCGACGACATCCGTACCGGCGGCGAGGACCGGGTCGCGGACATCCTGCGCTCGGCCCATGACCTGCAGCTCGTCGTCGTCAACGCCACCGAGTTCGCGGACCTGGAAATCGTGGTGCTCGGCCTGCAGCAGGTCCAGCGTGAAGGCAAGCTGTTCCTGCACCGCACCGGGCCGTCCTTTGTCCGTGCGCTCGCCGGGCTCGATCCCAAACCGACCCTGCAGGCGAAGGACATCTGGCCCGCCGGCCGCCCCGCTGGGCACGGCCTCGCCGTCGTCGGTTCCCATGTCGGCCAGACGGCCCGCCAGGTCGCCGCGGCCCAGGCTCGCGGCGGCGTCACCGAGATCGAACTGTCCGTTCCCGCCCTGGTCAACCCGGCCACCCGCGGCGCCCACATTACCGACACGGCGGCCAAGGTGGTCGACGCCCTCGCCGGCGCCGACGTCCTGCTCTACACCTCCCGGTCGCTGCTCAAGGGGTCCGACGCCGCCGCCAGCCTGGAGATCGCCCGCAGTGTTTCCGGCGCGCTGATCGAAGTGGTGCAGGCCGCCCTGGCGGCCAAACCCGCCTGGGTCATCGCCAAGGGCGGCATCACCTCCCACGACGTGGCCGTCCGCGGGCTCGGCATCCGCCGGGCCACCGTGCTGGGTCAACTGTTCCCCGGCATGGTCTCGGTCCTCCGGCCGGATGAAGCCGCCCCCGGCGTGCAGGGCATGCCGTACGTCGTCTTCGCCGGCAACGTCGGGAACGAAAACGCGCTCGCCGACACCATCGAACTGTTCCGCGGCGCCCCGGCGTCCGCAGCCCCACGAGAGGAAGTAACCCCATGAGCAAGGTCGGATGGATCGGACTGGGGGCGATGGGCGGACCGATGGCGGTCGTCCTCGCCGCGGCCGGACACGAGGTCGCGGCCTTCGACGTGGCGGAAGGACGGGCGGAGTCCCTGGCCGTCCCGGGCCTTACCCCCGCTGCCACGGCCAAGGAAGCGGTCGCGGAGGCCGACGTCGTCGCCCTGATGGTTGCCACGCCGGCCCAGGCCGACGCGGTGCTGTTCGGCTCCGACCAGCTCGCCGCCGCGCTGCGCCCGGGGACCGTTGTCCTGCTGATGGCCACCGTCGGCCCGGCCGCCGTGGTGTCGCTCGCACAGCGGCTGGCAGCGTTCGACGTCGAACTCGTCGACGCGCCGGTCTCCGGCGGTACCAAGCGGGCCGCCACTGGCGACCTGCTGATGATGGTCAGCGGCTCCGAGCGTGCCCTGGCCGTGGTGCGGCCGCTGCTGGATGCGATGGCGAGCTCCGCCCCGGTCGTGGGAACGGAGGTCGGCGACGGACAGAAGGTCAAGCTCGTCAACCAACTGCTCTGCGGTGTGCACATCGCCGCGGCGGGGGAGGCCCTGGCCTTCGCCGAGGCGCTCGGCCTGGATCCCAAACAGACCTGGGAGGTGCTGCGCTCCGGCGCCGCGGCGTCGTTCATGTTCGACGACCGGGGCTCCCGCATGGTGGACCCGGACAACACCGAGGTCCGCAGCGCCCTGGACATCTTCGTCAAGGACATGGGCCTGGTAGTGGACGCGGCACGGGAGAGCACCTACCCGGCGCCGCTCGCCTCCGCGGCGGAACAGCTCTACCTCAGCGGGCGGCGCGCAGGCCTTGGCCGGCAGGACGACTCCACCGTGATCGAGGTCCTGCGCGGGCGCCAGTAGGCTGCGATTACGGCTATAGGATTTCTGTATGGCTATCAAGGATCAGGCCCCCCGGGGGGTCAGCAGGCAGGTCCTCGCCGACCACGTGTACGAGGCTTTGCTCATCGCGCTGATGGACGGCCGGCTGCAGGCCGGGACACCGGTCAGCATCGACGGCATGGCCCGGGAACTGGACGTCTCGCCGACGCCGGTCCGGGAGGCGCTCGCCCGGCTGGAGGCGACCGGCATGGTGCGCCGCGCCGCCCTGCGCGGTTACCGCGTGGCGCCGCTTTTCACCCGGGACGAGCTCGCCGACCTGATGGACGCGCGCCTGGTGATCGAACCCGCCAACGCCCTGATGGCCTGCCGGCGCGCCGACAAGGAATTGACCGCCCAGCTGGCCCAGGCCATCGCCGACCTGAAGGCCGCGCCCCGGGGACCCTCCTTCGCGGAGTTCCGCTCCTACTGGGAGGCAGACGAACGCTTCCACCGGCTTATCGCCGAGTACGCGGACAACCAGTTCCTGCTCTCCGCGTACAACGCGCTGGGCGGTCAGGTGCAGCGCTTCCGCTTCTTCGGTGGACTCGGCGTCACCGACGCTGATTTCGCGATCGCGGAACATACCGAAATTTTGCGCGCGTTCGAGGCCGGTGACGCGGAATTGGCGCGGCAGAAGATGATCGCCCACATCGAGGGCGTCAAGCAGCGCGCCCAGCACGACAGCGAAATTCGCAGCTAGGCAAAGACCCCAGACCCCTTGACAAGGGTCGGCATCACGGTGAATCCTATAGGAAATGTGATTCAAGATTTGGGAGTGACAATGTCGTACACCGCCGAAAACTGGCCCATCACCGCGGCCCTGCTGCAGTTCCCGGGCACCATGGCCGATGGCACGTCCGTTCAGGACGCCCCCATCGCCGAATGGCAGCGGGTCTTCCAGGAAGTGGCCGACGCAGGCTTCGCCAACGCCGACCTCACCGACAGCTGGGTGCGGCCCGGAGACCTCAGCCCGGCACGGCTCGACGAGCTGACCGCCGCCGCCAACGGCGCCGGGATCGGCCTGCCGGCCATCTCAGCCATCCGCCGCAGCGTCATCGACGCCGCCAACTGGGAAGACAACCTGGCCTACACCCACCGCACCATCGACGCTGCCGCGCAGCTCGGCTGCGAAGTCGTCTCGATCGGCCTGCACCAGGCCCTCACCCCGGAACAGCGCGAACAGCTCTGGTTCTGGACCGTCGAAGGACACAAGGACCCGGTGGGGGACAAGGAAACCTGGAACAAGGCCGTCACCCGGATCCGGGAAGTGGGCCGGCATGCCGCGGAACTCGGACTCCTGGTTTCCCTCGAAATGTACGAGGACACCTACCTCGGCACCGCCGACTCCTCCGTACAGCTGGTCCAGGACATCGACCTGCCCAACGTCGGGATCAACCCGGACATCGGCAACCTCATCCGCCTGCACCGGCCCATCGAGGACTGGCGTGAAGTCGTGCAGAAGGCGCTGCCCTACTCCAACTACTGGCACGTCAAGAACTACATCCGGGACGAAAACCGCGCCAAGAACCAGTACGTCGCCATGCCCGCGCCGATGGAATCCGGTCTGATCAGCTACCGCGAGGCCTTCCAGGTCGCAATCTCGGCCGGCTTCCAGGGCATCATCTGCACCGAGCACTACGGCGGCGACGGCCTCAGCGTCACCGCCTCAAACCAGGACTACCTGCGCCGCCAGATCCTGCCCAGGCGGGACGGCTACGCCCTCGGCACGTCCAAGGTGGCCCAGGGCCGGCAGCAGCCCGCCGCCGTCGCGGCACGCTAGGCCAACCCGCAGCGACCGCGGCGCCATACCGGCAAGAACAGTCCGGCGCCCGGCCCGCTGCCCCCTCCACCCGCCCCAACCGGTTCAACGAGGAATCATGACCAAGATATTTGATGATCCCGCACGCTTCGCGGATGACGCCCTCGACGGCTTCGCCGCCGTCCACCGCCAGTACGTGGCGCGGGTGGACGGCGGGGTGGTCCGCTCCACCGAATCCCCGGACGGCCACGTCGCGCTGGTGATCGGTGGCGGGTCGGGGCATTATCCGGCGTTCGCCGGGCTGGTGGGCGCCGGACTCGCCGCGGGCAGCGCCTGCGGCAACATGTTCGCCTCGCCTTCCGCAGGCCAGGTCTACCGCGTCGCCAAGGCAGCGCAGACAGGCGGCGGAGTGCTGCTCAGCTACGGCAATTACGCCGGGGACGTGCTGCATTTCGGCCAGGCGCAGGACAAGCTCAACGCCGAGGGCATCGACACACGAACCGTGCTGGTCACGGACGACATCGCCAGTGCCCCGCTGGAGGAAATCGAGAAGCGCCGCGGCATTGCCGGGGACCTCACCGTCTTCAAAGTCGCCGGGGCCGCCGCGGAAGCGGGACTGGACCTGGACGAGGTGGAACGGCTGGCGATCAAAGCCAACCACCACACCCGTTCCCTGGGCGTCGCCTTCGCCGGCTGCACGCTTCCGGGCGCCGCGGAACCGCTGTTCACCGTGCCCGAGGGCATGATGTCCGTCGGCCTCGGCATCCACGGCGAACCGGGAATCTCGGAACAGCCGCTTCCCACCGCCAGCGAACTGGCCGCGCTGCTGGTGGACGGCTTGCTCAAGGACAAGCCGGAGACCGCGGGCCGCCGCGTCGTGCCGATCCTCAATGGCCTGGGCACGGTTAAATACGACGAGCTCTTCCTGCTGTTCGGAAAGGTCGAAGCACTGCTGACCGCCGCCGGACTGGAGACCGTTGAACCGGAATGCGGTGAGCTCGTCACCAGCTTGGACATGTCCGGGCTGTCCCTGACGCTGTTCTGGCTGGACGAGGAACTGGAGAAGTTCTGGTCCGCGCCCGCCGACACCCCCGCGTTCCGCAAGGGAAACCTGGCCCCGCGCCGCGCCCGGACCGTGTCCGAGCAGACCGAGGCCGGAACGACGCCGGCGATGGCCGTCACCGCGGCGTCCACCGCGCTCGCCGCCACGGCCGTGGGTGCGCTGAAGGTGGCGCAGGCCGTCGTCGTCGAACACGAGGAGGCCCTCGGCAAGCTCGACGCCATTGCCGGCGACGGCGACCACGGCATCGGCATGCGCCGCGGCGTGGACGCAGCCGTCGCCGCGGCGGAACAGTCCCACGCCGCCGGTGCCGGGCTGGAAGAAGTCCTCGCCGCCGCCGGCGAGCAGTGGGCCGAACGTGCCGGCGGCACTTCCGGGGCGCTCTGGGGCGCGGCCGTCACCGCCGTCGGCCGGGCCCTTGGCAGCAAGGACTCGTACACCGCCGCCGACGCCGGTGCCGCGGTCGACGCGCTCCGCGACGCCATCATCACGCTCGGCAAAGCCGAAGCGGGAGACAAGACGATGGTGGACGCGCTGCTTCCCTTCGCCGAAGTCTTCAACCGGTCCATCGACGGCGGCGAGGGCCTGGCCCGCAGCCTGCGGACCGCTGCCGACGCCGCCGCCAAAGCCGCGGACGCCACGGCGGCGCTGAGCCCCAAGAAGGGCCGGGCCCGCCCGCTGGCCGAAAAGAGCATCGGCCACCCGGACCCGGGCGCCGTATCTTTCGGCCTGATCGCCGACCGGATGGCCGACTACGCGGCCTCCATCGAAAACAGCTGAAGGAGTTTCTCTTGCCTGAAAAAAACAGCCCAGAAAAAAACAGCCCTGAAAACAACACCGCCCAGCCCGGCTGGCGGATCGTCGTCGGAAACGACGAAGCCGGCGTCGAATACAAGAACGCCCTGCGCGAGCTGCTCGAGGCGGACCCCCGGGTCGCGTCCGTGGAGGACGTCGGCGTCGGCGCTGACGACAGCACCGCCTACCCGCACCTGGCCGTCGCGGCGGCCCGCAAGGTCGCCAACGGTGAAGCGGACCGCGCTCTGCTGATCTGCGGCACCGGACTGGGCGTGGCCATCTCGGCCAACAAGGTCCCCGGCATCCGCGCCGTCACCGCGCACGACAGCTACTCCGTGGAGCGGTCCGTGCTTTCCAACAACGCCCAGGTGCTGACCATGGGCCAGCGGGTAATCGGGCTGGAACTGGCCAAGAAACTCGTCCGCGAATGGCTCGGCCACCGCTTCGACGAGACCTCCGCCTCCGCGGCCAAAGTAGACGCAATCCACTCCTATGAGGGTGCTTCGGAAGGACAGACAATCAAATGACCACTCGTAACATTGCCGTCGTCGGCTCCGGCTACATGGGCGGCGGGATCGCCCAGGTCCTGGCTCTCGCCGGAGCCCGGGTCGCGCTCGCCGACGTTTCGGCCGAGATCGCCCAGAGCAACTACGAGCGCCTGCTCAAGGAATCGGACGAATTCGTCGCGGCGGGCCTGTTCCCGGCCGGCGCCACCGAAACGCTCAAGGAAAACCTGTGGGCCGCGAAGGACATCGAAGAGGCTGTCGCCGACGCCGAATACATCGAAGAAGCCGTGCCTGAGGTCATCGAGATCAAGCACGGCACCCTGGCGCGGATCAGCGCTGCCGCCCGCCCGGACGCCATCATCGGCTCGAACACCTCCACCATCTCCATCGCCAAGCTGGCCGAGGTGGTGGTGAACCCCGAGCGCTTCCTGGGCGTGCACTTCTCCAACCCCGCACCGTTCATTCCCGGCGTGGAAGTCATCCCGCACGAGGGCACCTCAGCCGCTACCGTCGAAGCCGCCCGTGCCATCGTGGGGGAGACCGGCAAGGAAACGGCCACCGTCAAAGACGTCACCGGCTTTGTGCTCAACCGGTTGCAGTACGCCCTCTTCCACGAGGCCGCCCAGGTCGTCGAGGAAGGCATCGCGACCGCGGAAGACGTGGACACCATGGTGCGCACCACCTTCGGCTTCCGGCTGCCGTTCTTCGGCCCGTTCGCCATCGCGGACATGGCCGGGCTCGACGTCTACGCCTTCTGCTACAAGTCACTGCAAACCGGATTCCCGGAGCGGTTCGCCACCCCGCGGATCCTGCAGGAAAAGGTCGACGCCGGCCAGCTCGGCACCAAGACCGGCTCCGGCTTCCTGAACGTCCCCGCTGAGCGGACCGCCGAGCTCGTGGCCTACCGGAACAAGGCTTACGTTGCGATGCAGAAGCTGATCGAAGAGCTCGGCCCGGCCCCCCTTGGCTGACCGCCCGTCCCGCGAACTTTCAAAGGAAACCTTTATGAGCGCATTCCCCGCTGAGCGCACCGTGATCGTCACCGGCGCCGTCTCCGAACGCGGCATTGGCCGGGCGACCGCCGACTTCCTCGCCGAACGCGGCTGGAACGTCGGCGTCATCGACCTCGACGACGCCGCCAGCAAAGCCGTCGCCAAGGAACTGGCCGGCAAGCACGGGGTGAAGGCCCACGGCGTCGGTGCCAACATCGGCGACGAGGCCTCGGTCCGTGCCGCAATCGACGAAATCGAGGCCGAACTGCCCCAGCTGATCGCGCTGGCGAACGTTGCCGGTGTCAGCTCCCCGGTACCTTACCTTGAGCTCGACGCCGCCGAATGGGACCGGGTGCTCAACATCAACCTGAACGGCGTCCACTACGCGACCCGCCGGGCCGCCGAATCCATGGCCAAGAACCGGCTGGGACGGATCGTCAACATCTCTTCCGTCTCCGCCCAGCGCGGCGGCGGCACCTTCAGCAAAACTCCGTACTCCGTGGCGAAGGCCGGCGTCATCGGCCTGACCCGCGCCACCGCCCGCGAACTGGGCGAGTACGACATCACCGTCAATGCCATCTCACCCGGTCCGATCGACACCGACATCATGGGCGGCACCCTCAGCGAGGAACGCAAAGATGAACTGGTCAAGGACCTGGTGGTGAACAGGGTCGGCAGCACCCGCGACATCGCGGCCGCCATCCACTTCCTGATCGGCGAAGACGCAGGCTACATTTCCGGGCAGACGCTCAACGTCGACGGCGGCCTGTACATGCACTAACGGCCCCACCAGGGAGCCGCTGACGAACCGCGGGCCGCCGGCCCGCGGGCGAACCACCCCACCTCATCACTCGAAGGAGAGTGCTGTGTCCGCAACCACCGCAACATCCAAGGAGCTTTTGGCCCGCCCGGTCCTGAAGTCCGCGATCTCCAAGGCGGCCCGCCGGCTGATGCCGATGCTGGTCATTCTGTACGTCGTTTCGTTCCTGGACCGGACCAACGTCGGTTTCGCCGAAGCCGCCCTGGGCGCGGACAAGGGCGTCTCCGCCGCGGCCTTCGCCCTCGGCGCGGGCATCTTCTTCATCGGCTACGCGATCTTCGAGATCCCCAGCAACCTGCTGCTCAAGAAGGTCGGCGCCAAGATCTGGCTGGCCCGCATCGCGATCACCTGGGGCATCGTCTCGGCGTGCTTCGCCTTCGTGCAGGGCGAAACCTCCTTCGTCATCCTGCGGTTCCTCCTCGGCGTCACTGAGGCCGGGCTCTTCCCCGGCGTCATCATGTACCTCGCCGAGTGGTTCCCCAACAAGGTGCGCGTGCAGATGTTCGCCATCTTCTACCTGGCGCAGCCGTTCTCCCAGATGATCGGCAACCCGCTCTCCGGCTGGCTGATCAACATCGGCGACCAGGTTCCCGGCCTCCGCGGCTGGCAGGTGATGTTCTTCGTGGAGGGCCTGCTCGCCGTCCTGGCCGGCATTGCGGCCTTCTTCTTCCTGATCAACGGCCCGGAAAAGGCCAAGTTCCTCAGCGGCGAAGAAAAGTTCGCGCTCAAGGAAGTCATGGCTCTGGAGGACACCATCAAGGACGAGACGGGCCCCCGCGGCATCCTCGCCGCGATGCGCAACGGCCGGGTCTGGTACTTCACCGCCATCTACTTCTGCCTGCAGATCGCCGTCTACGGTGTGACGTTCTTCCTGCCGCAGCAGGTTTCCTCCCTGACCGGGCAGAAGGTCGGCCTCGCCGTCGGTCTGCTGATCGCCGTCCCGTGGTTCTTCGGCATCTTCGCCTGCTACTTCATCGGCCGCGCAGCAGACACGGTGGCCAAGCGCCGGAAGTTCGGCACCGCCCTGTTCATCTCCACCGGCCTGTGCATCTTCGGCTCGGCCTGGGCCGGCACCAACCACCAGCCCGTGATCGGCATGATCTTCATTACGCTGGCTGTCTGCAGCTTCCTGGCCGTGGGTCCAGTGGTGTGGTCCTACCCGACGGCGTTCCTCGCCGGCTCCGCGGCTGCCGCCGGCATCGGCCTGATCAACTCGCTGGGCAACCTCGGCGGCTTCGTCGCCCCGATCCTGCGGACCGCGGTCAACGAGGCCACTCAGTCGCCGACCGGCTCCATGGGCGTCTACGCCCTCGGTGTTATGCCCTTTGTGGCGGCGGCGATGATGTTCGCTACCAAGCGGTTCAAGAACAAGGCGGATGAGCTGCTGGACTAAATCCGGCCAGCACCACCGCACACTAAAAGGAGATCCATGAGCCGCACCTCCGGCACCAGCGTCAGCCCCCTGCCTCACCCCTTGCACATCGGTGTCAGCACCAAGATGTACCTGGGCTACCAGGAAAGCCTGCGCTGGCTGTCGGAGGTGCGCGCCGTCGTCGACGCACGGGCCGCCCTGGCAGGCAGCGACCGCGTCCGGGTCTTCGTCATCCCCTCCTTCCCGGTCCTCGCCGAAGCGAAGAACATCCTGGCCGGCTCGCCCGTACTCCTCGGCGCACAAAACTGCGCCTGGGCGGACGGGCCTCTCACCGGGGAGGTGAGTCCGGGCATGCTCGCCGAACTTGGTGTCTCGCTCGTGGAGATCGGCCACGCGGAGCGCCGCGCACTGTTTGGCGAGGACGACGACGTCGTGGCCCGCAAGGTCCGCGCCGCGGTCGACGCCGGCCTCACGCCGCTGCTGTGCATCGGTGAGCCGGTGCGGCTCAGTCCGGAGGAGGCGGCCGACTTCTGCCTGCGCCAGGTCGGGGCGGCTGCCAGGGGTGACGATTCGCTGCTGCCCCGGCTCGTGCTGGCCTACGAACCGGTCTGGGCGATCGGGGCGGAGCAACCCGCCGAGCCGGGGTACGTCAACGAGGTGGTGGCACGAATCCGCGAACGGCTCGGCGGGCGCTGCCCCATCATCTACGGCGGCAGCGCCGGGCCGGGACTCCTGCCGAAGCTCGCGGCGGCGGACGGGCTGTTCCTAGGCCGGTTCGCCCACGACGCCGCCAACCTCGGGCGGGTGCTGGACGAAGCGCTCGAGGTTCAGGACCTCGCCTCTGACAGCCGTTCCGCCAGCAATTCCTCGAGCCGCTCGTAGCCTTCGGTGAGGCCCCCTTCCATGCCGGACTGGGCCATGCCGTCGCGTGCCTCCATGCTGGGGTAGACAGCATGCGCGGTGAGCCGGGTGCGGCCGCCGCCGAGGTCAGCGAAGGTCAGGAACTCGATGCTCACCACGTCGGGATAGCCGCCGTACTCGAAGGTTTGGATGGCGAAGTCGTTGTCCCGCACAGTGTGGAAGACCCCTGTGAACAGGTGCGCGACGCCGTCCGGCCCGGTGTGCGTGTAGCGGTAGCTGCCGCCGGTGCGGAAGTCGTAGTGGTCCACGTCCATCCGAAGCCTCCGGGGGCCCAGCCACCGGGCCACAAGGTCGGGTTCTTTGTGGGCGCGGAAAACATCCGCCACGGGAAAGTCGAAATCCCGCTCGAAGTCAATGAAAGGCAGCCCTTCCGGAACCGAGAGTTTCAAGGCGTTGCTCATGATCAGTCCTTTGCCTCCGGGCCGCGCTCAGCGGCCTGGGATTGGAGCACGGCGTCGAGGTTGCGGAACTGCCCCTCGCAGACCAGCCGGTACTGGTCGATCCAAGCGGTGAGAGCCTCCAGCCGTGCCGGGTTCAGGTGGACGGGCCGGCGCTGGGCGTCCCGCGTGCGCGTGACGAGGCCTGCCTGCTCGAGGACCTGGATGTGCTTCGAGACCGCCTGCTTGGTGATCGCGAAGGGTTCCGCTAATTCGTTGACCGTGGCCGGGCCGCGGCTCAGCCGGGCGATGATCCGACGGCGGACAGGATCGGCGAGCGCCAGGAAGGCGCCGTCGAGGTGTCCGTCGTCGAGGGGCACGGTCACTCCCTTGTTTAATGACCCATTGCCGTCAACCTTGTGGTTGATCAACCATTTGGTTGTTTAACCATACGTCCGCGGCGGCAAGTCGGCAAGGGGTCACCCCAGCTGTATCCGGTTTCTCCGCGGCGGCGTGTCAGACGGCGGCGTGCAACCGGGGGAGGGCGTCGACCAGGGGAGCGAGCTCGGGCGTCTTGTGGGCTTCGGCCAGGGCCCGTTCGAGGGTGCCGTCGTGCACGGGCCGGGCCTGCTCCAACAGCGCCACTCCGCTGGTCGTGAGCTCGGTGTAGATTCCGCGCCGGTCATCATCACAGAGGATCCGGGTCAGTAGGCCACGTTCCTCGAGCCGGTTGACCAGCCGCGTGGTGGCGCTCGGGCTCAGGGCAGTCGCCCGGGCCAGTTGCTGCATCCGCATGTGCCAGCCGTCCTGCCGGCTCAGCGCGTCCAGCACCGTGTACTCGACAACCGAGAGTTGTGCTTCGGCCTGCAACGAGCGCTCCAACTCGGTCTCGATCAGTCCGTGCAGGGCCGCGAGGGTCCGCCAGCCTTGTGCGCGGACCTCGACGGCGTCGTCCTTGATACCCATCTGTGTGCTCCTCTCCAGCCGGGGCGGCCGTGTTCGTCCGATGAACGGACTGCAGCCGCAAGATAGTTGCTTGCGCGTTATATTTGCGTATGCAACAATAAACAACGCGTCTGCAACTAATATCTTACGCTTCCCCCATCCCCCCGTACAGTTTTGAAGGAGCCACCATGCCCATCGGCCTGATAGCACTCGCCCTCGGCGGGTTCGGAATCGGACTCACCGAGTTCGTCATCATGGGTCTGCTGCCCGAGGTGGCCGCAGACTTCGCCGTCAGCGAGGCAAGCGCCGGCTGGCTGATCTCCGGCTACGCCCTCGCCGTCGTCGTCGGGGCGCTCCTCCTGACCGCCGCCGTCACCCGCTTCGAGCGCAAGCCGGTTTTGGCGGTGCTGATGGTGTTGTTCATCGCCGGCAACCTCGTCTCGGCCACCGCCCCCGACTACACGCTCATGATGGTCGGCCGGATCATCGCCGCACTGGCCCACGGCGCGTTCTTTGGAATCGGTGCGGTGGTCGCCGCGAGCATGGTCGGCCCCACCAAGAAGGCCGGTGCAATCGCCATCATGTTCACCGGACTGACGGCCGCCAACGTCCTGGGCGTGCCCTTCGGCACCATGCTCGGCCAGGCCGCCGGCTGGCGCTCCACCTTCTGGGCCATTGCCGGCATCGGGGTGCTGGCCCTGGCGGGAATCCTCGCCCTCGTGCCGAAGACCGGCGCGGCCGAGACTGCCCCGGGCGGCCTCCGCGGCGAGCTCAAAGCATTCCGATCCGGACAGGTATGGCTATCGATCTTCGTCACCATCCTTGGCTACGGCGGAATGTTCGGCGCCTTCACCTACATCGCGTTCACGCTGACCGAAGTCAGCGGCTTCTCCGCGGCCACCGTGCCGTGGCTGCTGATCCTCTTCGGCGTCGGCCTTTTCATCGGGAACACCGTCGGCGGCAAGGCTGCCGACCGGAATGTGGACCGCACGCTGCTGGTGGTGCTGGCCGCGCTGGTCGTGGTCCTGGTCGTCTTCGCCCTGACTGCGGCCAGCCAGCCGATGACCATCGCCTCCATGGTGCTGCTGGGCGGTTTTGGCTTCGCCACCGTCCCCGGACTGCAGATGCGGGTGATGAAGTACGCCGACGCCGCACCGACCCTGGCCTCCGGCGCCAACATCGGTGCCTTCAACGTCGGCAACGCCCTGGGTGCATGGCTGGGCGGCGTGACCATCACCGCCGGGCTGGGCTACACCGCGCCGATCTGGGCGGGCGCCATCACCACCCTGCTGGGTTCGGGTGTCATGGCGTTCGCCGCTGGTGCCGCCAGGCGTGGCAGGAACGACGACGCCGGACTGGCCGTGCCGGATGCCGTGGGGCCGGACGCCGTCGAATTGCAGCGGCTCTAACCCGGCAAACGCTCTACCCCGCAAAGGCCCAGCCGGCACGAGCCCTAAGCCGGCACGAGCCCTAACGCCGCACCCCCTCTAACCCGCGGTGGCGCCGTTCCGGCAGACGTCCACGAAAGCCCGGAAAGGTGCCAGCCGCTCCGCGGCGGGAAGCTCCAGGGCCTCAGGATGCCATTGGACCGAAGCGACCCAGCGCTGCGGATCTTCCAGTGCTTCCACCGTCCCGTCGTCGGCCACGGCGGTGACGACGAGTCCGTCGGCTACCCGGGCAACGGCCTGGTGATGGCCGGAGGCGATCTTAACGGTCAGCGGGGACCTCTCGTCGGCACCATCACCGGCTTCCTCTCCGGCACCTTCCGGATGGCGTTCTCCCGCAGCGGCACCCGCCGGCGGCGCATACAGCGCCGCAACCTTGGAGCCGGCGCTGATCGCGACCGCATGCCAGGCCCAGGGACCCAATTCGTGGACCGGCTCCGGCTCCTGGTGCGGCACGGAGCCGGGGTCCATGTCCTGGATCAGGGTTCCGCCGTAGATCACATTCAGGAGTTGATGGCCCCGGCAGATGCCCAGCAAGGGAAGACCGGCTTCGATCGACTGCCGGGCCACCGCCAGGTCGAGGTCGTCCTGTGCCGGATTGACGTCGTAGCACGTTCCGCCGGGCGTCTCGCCATAGAGCCGGGGATCCAGATCGCCGCCGCCCGGGAGTACAACGCCGTCGAGCCCGCCGAGTCCTTCTGTGGACGAAAGCGGCACCGGCTCCCCGCCGCCCTCCCGCACCAGGTCCACGATGTAATCGAAGAGCCCGTTGGCCTCCGCCACCCGGGGGTCGGGGTCCGAGGAACTGCTGAGCCGCAGGGGAATGCCGATGCGGGGACGGCTGGCAGCGGCCGGGGATGAAATCTGCATGACTCATTCTGCACCATCGGCCGGCCCCTGAATCCTGCATCACAACACGGGATTAGGATTGCCGGATGACCAACAGATATCTCGTGTCCCGCAGCCGTTTCATCGCGGCCGCTCCGGAAGCCATCTTCGAGGTGCTCGCCACGCCCGCGCTGCACAGCGTGATCGACGGCTCCGACACGGTCAAGGGCGCACAGCCCCGCGGTCCCGAACGGCTTTCCCTCGGCGCGAAGTTCGGCATGGAAATGAACATCATGCTGGACTACAAGATCCTCAACACCGTCTGCGAATTCGAGGAGGGCCGGCGGATCGCCTGGCGGCACTTCGGCGGCCACATCTGGCGCTACCTGTTGGAACCTGCCGCCGACGCAGCCGGCAACCCCGGCACCCTTGTCACTGAACAATGGGACGCGCGGAATGTCCGGGCCAGGATCCTCCTGCGTCTCGCCGGCTACCTCCGCCGCCATCCGGCCAGCATCGAGCAGACCCTCGCGAAGCTTGACGCCTATCTGGCCTCCGACGCGGCGCCGGGGTCCGGCGCTCCCTCCGGCTCTCTTTCCTGAGGCCAGCGGATGAGCGCTGCCCGCAGCCTGCACCCCAGTCCGCGGACCCTGGAGGTCGAGAGCCTCCGTAGCTTCGACCAGTTGGTTGCCAGCGGCGCCCGGTCCATGCACGGCTGGCACCTGCAGTCGCTGGATCTGCGCGGCAGGCGGGAGACGCTGGAGTCCCTCGACGCCCAGGGCGCCATCTTCCTGGGCTGCACGTTCGACGACGGCGTGGAGGTTGCGCTGCGCGGCGGCGGTGCCCTGATCTTTCCCAAGCTGGAAAAAGTGCCGTTCAACCCTTACCGGGGCCGGCTCTATACCCCGCAGGAACTGTACGCCGGCGTCGCTGAAACCCGCTATGAGGAAACCCTGGACGCCCGGGTGTACCAATGGAGCATCCGCCCGGGCCAGCGGCACCGGCTCGATGCCACTCTCGCCGCGGCCCTGCATGACCACTCCATCGGCGATGCGCTTGATGAGCTGACCCGGTCTGAGCTGTGCCTTGGCCGGAGCATGGTGGGCGTTATGGGCGGGCACGCCGCGAGCCGCGGCTCGGCCGCGTTTGCCGAGGCAGCCCAGCTGGGCCGGCTGCTGGCGCGGAACGGCCGGGTGGTTGCCACCGGCGGCGGCCCCGGCGCCATGGAGGCGGCGAACCTCGGCGCCTACCTCAGCGGGGTCGACCAGGCCGTCTTCGACCGGGCGCTGACTGACCTCGCCGTCGTGCCCGGCTTCCGGCCCTCAGTGTCCGCCTGGGCACGGACCGCCGCCGCCGTCGTCAAACGCCATCCGGACGGCACGCCGTCGCTGGGGATTCCCACCTGGTTTTACGGCCATGAGCCGCCCAACTTCTTCGCCACGCACATTGCCAAGTACTTCGCCAACGCTATCCGCGAAGCGGTCCTGCTCGAGCTGTGCAACGGCGGCGTCATTTTCCTGCCCGGTTCCGGCGGCACCGTGCAGGAAATCTTCCAAGACGCCTGCGAGAACTACTACGGAGCGCCGGAGACCATCACGCCCATGGTGCTGGTGGGTAAGGAGCACTGGCTGCTGCGGTTCCCGGCCTGGCCTTTGCTGCAGAGCCTGGCCTCAGGCCGGCGGATGGAAGACAGGATTTTCCTGGTGGACACCGTCGACGAAGCGCTCGCCGTGCTGGACGGCTAGAAGGGTCCGTGGAGGGGCCGGGGCCCGGTGCCTCCCTGCCCCTAGAGGTCCTTGCGGCACTGGGCGCGAGCCAGTTCGTGCAGACCGTTCAGGTCACCGGCGGCCAGCCCGTCGGGCGCCCCGATCTCGGGGTACATCAATTGGGTCGGGTCATCGACGTGTTCCAGGCCCATCACGTGGCCGAGTTCGTGAAGTATCACGGCCGTTGCGTAGGCCGAGCCGTCTCCGCGTCCCAGATCGGTCCTGATCTGCGGCGCATCCAACTCGAGACTGCCGGTGACGAAGCTTTTGGGTCCGTCACCGAAACTGAAGTGGGTGCTTCCTCCGGTACCGATCACCGGGCCCTTCAGCTGGGGTGCCTGCTCCGGCGTCGTCCACGCGATCAGCAGGGGAGCCCAGCGCTCGCCGTAGGCGTCTTTTTGGTACGGGGCGCGGGACGGGGACGGGGCCTCGGTGGTGGCACCGTCGTTGATGAACCGGATCCCGGTTGCCTTCGATACGGTCTCGATCGCGTTGTTCACCAGGTCTGCGCCGCCCTCTGGGGCCAGTGCGGCATTGACCACGTAGTGCAGCGGCCGGCAGGGCGAATAGCCCACCGGGCTGCCGTCGGCGTTGGTGGCGAGGAACTTGTAGGAGGTGCTCCGGGAGGCCGGTTCCGGGGGCTGTCCCAGCGGCTGGTCCTGTTCTTCGAAGCCCGGCGGCGGGACAGCCGGCGACGCACCGTCTCCGGAAACCCCGGCCTTCCGAGGCACAGCGCTGGCCGTCGGGTGCTCTGCCGCTCCGCGCGCACGGTCCGGCTTCGCGCCGCCGTCGATGTTCACCAACCCGGCGACCCGGGGATCCCCGGATACCAGCCCCACGGCCAGGAACGCGCCTCCGGCGATCACGACCACCGCCGCGAGATTCCGGACCACCCGAAAGCCGCTGCGGGCACGCCCGTGCCGGGGACGGTCGTCCGGTTGTCCGGAATCATCCACTAAGCGACCGCCGCGCCAAACGCCATTCCGAGCAGGTACGTAACAGCGGCAGCGCCGAGACCGATGGCCAACTGCCGCAGCGCACGGCTGGCAGGGGAGGTGCCGGAGAGCAGACCGACGACGCCGCCGGTCAGCAGCAGCGCAATCCCCACCAAGGCGGCGGAGACCACGAGCGCGGCGATCCCGGTCATGCCGAGCACGAAGGGAATGATCGGCACGATGGCCCCGGAGGCGAAGAAGCAGAAGCTCGACGCTGCGGCGCTCCACGCCGTGCCGACCGCCTCGTGCTGGTCTTCGGTTTCGGGCAGTTCGGGCCGCAGGGACAGGCTCGGATCACAGTCGCAGTCCAGCAGCCCCATCCGTTCCGCGACTCGGTGCTCGGCGGCCTCGCGGGACATGCCGCGGGCCAGATAGACGAGCACGAGCTCGTTGTGCTCGAGGTCCAAAGACGGCGCTGCTGCGAGGGTGATCTGCGTGGGGCGGGTCGCTGCGAGCAGCTCACGCTGGGAACGCACCGAAATGAACTCACCGGCACCCATCGACAATGCGCCTGCGAGCAGGCCGGCCACACCGCTGAGGAGCACCACGGCGCTGCTGACGCCGGAGGCAGCCATGCCCATGACGAGCGAGAGGTTGCTGACCAGGCCATCGTTGGCGCCGAAAACGGCGGCGCGGAAGCTGCCGGCGAGACGGTTACGGCCGCGGGTGGCCAGGCCGCGGACGACTTCCTCATGGATCTGCTCGTCGGCCACCATCGCCGGGGTCGCGGAGGGGTCGTTGGCGTACGGTGACCGGCTCTCGGCGCGCTGGGCCAGGGCCAGGACGAACACGGAGCCGAAATGCCGGGCCAGGAAGCCGAGGAACTGGCTGCGCAATGAGGCGGGGCGCGGCCGGCCGGCATGCTCGCCAAGTAGCTGCAGCCAGTGCGCTTCGTGGCGTCTCTCGGCTTCGGCCAGGGCCAGCAGGATGGCGCGCTCCTCGCCGTCGCGGTTCTGGGCCAGGTCGCGGTAGACGCGGGCCTCCGCACGTTCGTCAGCAAGGTATTGCCGCCAGCGCCGGATGTCGGCTGAGCTTGGGGCCGGGGAGCCTGCTGTGTGGGCCGCCGCGGAGCCCTCAACGGGCTTTGACGGGGGCACCGCAGCGGGGCTGCGGGCAGAGTGGTTTTTGTCAGATGGGGCGTGCTGAGACACGGTAACTCCTGGGCTCGAAAGGGCATGGTCCGGCCCCATTGCGGTTCCAGCATACCCCGTAATTTCGCGGTTTTTTGGCTGGCAATCCTCAGCGGAAAGTTTCGGCGAACCTTAAAGATCGGGGTCGTTGAGGCTGGCCTTTGGCCCTGTGACCGGGCCCTTGACCACCGCCGCGCGCGGTGTTCGAATGAAGGTCAGGGCGGGTTCACCGGCAGGCCCGCCCGAGCCGTTTCCCCGGCCCCCGTGGGGTGCCGGCGACGGATGATCGTACCGGACTGCCGCAGCCGAGCGTATGGAGGTTGCACCATGGACACCGGATCAAAGGCTGGCCAGCCGGCCAGGGATTCTGTCGAATCCGATCCCGCCTACGACTATGCCGAGGATGCCCCGGTCGTTGACGTGGACACCGTGGACGAGGAGCTGCTGGAGGAAGCGGACCAGCGGGTCCCACTGGATGAACAGGATTTCCTGGGCGACGAGCAGCCGATAGAGCCCCTTGACGCGGATGAGTTCCGCACGCCTGCGGAAGAAGAGGAAGAGTAGGCGCCGGGCAGAAACGCGCCTCCGGCTGTAGGGCCGCCGGCTGGGCAAATCTGGTCGGCCTTGCAACTTAAACAGCACGACGGCGGTGCCCCCGCGGGGAGGCGCCGCCGTCGTGCGGTCCTGGCTCTTTTGCCGGTGCTGTACCGCTAGTGGCTCAGGGCCGGAACCCTGTCGTCTTCTGCCGTCGATCCGCCGGCCACACGCTCGTGCCAGTTCTTCATAACGGCCGGATCCGTGGGCTTAGTTAGCAGGGAGACGGCGAAATAGACCACTGCAGAGGCCAGCAGGCCGTAGTAGATAGGTTCGTTGGCGTAGATGCCGTCCAGCGGGACCTCGGCGTTGATTTCCAGGAAGATCATGGTGCCGAGGGTGATGACCGATCCCACAGCCATCGAGGCAGCCGCCGCCACACCGGTACCGCGCTTCCACACCAGGCCGCCCAGGATGGCTACCAGCAGGCCGCCCACGAGAATGTCGTAGGCGATGGTGAGTGCTGCAACGACGTCCTTGGTGATGATGGCGATGACGATCGCGACCACGCCGAGGCCAAGGACCCAGAGGCGGTTGGCTCGGACGTCGTGCTCCGGGTTGTCGGTGTCCTCGGTGGTGATGTTCTTGCCGAACCAGCTTGCGACGAACGGCAGGACATCGGCGCGGGCCACCGTGGCGGCGGCGATCAAGGCGCCGGACGCGGTGGACATCATGGCGGCCACGGCTGCGGCAAGCACCAGGCCGCCGATGCCAATGGGCAGGAGGTTGGTCGCGACTTCGGCGTAGACAACGTCCTTCCCGAGGGCCTTGACGTCAATGTCCGGAAGGGCAACCCGGGCGCCGAGGCCGATCAGGGCGCCGGCCGCACCGTAGAGGATGCAGTAGATGCCGGCCGTGGCGCCGCCCCACCGGGCCACCGTGGGAGTCTTGGCGGTGAAGACGCGCTGCCAGATGTCCTGGCCGATCAGCAGACCGAGGGTGTAAACGACGAAGTAGGTGATGATCGTCTGCAGGCCGATGCCGTCAATCTGAAAGAAGCTGGCGTCGACCCGGCTGCGGATGCCGTCCAGGCCGCCGGCGGCGTTGAGTGTAAACGGCAACATCAGCATGAAGATGCCGACGGTCTTGATGACGAACTGGACTTGGTCTGCCAGGGTGATGGACCACATGCCACCAATGGTCGAGTAAATCAGGACGATCGCGCCGCCGATGGCGATCGCGAGTGACCGGTCCCAGCCAAAGAGGACGACAAAAATGGTGGCGTAGGCGCCGGTGGACGTCGCGCAGAGCATCAGGGTGTAGGCGAGCATGACGATGCCGGAGGTCTGCGTGGCACGGCTGCCGTAGCGCAGGCTCAGCATCTGGGAGACGGTGTAGATCTTGAGCTTCTGGATGGTGCTGGCGAAGAGCAAACTGAGCAGCAGCACTCCCGCGCCGATCGCGACCACGAGCCACATACCGGAGATACCGAACTTGTAGCCGAGCCCCACCCCTCCGACAGTGGAAGCGCCGCCAAGGACCACGGCGGCCATGGTTCCGGTGTAGAGGAACGGGCCAAGCCGGCGGCCGGCCACCAGGAAGTCGCTGTTGTTCTTGGTGCGGGACTTGCCCCACCACCCGAAAACCAGCATGGCGACGAGATACGCCACCACAATGGCGATATTGACGAAACTGGGGTCCATTGAAGGCTCCTTGGAGCGTTTTCTGGCAGCCTGGATGAGCCGGCCCGCAGCGCTGCGGCAGGCTCATTAACTGCGTGACGGTAGGTCGAATTGGCTTGTTTTGCCTTTTAGGCAACACTTGTTGCCAAACACTAGGCTGTGACCGCAGTTACAGTCAAGGCATGCTTTCGGTGTCCTGCTGCGTGGTGTGGCCGTGGCCTGAGGCTAGGATTGGCTGCAAGGATGGGCCGCGCGGCCGGCCGTGAAAGGTTCTCCCATGAAGGCTCTACCCGTGGAACCGAGCAACGCTCCGGTAGCGATCGGCTCCAGGATCCGTGCCGCCCGGCAGTCGCAGCGGCTCACCATAGAACAAGTTGCCGACGCCACGGGCCTCACTAAAGGATTCCTGAGCAGGGTGGAACGCGACCTAACGTCGCCGTCGGTCGCTTCGCTCGTGACCCTGTGCCAGGTGCTCTCCGTCTCCATCGGCGATTTGTTTGCCGCGCCCGAGACCCACCTCACCAAGGCCGGCGAGGGGCCGCGGATTTCCCTCGGCGGCCGGGGGATCGTCGAGCGCCTGCTCACGGCCCGCTCGGAGCGCCGGGTGCAGATCATCCAGGCCGTGATTGAGCCGCGCGGCCGTGGCGAGTCTGAGCTTTACGCGGTGGATTGCGACGTCGACGTGCTCCATGTGGTCAAGGGCCGCATCCGGCTCGTTCTCACCAACGAGGAATTCGAGCTGGAAACCGGCGATACCGTTACCTTTCCCGGCAGGGAGCCGCACACCTGGGTCAATCCCACGGACCACCCGGTCGAGGTGCTCTGGGTCCTGGTCCCCGCCGCCAGCCGCTAGCCTCTGCGCCGCGTTCGTCCCGCTCCCGCACCTTCCGCCGCCGCGTTCGCGGCAACCTTTCCTGCACCTGGCTGGAACGCGCCTGGCTCCCCGGCCAACGCTCCTGCCCAGTTACTTCCGCTGGTCTGGCCGGGCTTGGGCAAAAACCCCGGATTTCCGCGGGCAGCCCGCCGCGGGTTGCGGAGTAACTGGGCAGGAGCGTCGCCGCAGGGCGTGGAGTTGCGTTGCGGAAGTGCTGGTTGCAGTGTGTTGCCCCGCGGCGATTACATGGTGTGGCGCGGCCCCTGGGCCAGCACTGCCCGGATCTCTGCCAAGACCCGGTCCGGTTCGAACCAAATATGCTCGGGCATGTACCGGAGTTGGGCAAAACCGTTGAGAGTCGCTGCGTTGTTCCGGCCCAGGTCCCGGCGGAGTGCCTCACGGCTCGAGTGGAACGCAAAGCCGTCCACCTCGACTATCAGGAACCCGTTCAGCAGGAAGTCGACGCGCCCGATTCCGGCCAAGTAGACCTGCGCGTCGTAGCCGATTCCGTTGGTTGTGAAGAGGTGCTGCGCATCGACCTCGACGATCGATTCAGCCCGCAGATCCAGTTGGCGCAGTGCTTCGCGGACTCTGCCCGAGCGGTCGGCCGTGAGTTCGGATTTCAGCAGTTCCAACGGGACGCCCAGTAGCCGCATGGCTGACGTCGCGATGGCGGTGGAGGCCGGGGGAGCGAGGCAGCCCAAAGCGTGCAGCACCACGTCTTCGACCGCAGCCACGGGAATTTCGGCGGGGCCCTGAAACCTGACCGTCCGATGCCGCACGAAACCGCTGCCGTGACCGTGGTTGCAGGCCAGGTGGTAACGGTCCGGCGGCTGCCTCAGCCACAGGCCGTAGTGGCCGGCGGCACTGGCGCAGCTAACCCGGGCATTGTGCAGCACCGCTGCGAGGAATTCGGGCTTGCAGCCTTGAAGGACAAAGACACCCCGCCGTGGTTGGCGAACGACTGCGGCGAGCCGGGCAACGTCCGTGCGGCTGTAGCCCGCAGACAGGAGTTGGCCGGTTCTGGCGACGCCGCCCACCCGGTCCAGATAGGTCAAAAGGTCCATAGGGCCAGTACAGGGTGCACCACCGGTTTCCGGCACCCGACTTTCCTGCTATCTGGACAATTCGGGCTTGGCTGGCATTCATGGATGACTCTCGGGCGGAAGGGGCTGCGTTCCCGCCCAGTTACTTGCCAGACGACCGGCCCGCCCCGCCGTACATCCGCGAAATCCCGGGCTTTGCCAAACGCCGGACCCGGGCAGGTGAGAAGTAGCTGGGCAGGAGCGCAGCGGCGCCACAGCCGGTCGCCGGGAAAGTGCAAGCGGAGTAAACATCTGATGCGCAACAAGCAACTTTCGAGTGTATGATGGCAGTCACACCACCCACTGAACCCCGAAGGAGACGCCTCTCTTGGACGAGCTGCGCAGCGAGGCCAACGGCAACCTTGGCCCCATCGATTCCTCCCGCATCCCGCGCTACGCCGGCGCCGCCACCTTTGCCCGCCTGCCGCGGCTGGACCAGGTGGCCAAGGCTGACGTCACCGTGGTCGGCGTTCCCTTCGACTCCGGCGTCTCCTACCGTCCGGGGGCGCGGTTCGGCGCCAACCACGTCCGGGAGGCCAGCCGCCTGCTGCGGCCCTACAACCCGGCCTGGGATGTCAGCCCCTTCGAGAACGTCCAGATCGCCGACGCCGGGGACATGGCCGTCAACCCGTTCAACATCCATGAAGCCATCGAAAGCATCCAACAGAACGCGCTGGACCTGACCGCCGCCGGCAGCAAGCTGCTTACCCTTGGCGGGGACCACACCATCGCGCTGCCCCTGCTCCGCGCAGCAGCCGAGCGGGCCGGCCAGCCCATCGCCATGCTGCACTTCGACGCGCACCTGGACACCTGGGACACTTACTTCGGCGCCGAATACACCCACGGCACCCCCTTCCGCCGCGCCGTCGAGGAGGGCATCCTGGACACCGAGGCGATCAGTCACATCGGCACCCGCGGCCCGCTATACGGCAAAAAGGACCTCGACGACGACCACCGCTTCGGCTTCGGCATCGTCACCTCCGCCGACGTCTACTACCAGGGCGTGCTGGAAACCGTGGCCAAGGTCCGCGACCGGATCGGCAACCGCCCGCTCTACATCTCCGTCGACATCGACGTCCTGGATCCGGCGCACGCGCCCGGCACCGGCACGCCGGAGGCCGGCGGCATCACCAGCCGGGAACTGCTCGAAATCATCCGCGGCTTCCGCGGCATGAACCTCGTGGGGGCCGACGTCGTCGAGGTGGCCCCCGCGTACGACCATGCCGACATCACCGGCGTCGCGGGAAGTCACGTCGCATATGAGCTGCTCACCCTGATGGCCGACAATGCCGTCGACGGCGACCGGACGGCTGCGCGGAACGGTTACGCCGCGCAGGTCCTCGGCCAGGAGTCCCGCCGCCCGGCAGGCTTCGCGGCGGCGGCGTCCCCGGCTCCCGCCGGAACCGGAGTTGCCAAGTGACCGGCGTGCGCAACGGCGGCGACCTCGTCGTCGAGACCCTGGAAGCGCTTGGCGCCAAGACCGTCTTCGGCATCCCCGGCCAGCATGCCCTGGGCCTCTTCGACGCCATGGGGCGCGGAAAACTGCAGTTCGTCTCCTCGCGGGTGGAAAACAACTCGGCCTTCGCCGCTGACGGCTACTCACGGGCCACCGGCGAAGTCGGTGTCCTGTTCCTCTCCACCGGGCCCGGCGCGCTGACCTCGCTGGCCGGGCTGCAGGAAGCCTACGCCACCGGCGTCCCCATGGTGGTCGTAGCCAGCCAGATCCCGCTCGAAGGCCTCGGCGCGCGCCGCAAGGGCATGCTGCACCAGCTCGATGACCAGAAGGCGTCGGCCGCCAACGTGACCAAGAGCCAGCGGCTGATCCAGCACGCCTCCGGCATCCCCTCGGCCATCCAGGACGCCTGGACCGAGGCCATCTCCTCGCCGCAGGGTCCAGTCTGGCTCGAGATTCCGCAGAACGTTCTGCTCGATCCGATCATGGTGCCGCCGGTGGAGGATGCGCTCGCCGAAGCCGCCGACAATCCGCCCCGTGTGGAGCTGATCCGTGAAGCCGTGAAGTGGCTCTCCGAGGCGAAGCGCCCGGCGATCATTGCCGGCGGCGGCACCCGGCGCGGGCGGGCCGAGAAGCAACTCCTGTCCATCGCGGAGAAACTGCGCGCCCCCGTGATCTCCACGCCCGGCGGCAACGGTGCTTTCCCTTGGAACCACGAGCTCTCCCTCCAGTCCTGGATCGAGGACCAGCACATGACGGAGCTGCTCGAGGACGCCGACGTGCTGATCGTCATTGGCTCCTCGCTGGGCGAAGTCACCTCCAACTACTTCACCTTTGAACCACGCGGCCGGATCATCCAGGTCGACGCCGAACCCCGCGTGCTCGAGTCGAACCGGCCGGGCCTGGGGATCCGTGCGGACGCTGGCCAGGCGCTCGCCGCCCTCGACGAGGCGCTGACCGAACCGCATGGGGAACGCGCGGACTGGCACGGCAGCTCGCCCGAAGAACTGGTCAGGGACACCCTCGCCAAGGTCCGGGCGCGGCTGGAGTCCCAGGACCTGAGCAAAGAACTGAAGTTCATGGCCGACATCCGCGAGGCCGTTCCCGCCCAGATGCAGACCTTCTGGGACATGACCATCTCCGCCTACTGGGCCTGGAGCTGCTGGGACGCCCGCGAGGGCCAGTTCCACTCGGCTCAGGGCGCCGGCGGCCTCGGCTTCGGGTTCCCGGCGGCAATAGGCGGTGCTGTGGGCCTGGAAACGACCGGCAAAACGGGCGGCTCCGCGCGGGTGCTCGCGGTCTCCGGCGACGGCTCGGCGATGTACTCGATTTCGGAACTGGCCACCGCCAGGCAGCACAACGTCCCGGTCACATGGCTGATCGTCGACGACGGCGGGTACGGCATTCTGCGCGAATACATGACAGGGGCCTTCGGTAAGGCCACCGCCACCGAGCTTGCCCGGCCTGACTTCGTCAAGCTGGCCGAGGCGTTCGGTGTGCCGGCGGTGCGGGTAGCCCCGGAGGACGTGGGGGAGGCCCTGAAGGCGGGCTTCGCCGCGGACGGCCCCAACGTCGTCGTCGTCGAAACCCTGCTCAAGATGTTCGCTCCGACCCACCTGGACGTCTAACCCGCGTTACCCCAACAGCGCGAACGTACACTTCAGGCCCCGAATCCGCCCGGATCCGGGGCCTGAAGTGTACGTTCGCGCTTTCCCCGGGCGCCTCTTAGTTTCCCAAAGCAACCAATATGGCGTATTGTTGCTTCGGGCAAACAATTAAGGGGCGTCCGAACATGTCAGTTGCTTCGACCACTGCCGCCAAGCTGGTCCACCAAATCTTCGATCTTCAGCGCGCCGTCCGGTGCGTCGCCGCAGCGAGCCTGCGCGGCGACGACACGGGGGTGGCGTTGCAGGGCGTGCTGCGCTTTGTGGGGGAGGGCGAAACCAGAGCCACGCAGCTTGCGGAACGGCTCGGCGTCAGCGCTCCCGTGCTCAGCCGGCACCTGGCTGAGCTCGTCGACCACGGCTATGTGGTGCGCCGTCCCGATCCTGAGGACGGGCGGGCGCAGCTGATTGCGCTCTCGCCGGCCGGGGTTGAAAAGCTCCGTTCCATTGAGGCGCAACGGGCGGCTACCTTGCAGGGTTTCCTGCAGGACTGGAGCGAGGACGACGTCGAAGAGACTGCGCGCACCCTGAAGAAACTAGCTGAATCCTTGCGGAACTCAGCCCGGGCAAAGACGGCCGGACCCACCGACACGACCACCTTTGTTGAGGAGTAAACATATGGCCAGCCACGCTGCGGCCGCCGGGCCAGCCCAGGCGCCCGCCCCACAATCACAACCCGCACCCCCGGTGGCGATGACCCACCGGCAGATCATGGAGGCGCTCACCGGCCTGCTGGCGGCGTTCTTCACCGCAATCATCAGCAGCACCATCGTCGCCAACGCGCTGCCGACCATCATGTCGGAGCTCAAGGGCACCCAGACCGACTTCGCCTGGGTCATCACCGCCGCGCTGCTCGCCAACGCCGCCACCACCCCGATCTGGGGCAAGCTTGCGGACTTGTTCGACAAGAAACTGCTGGTGCAGCTGAGTATCGTAATCTTCGTTGCAGGCTCCGTGATGGCGGGTCTCTCCGACACCATCCCGCTGCTGCTGACCGCCCGCGTCATCCAGGGCGTCGCCATGGGCGGCCTCACGGCCCTGGCCCAGGCCATCATCGGCTCGATCATCCCGCCGCGGGACCGCGGCAAGTACTCCGGCTACATGGGCGGCGTGATGGCTGTCGGTACCGCCGGCGGCCCGCTGCTCGGCGGCTTCATCGTCGACAGCCCGCTGGGCTGGCGCTGGACCTTCTTCGTCTGCGTGCCGCTGGCCGTTGTCGCCCTGATCCTGCTGCAGATCACGCTGAAGCTGCCGTACGTCAGGCGACCGGCCAAGATCGACTGGATGGGTTCCATCCTGCTCACCTCCGGCGTCAGCCTGCTGCTGATCTGGGTCTCCTTCGCCGGCAACCCGGACTACTACGACTGGTGGTCCTGGCAGACCGTGGCGATGGTCGGCGGCGGCATCGCCCTGCTGGCCCTGCTGGTCTTCGTCGAGTCGCGGGTGGCGCAGCCAATCATCCCGCTGAAGATCATCTCCGAGCGCACCACCGCGCTTTCCATCCTGGCCTCCGTGGCTGTGGGCGTCGGCATGTTCGGTTCCTCCGCCTTCCTCGGCCAGTACTACCAGGTGGCCCGCGGTGCCAGCCCCACCGAAGCCGGCCTGCTGACGCTGCCGATGATCGCCGGCAACCTGATCGGCTCGGTGCTCTCCGGCCAGCTGATCAGCCGCACCGGCAAGTGGAAGCGCTACCTGATCGCCGGTTCCATCCTGCTCATCGGCGGCCTCGGCCTTGCCGGTACCATCGACCACACCACTGAACTCTGGGTCACCGGTCTCTACACCGCCGTGCTGGGCCTTGGGCTCGGCCTGCTGATGCAGAACCTCGTGCTGGCCGTGCAGAACACCGTCCGGGCCGCCGACATCGGCACCGCCAGCGCTTCCGTGGCCTTCTTCCGCTCCGTGGGCGGCGCCATCGGCGTCTCCGTACTCGGCGCCATCCTGGGTAACCGGGTGAAGGACCTTGCCGCCGAGGGCCTGGCCGCGGCCGGTATCCCGGTCAAGGGCGGATCGAGCGGCGGCAGCATGGACCTCAAGGACCTCCCGCCGCAGATCCGCGACATCATGCGCGCCGCCTACGGTGACGCGACGGCGGAAATCTTCATGATCTCAGCGATCGTGGGCATCGTGGCGTTGGTTGCCGTGCTGTTCATCAAGGAAAAGCCGCTGCGTCGCACGGTGGACATCCAGCCGGAAGCGTCGCCTTCTGCGGCCGCGTCCGCCGCCGTCACCGGTTCCGGTGCCGACATCGACGCCGGGGCAGCGGCGCACGCCGTCGCCGCCGGCGGGGCAGAGGGCACCGGGGCGTCCGAGTCGTCCGCCGACGAAGAACACCAAGCCACCGGAATCGTCGACCTGGACCGCGAGTTCATCGAGGTCCTGAGCCGGCAACGCGCCAATGAATCCCGCTTCCCGTCCGCCGGCCGGACGGAGCAGGAGACCAGCCGCAACGACGACGGCGAGGCCCGGGCCGAGCGTGAAGGCGCCCGCCTGCGGGCCAGGACTCTGGTGGCCGACGCCCGCGCCAATGACGCCGACGTCCTGCCGCTGCTGCTGCAGACCCAGCGTTTGCTCGCAGAGCAGCAGGTGCAGCTGGCAGAGGCGCTCCGGGCGGTCCAGGAGCAGGCGGCAGAGCAGCGTGCGATCGCCGCGGAGCAGGCCCGCGTCAGCGAGCAGCTCACAACCCTCCGGCGCCAGTTGGCCAAGGAACGCAAGCTGCAGCGGGCCGCCGCCGACTACATCGCCACCCACGGTCGGCACCGCAGCGAATAAGCACCACCGGACTGCGGTCCCGTGGCCCCCCGACAAGGGGTGCCGCGGGGCCGCTTTTCTGCGCCACACCTTCTGCTTCCGGTCCAGCGGACCGTGGTTGAAGGGACATTAGCGGCCGGAGGTTTCACCCCGGCGGTGGATTTCGTAGAGTAGGACAGCTAAGGCTGTCAGCCCCTGCCGCTAATACTTTTAGTAGCTTTTCTTTCGCGCAATCGAAAACGTATTTTTTTGTGACCCCTTCTTAAGGACCGTGGGCATGCTTGTCACCCTCATGCGGCGTTATTCCCGGCCGTATCTGCCGTATATCGCGGCTGTCATCGTCTTCCAGCTGGCCTCCACCATCGCGGCCCTGTACCTGCCCAGCCTCAACGCCCAGATCATCGACGAAGGCGTCTCCCGCGGCGACACCGACTACATCTGGCGCACCGGCGGTGTCATGCTCGGCGTCGCACTCATCCAGGTGGTCACCGCCATCGCCGGTGTCTACTTCGGTTCCAAAGCCGCGATGGCTTTCGGCCGTGACCTGCGCCGCGGCGTTTTCCGCAAGGTCAGCAGCTTCTCCGCCCGGGACGTAAACGTCTTCGGCGCCCCGACGCTGATCACCCGCGGCACCAACGACGTCCAGCAGGTCCAGATGCTCATGCTGATGGCGCTGAACTTCATGGTCGCCACCCCGATCATGTGCATCGGCGGCATCGTCATGGCGCTCCGCGAGGACCTGAACCTGTCCTGGCTGGTGTGGGTTTCCGTGCCGCTGCTCGTGGTCGTCGTCGGCTACCTGGTCGTCCGCCTGATGCCGCTCTTCCGCTCCATGCAGGTGAAGATCGACCGGCTCAACGGCATCCTGCGCGAGCAGATCATCGGCATCCGCGTGGTCCGCGCCTTCGTCCGGGAACCGCACGAGGCGCAGCGCTTCGGCGAGGGCAACAAGGAGCTCACCGACGTGTCGCTGAAGATCGGCGCCTTGTTCGTCCTGATGTTTCCGGCAATCGGCATGATTCTGCACATTTCCACCGCCGCCGTGCTCTGGTTCGGCGGCCAGCGCGTCGACGCCGGTGAGATGCAGGTGGGGTCGCTGACGGCGTTCCTGCAGTACCTGCTGCAGATCCTGATGGCCGTCATGATGGGCACGTTCATGGCGATGATGATTCCGCGCGCCTCGGTCTGCGCGGACCGGATCGGCGAGGTGCTCGACGTCGAACCCTCCATCCACGAGCCGCTCACCCCGGTGGCCCCCGCCGCACGAGCCGGACGGGTGGAATTCCGGAACGTCTCCTTCGCCTACCCTGGTGCTGAGGCACCGGTGCTCAGTGACATCAGCTTCACCGCCGAACCGGGCCAGACCGTCGCGATCATCGGTTCCACCGGCGCGGGCAAGACCACGCTGCTGGCCCTGCTGCCTCGGCTCTTCGACGCCGCCTCGGGCGAGGTGCTGCTCGACGGCGTCCCGGTCACCCAGCTGGACCGCGCCGACATCACCGGACGCGTAGCAATGGTGCCGCAACGGCCGTACCTGTTCTCCGGCACCATCGAGCACAACCTTCGCTTCGGCAAGTCCGAGGCCACCGATGAGGAACTCTGGGACGCCCTCACCGTCGCCCAGGCCGCCGACTTCGTCCGCGAGAAGAAGAATGGGCTCGACGCCCGGATTTCGCAGGGCGGCACTAACGTCTCCGGTGGCCAACGCCAGCGGCTCTGCATCGCCCGCGCCCTCGTGGTCCAACCAAAGGTCTTCCTGTTCGATGACTCCTTCTCCGCCCTGGACGTCGCCACTGACGCCCTGCTCCGGAGGGCCCTTAAGGCCAAAACCGCGGACGCCACCGTCATCATCGTGGGCCAGCGCGTCTCCACCATCGCCGACGCGGACCAGATCCTGGTGCTGGACAAGGGCCGGATCGTGGACCGCGGCACCCATGAGGAGCTCCTAACGAGCTCCAGCACCTACCAGGAAATCGTCGAATCCCAGCTGACCGCGGAGGCCATCGCGTGAGCACCAACGAAAAGCTCAGCTCGGCCGCTGCCGACGAAGTGAGCGCGCAAACCCCCGAAGAGGACTTCGTCGAGGAGGAATTCACCCCCGGCGAGGCCGACGGCGGCATGTTCGGCGCCATGCCCGCCAAGAAGGCCCAGCATTTCTGGCCCTCCGCCAAACGCCTCATGGGCCTGCTCAAACCCGAACGCGCCGGCATCGTCGCCGTGCTCGCGATGGTGACTGTCGCCGTCGTGCTCAACGTGATCGCGCCACGCATCCTGGGCCAGGCTATGGACGTGATCTTCGGCGGGGTGGTCGGCAAGCAGCTGCCGGCGGGTGCCTCCAAGGAGCAGTTCATTGCCGGCCTGCGCTCCCAGGGCCAGGACAATTTCGCCGACATGCTGGCCAGGATGGACGTCACCCCAGGGGTGGGCATCGACTTCCAGAAGCTGGCCTTCCTGATCAGCGTCGTGCTGGTGATGTACTTCGTCGCCAATGTGTTCCTGTGGCTGCAGGGCTATGTGCTGAACGTGCTCGTCATGCGGGTGGTCCGCCGGCTCCGGGACGACACCGAGAACAAGCTCAACCGGCTGCCGCTGAACTACTTCGACACCCGCCAGCGCGGTGACACGCTTTCCCGGGTGACCAACGACGTCGACAACATCCAGCAGGCGCTGCAGCAGGCCTTCGCGCAGCTGGTGAATTCGGCACTGACGGTAATCGGCATCGTGATCATGATGTTCATCGTGTCCTGGCAGCTGGCCCTGATCGCCCTTGTCGCGCTGCCGCTCTCGGGCGCCGCCGCCGGGATTATCGGCGCCCGCAGCCAGAAGCTTTTCGCCGCCCAATGGAAGAACACCGGGGAGCTGAACGGCCAGATCGAGGAGTCATTCTCCGGCCACGACCTGGTCCGCGTGTTCGGCCGCGACGCCGACATGCTGGCCCGCTTCGACGAGCGCAACGAGGAGCTCTACCGGGCAAGCTTCGGCGCCCAGTTTGTCTCCGGGATGATCATGCCCGTCATGCAGTTTGTCTCCTACCTCAGCTACGTGGGGATCGCCGTCGTCGGCGGCCTGCGGGTAGCGTCCGGCGGCATGAGCCTCGGCGACGCGACGGCGTTCATCCAGTACTCGCGCGAGTTCACCCAGCCGCTCGGACAGATGGCCGGCATGGCGAACATGCTGCAGTCCGGCGTGGCCTCCGCCGAGCGGGTCTTCGAGTTCCTCGACGCCGACGAACAGGACCCGGAGACCGCCACCGCGCACCTCCCCGCCAAGACCGACGGGCACGTTGAATTCCGGCACGTCACCTTCAGCTACACCCCGGACAAACCGTTGATCGAGGATCTGTCCTTCAACGCCGAGCCCGGCCACACGGTTGCCATCGTCGGCCCGACCGGCGCAGGCAAGACCACCCTCGTGAACCTCGTGATGCGCTTCTACGAGCTCAACTCCGGCAGCATCACGCTCGACGGCGTCGACATCACCCGGCTCAGTCGGGCCGAACTGCGGTCCAAAGTCGGCATGGTCCTGCAGGATGCCTGGCTTTTCGGCGGCACCATCTACGAGAACATCCGCTACGGCAAGCTCGACGCCACCGAGGAGCAAATCCTGGCGGCGGCGAAGGCCACCTTCGTCGACCGCTTCGTGCGCGCGCTGCCGGACGGCTACAACACGGTCATCGACGAGGAAGGAAACAACGTCAGCGCGGGTGAGAAGCAGCTGATCACCATCGCCCGGGCGTTCGTGGCCAACCCTTCGCTGCTGATCCTGGACGAGGCCACCAGCTCGGTGGACACCCGCACCGAAGCCCTGGTCCAAAAGGCCATGGCTGCGCTGCGGACCGAGCGCACCAGCTTCGTGATCGCCCACCGCCTCTCCACCATCCGGGACGCGGACACCATCCTGGTGATGGAGGCCGGCCGGATCGTCGAACAGGGCCGGCACGCGGAGCTGCTGGAACTCCAGGGCGCGTACTACCGCCTGTACATGTCCCAGTTCGCCGGCGAAGACGCAGGGGAGACCCTTGCGGACAACGCCGCCGAGGAACCGACGGCGGTGCACAGCTGAGCGCCGCGACGGCCCCCGGCGGCAGCACCGGCGCTGAGGGGAGCGCCGGGGAGCCCGAGCCGCGGCGCCTTGAGGTGCGGGTACCGATGCGCTGGGGCGATATGGACGCCTACGGCCATATCAACAATGTTCAGCTGGTCCGGATTCTGGAGGAGGCCCGGATCGCCGCCTTCGGGCCGCCGCGCGGAGCCGGCCTGCCCGGGATCGAACCGGAGGTGCCGCTCTTCAACGAGGTGCCCGAAGGCACGCTGGCGCTCGTCGTCGAGCACAAGATCCGCTACGTCCGGACCCTGGAGTACCGCAACGTCCCGGCGGTGGTGCAGCTGTGGATCGGCGCCGTCAAGGGCGCCAGCTTCGACATCCACTACCTCGTCCAAGACCCGGTCACCGGCGAGGACTGCGTGAAAGCGAGCAGCCACCTGGCGTTCGTGGACGAGGCAACCGGCCGGGTGCTGCGGCTGACCCCGGAGCAGAAGGCCAAGCTCGCCCCTTTTATGGCGCCCCGCCAGACCCACTAGGCCCTACCTCGACGACTGGATCGGTCCTAGACTGATCAGGCCCGGCGGATGTCTGCCCCGGAACTTTTTCACCGCGAAGCTAGGAGCACCGACCATGGCCAAACGAAGCAAGATGAAGCCGCCGAAGAAGACCTGGAAAGAACTCTCGCCGATGGCAAAGTTCGGCACCATCACGGCTTCTCTGGTGCAGTTGTCGCTCCTGGTGGCCGCCCAGCGCGACATCTCGCGGCGGCCGGCGGAGGAAATCCGCGGAAGCAAAGCGCTCTGGCGGGCCGCGACGCTGGTCAACTTCGTCGGCCCGGGCAGCTACTTCACCTTCGGCGTAAAGCGCGCGGCCGGCCACAAGTAAAGCCGCACCCACGGCGCCGCCACGGCGTACCCACGGTGCCCGTGCGCTGCCCGTGCGCGGCCGCTCAGCGGAACGCCGGCCGGAATGCGGGCCGGCAGCTTAAGCCTGTAAATTGAGGGCATGACCCCCAACAAAAAGCCTGCCATGCACCGCGCCCTCGGGATCTCCAAGGAAATCGAAGACGCGGCGTGGTTTGTGCTGGGCCCGGGTCTGCTGGGGAAAGCGTCGCCGCTGGACGGTCGCACCCGGACTTGGTCGGTGGCGGCGAGCTCGGAACTGCTGGAGCGACTCGAACGTGGCATTCCCGACCCCAAGGCGCCGATGATGACCAACCTCCGGGAAAACCTCGAGGGCGCCACCCGCGGTGCAAAACAGCTCGCCGTGGAGCTGTTGTTCCTGCAGTCATTGCCGTTGGCCCATGAGGTGAAGTCGCTGAAGGTAAAACGGGCCCGGGTTGCCGAGGCCGCCTCCTGGCTGGAACCGCCATTGGAGCTCCCCGATGAGCTGTACGCGGGCATGACCGACCACGGGGTGATCCGTGACCGCACCGCGGAATTCAACTGGACCATCTGGGACCAGCTGAAGTGGTTGTGCCGCTTCGTCCGGCACGTCGCCCAGCGGCCCGCCGGCGCGGTGCAGGCAGCCATCAAGGACCCGCTGGCCTTCCACGAACTCACCGCCGGTACCCCCGAGGACCAGCCGGCGATCCGGCGCAGCATCGAGTTCCTGGTCTGGCCCGCCTATTTCGAACCGGTCGTAGCCGACGTCGAACGCCAGGAAATCCGCGACGCGTTCGCCTCGCTGGTCGGCGGCGCCAAGGGCGACACGGACGAGGAAATTTCGGCGGACATCCATCGCATCCGGCTGCACCTGGACGAGCAGGCCGGGCAACGGATCGACTGGTACTCCCGGCAACTGGTCAGCCAATGGCGCAAGGTCGGTGACCCCGGCCGTCGTGCCTGGCTGCTGCGCAGCCACCACGACAGCGCCGAGCTGCTCGCCGCCTGGCAGGACGAGGAAGCGGTGACGCTCGACGTCGAGCACCTCCGCCTGCTCGATCCCGGCGTGACCGCAGGCCTGGTCCAGCACGCCGTCGACGAAGACTACAAACATCTCAGCTACGTCGAGCGCGAGGACACCAAAACCGCCGTCTTCGCCTTCCTGACCGTGATGAAACCCGGCGACCTCACGCTGTACCAAAGCTCCGGCGCCGTCCGGGTGGGCGTGGTGCTGGGCGAACCCGAACACCACGACGACAACCGCCGGCTGCGCCGCAAGGTCCGCTGGTTCGACGAAGCACACGCCATGTCCGAACTGCCCCGGCACGTACAGCGGCAGCTGGCCAGCTCCGGCGTGATTGTGGACGTCACCCGGGTGATCCAGGCGCTCGAGGCACTGCTCCCCGCCGAAGCGGAAGCCGAGGAGGGCGACGGCGCCGAGCCGGCGGCCGTCGTCGAACCCGCCCCCGAGGGTTTCCGCCCGCTGACGGCCGAGTTCGCCGCGTCGCTGCACATGGACCTGGAACCCCTGCAGGAGGTCGCCGAGCTGCTGGAGGGGAATCGCCAGCTGGTGCTGTACGGTCCGCCCGGCACGGGCAAGACCTACCTGGCGAAGCACCTCGCGGCGGAGCTGGCCGGGGACGCCGGCGACGAACGCGTCAAGCTGGTCCAGTTCCACCCCTCCTACGCGTACGAGGATTTCTTCGAGGGCTATCGTCCGGACAAGACCGACGAAGGACAGGTGTCATTCAAGCTGGTCGCCGGTCCGCTGCGCCGGCTCGCCGAGGAGGCCGCCAAACCCGGCAACGAGACCAAGCCCTACTTCCTGATCATCGATGAGATGAACCGGGCAAACCTGGCAAAGGTCTTCGGCGAGCTGTACTTCCTGCTGGAGTACCGCGATGACCGGATTAACCTGCAGTACAGCCCCACGGAGCCGTTCTCGCTGCCGGACAACTTGTACATCATCGGCACGATGAACACCGCGGACCGCTCGATTGCGATGATGGACGCGGCCATCCGTCGCCGCTTCTCCTTCATCGAACTGCACCCCAAAACCGAGCCCGTGAAGGGCACTCTGCTGCGCTTCCTGCAGGCCAAGGACCTGGACACGACGCCGGCGTTGCTGCTAGACGAGCTGAACAACGCGATTGACGAGTGGGACCGGGACCTGATGATCGGACCGTCGTACTTCATGAAGAAAGCCGCCCAGACCCCCACCGGGCTGCGCCGGATCTGGAAGTACGAACTGATGCCGTTGCTCGAGGAGCACTACCACGGCCAGCTCAACCGGGCGCAACTGGAGGAGCGCTTCGGCCTCGAGCAGTTGCTGGGCCGCCTTGCCCGCGTCTAGCTCCGCGCCGGGACGCTCCTTCCGCCACATCGTCTTGGACGAGCTGTCCAGGGGAGTGGTGGAACGGATCGACCCCGGCAGCGCCGCTTTCATCAACGGCAGCGGGCTGGCAAAGGCCTCGCCGCTGGGGATGGGCCTGTTCCGGATCGAGCCAGTCGGCAAGGTGGGGTCCGTGCGGACCCCGTCGGTGCAGCTGGAGGTACGCCCCAAGGAACGGCTGGGCCTTGACCGGTTGCTGTTCCTGCTCGGCTACACCGAGAACCAAGGCTTCCGGGATGACGCCGTGGCCGCCGTCGAGAACCGTGACCTGTGGAGTGCGCTGGCCGAGTCGCTGGCGCAGCTCACCGACCGGGCCCTCAGCCGCGGGGTGCTGCAGGGCTACCTGAACGTCGAGGAGTCGCTGCGCACGGTCAAGGGCAGGATCCGGATCTCCGACCAGATCTCGCGCCGGCCGGGCATGCTGGTGCCCCTGGAGGTCTCCTACGACGAGTTCACCGAGGACATCCCGGAAAACCGCATACTCCGCGCGGCTTTGGAGCGGATGTCGCAGGTGCCCGGGGTGCGGGCGGACGTCCTCAGCCGCTTGCGGCGGCTGAAGGGCAAGCTCGACGCCGTGACGCGGCTGCAGTCCGGGGCTCCCCTGCCGCGGTGGCGGGCCAGCCGGATGAACCTCCGGTACCACGCCGCCCTGCGGCTGGCCGAGGTGATTCTACGCAACGCCTCGGCGGAGGCCGGTGACGGCCAGCAGCACTCGGCGTCGTTCGTGGTGGACATGTCTACGGTTTTTGAGGACTTCGTCGGGATCGCGCTGCGCGAGGCCATGGGCGCATACCCGGGGGAAATGCGGTTGCGGTACAACGCGATGCTGAACGAGGCGGTCCGCGATTCGGACCGGATCATGGTGCAGCCGGGCGCGGTGCATTTGCTGGGCGGGCGGCCGGTGATGGTCTATGACGCGAAGTACCAGGCGGCGTCCGACGTCGGCGCCTCGCTCTCAGGGGACCACTACCGGATGCTGGCGTACTGCACCTCACTGCGGGTGCCGACGGCGTGGTTGATATATCCAGGGGCCGGTGAGATCAAGCTGCGCCGGATCCTCAACACGGACATCGACATCGTGGAGTTCCCGCTGGATTTGTCCCTGCCGCCAGCCGAGATCTTGGCTTCCGTGGCGGACCTCGCGCAACAGTCGTGGGGCGAAGTGGTGCGCCAGGCGTCAATCAGCCGGACCGTGACCGCGACGCCGAGCTGACAACGCCCCAGCCCGAGGTTCACCCAGCGGGGTTCAGGCGCTGTCGTCCTGCAGGGAGGTGGAAACAGAGAGCAGGTGGTTCAGGAGGGCCTTCTCGGGCTGGTCCGGATTGTCTGCCAGGTGCCAGCGAAGCTGCTCCCGAACCGCGGCCTCTTCCGGGGCAGTCCCGGAAAGAATGGCGTCAGTGATGGCGAACACCTGGCGGCGCAAAGGCCCCAGGTCGCCGTGCGGTTCTGCGCTCCGGGCTGAGTTGCGTGAGCGGTTCTCGGTGGACAACAACAAGCGTGGCATCGTGTTTCTCCTGCGGAGTAAGGAGTACCCCCACGTACTGACCAATAGAGTCCTATGTCCCCGGTTTGAAATTTTAGCCCACCTCCGCCAGCCTGTCTCGGACGAGTTTCTATCGGCTGGCTTCATGAGTGCTCACGCTGTCCCGCAGCCCTCCGGGGCGGCTGTGGCGGTTGTGCTACCAGCAGTGGGGCAGCGCCGGCGATGCTGAGACTACCGGCGTAACCTCTGTGCCTATCGGATGTGGCTCCGGGGAAATCCTCGGCGTGTCGCGGGCGGAAGTTTCCATCCTCCTGGGGCCCTTGGCTCTTGGCTCAACTGCCAAGGAAGGCGTCGAGTTCGTGCTCCAGGGCTGACAGGTCTTTCAGGTGGCACTCCCAGACGGTGAGCACCTCCCAGCCCGAGCTACGGAGTTGGCGGCGCTGCTCGGCGTCGCGGTTTCGAGTGCGGGTCCGTTTCGTTTCCCAGAACTCGGCGTTGGACTTGGGCGCGTGCTGGCCGACCCGGCAGTCGTGGAAATGCCAGAAGCAGCCGTTCACGAAGATGACCTTCTGGCGGCCGGCAAACACCAGGTCCGGATTTCCGGGCAGCTTTCCGCCGCGGGCAGTGCCGTGGAGGCGGTAGCGGTATCCCTTGGCGTGCAGCAATCTGCGGACGAGCAGTTCGGGCTTGGTGTTCTTGCCCCGGATTCGCGACATGTTCCAGCTTCGCCGCTCCGGGGTCAGACTGTCCGCCATGCCTTAAGTCTAGGCGGCAGCCGGTGGCGTGCGGTTCGGTTAGATTTCCCGCTCCGGGTGCTCGCCGAACTGGAAATGGCGGCCGCTGGTCGACGTCGGTTCAATCTCGACGTAAAAGTCCTTCAGGGTCGGCACCCAGGGTTTGAGTCCCAGTGATTCGGCTGCGGCAATCTCGCCGGACTGCTCCAAGGCGCGGGCCGTACCGCGAACCACCACAGACCACGCCTCATCGGAGAGGATGCCGTCCGTCTCAAAAAGCACCTTTGAATTGATCGTCAGCTCGGCGAGCTTGTTGCCCGGGGCCGTCCGGAGGTAGAGCTTACGGTCGGCGACCGCGTAATTCACCGGGAAAATGTCAGGCTCTCCGGCGACGATGACGACGAGCCTGCCGTGCTTGGTGCCCTCGATCAGCTTCCAGCTCTGGTCCTCGCTGAGCTTCAGGATCGGACTGTCTTCTTCGTGTTCGAACATCATGTGCACATTCTTCTGCCCCTTGTAGAAATCCGCCAGAGGCGAGGGGAATCTGTCCTACCGCCCGTAGCGTCGTCCGCTGCGCCGGAGAAAGGCTGTGGATAACTCTTACGGCCGGAATGCGCGTCAGTTACCCTTAGGCATTGTTTGGATTCAGGCGTCTTGATTTTCTATCGGGGGATTAGCTGAACATGACATCTTGCACTCCAATCGCTCGCCATCGGCTCACCGCTGCAGGCGCCCTGCTCACCGCTTTAGTATTCGCCGGGACAGCCTGCACGGGTGGCCAGCCACCGCCGGCGGCGGCAGAGACGAGTAGCAGTGGGCCGTCTGTTGCTTCTACCCCCACCCCGAGTGTCACCCCGACGCCGACCGCGAGCTATAAACCGGCCGACGCCACCGGCCGGGCGCAGAACGTCCCGGTCCCAGTACTCCCGGATGCTGCGAAGGCGGAGACCAAGGAGGGTCTCGAGGCTTTCGCCCGGTATTGGTTTGCACTCTTGAGCTACGGCTATGAGACGGGTGATGTGGCGCGACTAGCCGCCCTCACCAGTCCAGGCTGCCGGTCATGCGAGCGAGCAAAGGCGGTCATAACCGGGTGGCACACTGACGGGCGCTGGTTAGCAGGTGGACGAACCCAGACTCCCTCCGTGAGCACGACCTTTCTGGTGGCTCCCGACGGGAACTACCAAGTGGCAATACAGGCGTCTCAGTCGGCTATTTCATACTTCAATAGTGACGGCTCGTTGTATCGTTCCGATCCGAAACCGGATGACACCGGCAACTTGATGCTCGCTGTATATCGTGACGGATCCTGGTATGTGAATAACATCCAGCCGATAGTTGGCTAGAGGATGCGAGCGGGGGTGGTGACATCAGTTCTGGGAGTGACTTTCGCAATAAATAGCCTAATCGGCTTGGGGTTTGTGCCAGCCGAAGGCCAAGGGCCGCCGATAACCGGTGATTGGGGCGAAGACACAATCGACGTTGGTGGCTGGATGATTGATCCGGGGGCAGGAGGATTCGTATGGGCCCCTCCAGGGTCCGCCATCACTGACCCCTTTCAGTACAAGTACGAACTCCAATGCCACCTCGGTGGTGGAGATTTCGACACCGAGTGTCTTGCCGTTCTCGTTGACTGCAAGAACGGGCCGGACGGTAAAGACGGTATACCCGTCGTCTGGCTCAAAGCCCCCGCAGGGGTGCCAAACCCGGTGTGGAGCTTTCACTCCGGTCCAACCTGCCTCTTTGATCCGAAGCCCGAAGACTTGCTACCGCGCATCGCAGCCCTGATTCAATCTGAATTTCAAAAATTGCCAGTCGCGCCGGGACAAGCAACAGCTCAACCCAGCCCGCACACACTTCGGGGCGCCGACACCAACTTCTATGCCCAGGCGGTCGAGCAGCAGTTCGACGTAAAAATCCTGAACCAGGATGTCCATGTCACGGCAAAACCCGTCCAGTACACCTGGAACTACGGCGACGGGACTGCCCTCGGCCCCACGACAGCAGCAGGCGGGCCGTTGCCCCAAGACCGCTGGGGCGAAAAGACGGCCACGAGCCACGCGTACGCCGAAACCGGCGACTTCTCCGTGGTGCTGACAACGCACTTCCAAGGGACCTACTCCGTCAACGGCGGGCCGCCGCTGCCGATACCCGGCCAAGGGCAGTTCAGTGGCCCGCCTCGTACCGTCAGCGTCTGGCGGTCCATCACACGCAACTACGCCGACGACTGCCTGAAGAACCCGCAGGGCCAGGGATGCCCGGGAGTCCCAACACCGCCGCGCTGAGTCGGCATCACCGGCGTGATCCGAGTCTCAACCGGAATAGTTCCGCCTGCCCGGATGCTTGCACCTGTGGACCTCATCCACCGCGAAAGGAACTGCGCATGCTGTTTTCCCCAATGACTCTCGGCGAGCTGGAACTTCCCAACCGACTCGTTATGGCACCTCTGACCCGACTTCGCTCGGGCAAGGAAGGCATTCCCGGACCGTTGGTGGTGGAGCATTACCGGCAGCGCGCCTCGCTGGGCCTGATCGTCAGCGAGGGAACCTACCCCAGCCCCGCTGGCCGCGGCTTCCCCGGCCAGCCCGGCTTGGTGACCGAAGAACAGCTCAAGGGTTGGGCTGAGGTCACTTCCGCCGTCCACGCTGAGGGCGGCAGAATCTTCGCGCAGGTGATGCACGCCGGCCGCGTCACGCACGAAGCCACCACAGGCGGTTACGAAGTCGTCGCCCCGAGCGCCATCGCGATCGACGGCGTGACCCGCACCTACGAGGGCAAGCAGCCGTTCCCGGTCCCGCACGCCCTGACCGCGGAGGAGCTCCCCGGCATCCGTGAAGAGTTCGTTCTCGCCTCCCGCAACGCCATCGAAGCAGGGTTCGACGGCGTCGAACTTCACTCCGCGAACGGCTACCTGCTGCACGAATTCCTGACCCCGGCTGCAAACCAGCGCGACGACAACTACGGCGGCTCACCCGAAAACCGGGCCCGCTTCGTCATCGAAGTGGTCCAGGCGGTCGTCGACGCCATCGGCGCCGACCGCGTCGGCATCCGCATTTCGCCGGAGCACAACGTCCAGGGCGCCTTCGAGCTGGACAACGACGACGTCCGGGCGACCTACGCCTACCTGGTGGACGCGCTTGCCCCGCTGAAACTGGCCTACCTGAGTGTTCTGCACAACCTGCCGACTGGCGAACTGGTTCAGGACCTGCGCTCGCGCTTCGGCGGGGCTTTCCTGCTGAACACCGGCTTCGGCGTCGTAACGACCCGCGAAGAAGCCAAGTCGTTGGTCTCGGACGGCTACGCCGACGCTGTCGTCGTGGGACGACCCGCTATCGCCAACCCGGACCTGGTGCGCCGCTGGCGCGAAGGGCTCCCCGTGAACGAGCCCGATCAGGCGACGTTCTACGCTGATGGAGCTGAGGGCTACACCGACTACCCGGCCTACCAGAACTAGGGCCCTTTGCTCCCGCGTAATTCTGCGGGGGAGGGTCAACGCAAGCCGCGAACAGTGGACAGGACTCCCATCCTGTCCACTGTTCGCATTTAAGAACGAGCATGTCCGTCGCAGAAACCAGCGAGCAACGAACATGTTCAGCTAGGAGCCGGCAGCGACCGACCGTTGGCAGAGCCCGATGAAGCCGCCCAGTTGTTCTAGACCCTCGGGATGCCGCGGCAGGTGGTTCGTAAGTTCGGGGGACCGGACGATGACGGCGCGCCACTGCCCGCGCGAGACGGCCACGTTGATCCGGTTGCGGGAGAGCAGGAACTCCAGGCCGCGTGGCGCCTCCGCCACCGCCGAACACGCCATCGACACGATCACGACCGCCGCTTCCTGCCCCTGGAACTTGTCCACTGTTCCTACCCGCACCCCGGACAGGCCGGACCGGTCGAGTGCCTCCCGAATGAGGTTCACTTGGGCGTTGTAGGCGGCCACCACCAGGATGTCGCCGGTTTGCAGGGGTCGCCCGCCATCTGGCGTGTCCCACTGCAGTCCCAGGTGCCGGCGGACCTGCCGGACGACCTCCGCCGCTTCCTCGGCAGACGACGTCGTGTTCCCGCTGTGCGGCACCATCACCGTCTCGATCCCGGCAGGAACTCCCTCCAGACGCCGAAGATCTGCGGAGGGCGCGGAGTGCAACCGGCCCTCGTAGGACAACTCGGAGACGGCCAGACAGAGGGCGGAGTTCATCCGCCACGAGTCAGCCAGGAAGTAGCCGAGCTCCGAAGGCAACGTGGCGTGCCCGGCGGAAATCCAGCCGAGCGCCGATTCGTCGACCGGCTCAGGGTGCCTGCCCTGGCTTACCTGCGGCAATTGCTGAGGATCACCGAGTAAGAGCAAACGGCTGCTCGCTTGGGCCGCGGCCAGCGTGTTGGCGAGGGAGAACTGACCGGCCTCGTCGATTACCAACAGATCTAGCGAACCGGGCGGGACAGCGGCGCCCGTCATGGTCCAGGCCGTCCCGCCGATGAGGGACCCGCCAGGTGCTGCCAGCAATGCGGTCACCTCGTTGGCGGTGCGCGACTGCCACGGCAGGGGATTGTTGTGCTTGACGTCCTTGGCCACCCGTGCGGGATCGACGCCGGCTTTCGTGACCGCCGTCGTCAGCAGATTCTCCACCACGGCGTGGGACTGACCGACCACCCCGACCTTCCAGCCGCGGGCCACCAGCCGGGCAATGACATGGGAGCCCACGTGCGTCTTGCCCGTACCGGGCGGTCCCTGAACGGCGAGGTAGGAGCGGTCCAAGCGTAAGACCGCCGCTGTGATGGCATCGATGAAACGGTCCGGGCCCTCGCCTGGCTGTGGCAACGGCGCACCGCCGGCCAGCCTCGGCGGCAGACGCCGGACCAGATCCAGGGCGGGGTGGCTGGGAATGGAACCGGACGCCAGCCCTGCCGCCACCCTGGTGGCCAGCGACTCCAAGGCCTGTTCCAGGCTCTTGGTGGCAAGCGGTTGGTCCTCGGTCAGGGCACTGGGAAGGTCATTATGCGGCGGGATGTTCCGGTGCAGTCTGTCACGGATGACGACGGAGTCCTTCCCGTCTTCATGACCGAGTTCCAGCACTTCCGTACCGAACCAGCCGCTCCGCCCCGTTCCGTCCTTGCCGGTCCCCGACAAGCCGGCGGGGAGCGGGCGCTCGTACATGCGGAACCACGTGCTGCCTTCGCGCAGGTCCGAGCCGGGGCTGACGGTACCGGTCAGCCGGACCCGGCGCTCGGGCAATTTCCTGCCTTCCTGCTGCCAGTCGTCAAGGATTTCCGCGGCCTCGACGAGGAAGACGTTCCGGTCCCGGGAATGGGTGTCCGGCCCCTGTTCGCACCGGTCAAAGTGTGCCCACCAGAACGATTTGCGCTCCCGGCGGTGGTAGCTCACGGCCGCGGCCAGCATCAAGAGGGCCTTCCGGTCCTGCTCCGGCAGGTCCCGTCCGGGCTCGGCGAACGCCATGAGCGCCAGCTCGGCCTGGCCTAGGGCGGCGTCAGGAGTGGAGCGGGCGTCCGCGTCCCCGTCCGCACCGGCGTCCGCGCCCCCGCCACCGGCGCCGGTCCCGTGGCCGGGTTCCCCGCCGGGACCGGCGCCTCCGCCCGGCACGATGCCGCGCTCAGCAGCTTGGGCCAGCAGCCAGTTCCGCAATTCCAGGGTGGAGAGGCAGTCGTACTCGTTGTAGTCCGAGATGCCGGCGAGGATCCTTGCTGCGTCTTCGGGCCGGTCGTTGTCACGTGCCTCGCAGTAGTGGGCGTAGGCGACCACGGACGCCCCCGCGTCTTTGACGTCGCCGGAGCGCAGGTTCGTGCCCATGTAAAGCGGCTCAAGCTTTTTGATGCTGTAGGAGTTCTCGGAGATGCGGACGCTGTTCCGGACCGTCTGGTAGAGGTCCACCAGCAGACCGTCCCGGAGCCACCCGTCGACGATGTCCTCACCGGCCACGTGCAGTACCGAGAGCTTGCGCAAGGCGGTCTTCTCATAGGCGGCGTAGTGGTACACGTGCATGTCGGGGTAGTCGCGGCGTCGTTTCTCCACGTACTCCAGGAAGTCCAGGAACGCCTGCTTCTCCGCCTTCCGGTCGTGTGCCCAGAAGGGCCGGAACAGTCCGGGATCCTCCGGCCCGGTAGGGTTCTCGACCACGCCGAACAAATACTCCAGTCCCCACACACCCGTCGCCGTTTCCTGCCACAGCGGGTCACCTTCAAAGTCGAAGAAGATGTCGCCCGGGCTGGGCGGCGGCAGTTCGCCCAAAGTGTTATCCGGCACGACGGCGTAGCGCAGCGTGTGCTCCTCGCCGTCCTTTACGTACTGGACCTGGCCGTCCGCGGCGCCGACGCCGCTCTGGATCCGGGCCTGCTCCTGCAACCGCAGGAGCACGGCCGAGGGCTTCGCGAGCTCGGCCCGGGCGAGGTCCTTGACGGTGTAAATCCCGAGTTCATGCAGGTTCTTGCGCTGCACCGAGTTCATCCGCGCCACGAGGAGCAGGTCATCGGTGGCCTGGACCTGTTCCCGGCAGTAGTCGCACCGGCCGCAGGCGGTGATGCCTTCGGCGCCCCAGCGGACCGTGCCGGATTGCGCCATGTGGGCCGCCGTCAGGGCCAGGAAACGCTCCCGCCGCTCGCGGAACACCGGCAGGATTTCGGCCAGCTTGTGGTGGCTGCGGACGTAATCGAAGCCGCCGTCGTCGCGCTGCACGGTGGCGCCGAGCACGAGGGTGACCGTCGGATCCACCCTGATGCCTGCCGTCTGCAGCTGATCGCCGTAGGCGGCCAGTTGCAGCAGGGCGGTGACCTTGGCATGGCGGGCCAGTTTGGTGTCGAACACGGCGTATCCGCCGTCGCCCTGGCGCACCAAAAAGTCGGAGCGGCCGTGGAACTGCCCGTCGAAGAAGGCTGCCTGGAAGACCACGTCGGCTCCGGCGCGCAGCGCCTCGATGGATTCGCTGTGCTTCGCTATCAAGGTTGCGCGGTCCATGGTAGTGGCGGGAACGACGTCGTACACGCCCCGCCCGCGGGCGGAATCCCACGGACCGAACTCGCTGACGAACCCGTCCAGAACCTTGCGCTCGTGGACATCGCCGAGGTCGGCCGCGTGCTGCAGCATCTCATCGGGGCCGAAGTCCGCCTTGGGGGCGCGGTCCAATTTTTCGTCGAGCTTCCGGAGCAGCTGGTACTCGCAGTCGGCGGCCACCACGAGATCACTCGCGGAGTAGATCAGATCCCGGGCCGCGCCGGGTACCTCCGGTTCAAGGAAAAACACTGTGCCCCCGCTTCATAGGACCGCCGGCGGAGCCGGTCGGACCGCCTTTGCTATCTCTCCTGCCAAGCTACCAAAGCCCTCTGACAGTAAAAGCGGCCGGGCCAGCCGGAGCCGGGCCAAAGATCGAGCAACGGGGTCTGTTCGCTGTCCGGGGACTGGCGTAGGGTCGGTAAGACCATGACCGAACAGCAGCCTTACGAGCTCGTCCAGCGCTATCCGCACTTCGAGTTGCGCCGCTATCCGGCGCACGTAGTGGCCGAGGTGCAGGTCGATGCGAGCTTCGACCGGGCCGGGAACGCTGCCTTTCGGTACCTGTTCAATTACATCAGCGGCAACAACACTGCCCGGCAGAAGCTGGCGATGACCGCTCCGGTCATCCAGGGAACCGGGTCGCCGCAGAAGATTGCGATGACCGTCCCGGTGCTGCAGAGCGGTCCTCTGCCGGGCAGCGGTGCGCCGGCGGGCTTCGCGGTTGCCTTTGTGCTTCCAGCGGGGATGACCGCCGAGACCGCCCCGGTCCCGGCGGACCCCAAGGTCACGATCCGGCCCGTGGCAGGGTCGCTTGCGGCGGTGGTCCGCTTCTCGGGCGCCGGCTCCGAAGCGGCCTTTGAGCGCCGCAACGACGGTCTGCAGGCAGCGTTGACCCTTGCCGGGCTGACGCCGGTGGGTCCGCCGCGCTTCGCCCGCTTCGACCCGCCGTTCAAGCCGTGGTTCCTGCGCCGCAACGAGGTCGTGCAGGACGTGCAGGAGCCGGCAGGGGCCCCGGGGACGCCCGGCGCCTGAGCAGGATGAGGCAAAATGGCTGGGTGAACGTACTCCCGCACCTCCCCGCCCCGACCGCACCGATTGAGAGCCAGATCGCCGCCGAACTCGGCGCCCAGCCGTGGCAGGTCAAGGCCGCTGTGGATTTGCTCGACGGCGGTTCCACGGTCCCGTTCATAGCCCGCTACCGCAAGGAAGCTACCGGCACCCTGGACGACACCCAGCTGCGCACGCTGGAGGAACGGCTGCGCTACCTGCGCGAGCTGGAAGACCGCCGTCGGACGGTTCTCGAATCGATCTCGGCGCAAGGTGCGCTCACCCCCGAACTCCAGGCCGCCGTCGCCGCCGCGGACACCAAGTCCCGGCTGGAGGACGTTTACCTGCCGTTCAAATCCAAGCGGCGCACCAAGGCGCAACTGGCCCGGGAAGCCGGGCTGGAACCGCTCGCCGACAAACTGCTGAAGCGGCCCGAGCTGGATCCGGAACGCGAAGCCGCGAAGTACCTGAACGCTGAACATTCGATCGCCGATGCCGCCGCGGCGCTGGCCGGCGCCCGGGCGATTTTGGTGGAACGCGTCGCCCAGGACGCCGACCTCGCCGCCACGTTGCGCGAGCGGCTCTGGACGCAGGGCCGGATGGTCTCGCGTGTCAGACAAGGCAAGGAAGCCGAGGGGCAGAAGTTCAAGGACTACTTCGAGTTCTCCCAGGCGCCTGCCGGCATGCCTTCGCACCGGGTGCTCGCGCTGCTGCGCGGTGAAAAGGACGGGGTGCTGGAGCTGGACCTTAGCGAGGCCGAGCCCGACGACGACGCCGGGCTGGCCGCCGCGCGCGGCCGCTACGAGGCGGCCGTGGTCAGGTTCCTCGGGGTCTCCGACCGGGGCCGGCCCGCCGACGCCTGGCTGGTGCAGACAGCACAACTCGCCTGGCGCTCCCGGGTCCTCAGCCGCCTCAGCGGAGACTTGCGGAGCCGGATGTTTGCCGCGGCCGAGGACGAGGCCGTCCGGGTTTTCGCCGCCAACCTCCGGGACGTGCTACTCGCCGCGCCCGCCGGCAACCGGGCGACCCTCGGCCTGGACCCGGGGCTGCGCACGGGCGTGAAGGTCGCCGTCGTCGACGGCACCGGCAAGGTGGTCGCGACGGACACGGTCTACCCGCACGCCCCGGCCCGGAAGTGGGACGAGGCGATACGCACACTCGTGGGCCTGGCACGAAAGCACCGGGTAGAACTCGTGGCGATCGGCAATGGCACCGCCTCGCGGGAGACCGACAAGCTCGCCACGGAGCTGCTCAAACAACTCGGTTCGGACACCGGCGCTGCGCCGCAGAAACTCGTCGTGTCCGAGGCCGGTGCGTCAGTATATTCGGCGTCGGCGCTGGCCGCGGCCGAGCTGCCCGGGATGGATGTGTCCTTGCGCGGCGCGGTGTCGATCGCCCGGCGGCTACAGGATCCGCTGGCGGAGCTGGTCAAGATTGAGCCCAAGTCCATCGGTGTGGGCCAATACCAGCACGACGTCACGGCAGCGAAGCTGGACCGCAGCCTGGACGCCGTCGTCGAGGACTGCGTCAATGCCGTGGGCGTGGACGTCAACACCGCTTCGCCGGCGCTGCTGAGCCGAGTGGCCGGCGTCGGGCCGCTGCTCAGTGAAAACATCGTGGCGTACCGGAACGAGCACGGCCCGTTCGCCAAGCGCAGCGAACTAAAGAAGGTTCCGCGGCTCGGTGCCAAGGCGTTTGAGCAGTGCGCCGGCTTCCTGCGGATCAGCGGGGGAGCGGAGCCACTGGACGCCTCCAGCGTGCACCCCGAGGCCTACCCGCTGGCCCGGAAAATTAAGGCGGCCGGCGGTACCCGCGGTGACAGCGGCGAGGGCGCCGGAGGCTTGTCCGCGCTCAACCCGCAGGACTTCGTGGACGGAACCTTTGGGCTGCCAACGGTCCGGGACATTATCACCGAGCTGGAGAAACCGGGCCGGGACCCGCGGCCGGCGTTTGCGGCGGCGACGTTCCTGGAGGGGATCGAGAAGATCTCCGACCTCAAGCCGGGCATGGTGCTGGAGGGCACCGTCACCAACGTGGCGGCGTTCGGCGCCTTTGTGGACGTCGGCGTGCACCAGGACGGGTTGGTGCACGTTTCCGCGCTGGCCAATCGGTTCGTCTCCGACCCGCGCGAAGTGGTGAAGTCCGGTCAGGTGGTGCGCGTCAAGGTGCTTGAAGCGGACCCGGAGCGGAAGCGCATTTCGCTGACCCTGCGGCTCGACGACGAACCGCCCGCCATGGGAGGACGCGCAGCGCCGGGCCGGGAGGGCCAGCGCAGGGACAGCCGGAACCGGCAGGGCCAGTCCGGGACCTCAGCTTCTGCGCCGGTGAGCCAAAAGACCGCAGCAAAGGGTTCCGCCAAAACCAACCCCAAGTCCCCGGCGCAAGCAGCCCCCAGGCCGGCGCCCGCCAACACAGCCATGGCCGAGGCGCTCCGGCAGGCTGGCCTGGGAAAGTAGGGCTGGGAGAGTGGGGCTGGAGTGGGGGTCCGGGCGCCCGCCGCGTGACCGCTTATCGCGTAAAAGCTACCGCTCACCGTGAACTCCCTGCCGTTCCGGGGGAACTTGCGCTGTCCGGATGTGATCTGCACCATGATTGCCGGAGGCAACGGACGTAAACATGGTCTAAGGCCTCTGCCTCTGGGGAAGGCGCCAATTAACTGCCGTGACGCTGATGTCGTCGACGAACAAAGGGAACAAACATGGGCTGGCTGGATCGTGACCGAACTATCGCCCCGCCGGGGTTCAACCGCTGGCTGGTCCCGCCGGCGGCGCTCGCGGTACATCTCTGCATCGGCCAGGCTTACGCCACGAGCGTCTACAAGACCGCCCTGGTCAAGCACTTCGGCGCCAGCCTGACCGAAATCGGGGTCATCTTCTCCATCGCCATCGTGATGCTGGGCCTGTCGGCAGCGATCATGGGCACCTGGGTGGACAAGAACGGCCCGCGCAAAGCCATGTTCACCTCGGCCGTGTTCTGGGCCAGCGGCTTCCTGATCGGCTCGCTCGGCATCTTCACGCACCAGCTCTGGCTCGTCTACCTCGGCTACGGCGTCGTCGGCGGCATCGGCCTGGGCATTGGCTACATCTCCCCGGTGTCCACCCTGATCAAGTGGTTCCCGGACCGTCCGGGCCTCGCCACCGGCATGGCCATCATGGGATTCGGCGGCGGCGCACTGATCGCCAGCCCCGTCTCCACCGCACTGCTGAAGATGTACGACCCTAACTCAGGAGCCAAGGGCTGGGTGGCCAGCGGCGATTCCGTCGGCAAGCTCTTCCTGACCCTCGCCGTCGTCTACCTCGCGTACATGCTGTTCGGCGCCTTCACCATCCGGGTGCCCGCCGAAGGCTGGAAGCCCGCCGGCTTCGACCCGTCCAAGGTCAAGGCGGCCAAGCTGGTCACCACGGAAAACGTTTCCGCGAAGAATGCCGTCAAGACCAAGCAGTTCTGGCTGGTCTGGATTGCGCTGTTCTGCAACGTCACCGCCGGCATCGGCATCCTCGAGCAGGCCGCTCCGATGATCCAGGACTTCTTCCGCCAGTCCGACGGCGCGTCCCTCGTGAGTGCCGCCGTCGCCGCCGGGTTCGTCGGGCTGCTCTCGATCGGCAACATGGCCGGCCGCTTTGCCTGGTCCGCCACCTCCGACGTGACCGGCCGCAAACGCATCTACATGGTCTACCTCGGCGTCGGCGCGGTGCTCTACATCCTGCTGGCACTGGCCGGGTCGACCACCACCATCCTCTACGTCGCGCTGGCGTTCTTCATCATTTCCTTCTACGGCGGCGGCTTCTCCACAGCGCCGGCGTACCTGCGTGACCTCTTCGGCACCTTCCAGGTCGGTGCGATCCACGGCCGGCTGCTGACCGCGTGGTCCGCGGCCGGCGTCGCCGGACCGCTGATTGTCAACGCGATCCTCGATGCCCAGGGCAAGCCCGGCCAGTTGACCGCCGCGTCCTACCAGCCGGCGCTGCTGACCATGGTGGCCCTGCTGGTGATCGGTTTCGTGGCCAACCTGCTGGTGAAGCCGGTTGACACGCGATTCCACGAACCACGCCCGGACCGTGACCGGTCGAACGAACCCGCCATGGAGGCCTAAAGATGAGTACTGCACACAACCGGGGCGCGCATGACGCCGCCAAGGCGTCCACCGGCAGACTGGCGGTGGCCTGGGCCCTCGTCGGGGTACCGCTGGCCTACGGGGTCTATGAGACCCTGACCCGCGTGACTGCGCTGTTCGGCTGATCCGTGACGTTCACCGCGCCTGACCAGTTCACTACCCGTCCCACTCTGCAAGGCACGTTCGGGATGAGTGCTTCCACGCACTGGCTCGCGACGGCGGCCGCTCAGGCGGTGCTCGAACGCGGCGGTAACGCGTTCGACGCCGCCGCTGCCGGCGCCTTCGTGCTGCACGTCGTTGAACCCCACCTCAACGGTCCCGGCGGCGATATGACCGGCGTCTTCGTGGCCGCCGCGGACCCCGGCACGCCGGTGGTGCTGATGGGCCAGGGCCCGGCGCCGGCTGCGGCCACGGTTGAGCACTACCTCGCCGAGGGCCTGGACCTGGTTCCGGGCTCCGGTGCGCTGGCCGCCGCGGTGCCCGCCACCGTCGACGCCTGGCTGGTGCTGCTGCGCGACCACGGCACCTGGGAGCTGGACGCGGTGCTGGAGTTTGCTATTGGTTACGCGCGGGACGGGCACCCCATGCTGGGCCGCGTCGGCACGACGATCGCGACGGTGGCTGAGTTGTTCCGGGATCACTGGCCCACCTCCGCGGAGCTGTGGATGCCGGGCGGCAGGATCCCGGCCGAAGGCGAGCTGGTCCGGAACCCCGCCTACGCCCGGACGCTGGAAAGGCTCGTGGAAGCCGGGGAGGGTGCCGGCGGGTCCCGTGAAGCGCGCATTGATGCCGCCCGCAGGGAGTGGCGCGAGGGTTTCGTCGCGCACGCAATGGTCGGGTCCGTCCAGACCCCGCACCGGCATTCGTCCGGCACCGACCACGCCGGCGTCCTGGCTCTGGCTGATATGGCGGGCTTCGAGGCCGGCTACGAGGCTGCGGCCACCGTCGAGTTCCGCGGCCACACCATCGCCAAGACCGGTCCGTGGGGACAGGGCCCTGCGCTGTTGCAGACCCTGGCGATCCTCGACGGGTTTGAGGACCGCTTCCTGGATCCGTCAACGGAACTCGGGGCCCACACCATCCTGGAAGCCCAGAAGCTGGCCCTGGCCGACCGCGAGGCGTACTACGGCGACACCGACGTGCCGCTGGAATACTTGCTGTCCGAGGAATACTGCGCCAGCCGCCGGGCCCTGATTACCGACGAGGCATCGCACGAATTCCGGCCCGGCGTGGTGCCGGGTCGCGAGCCCTTCCTGCCGCCCCTGCGCACGGAGTACACGCCGCCGGCGCTGGCCGGGGCAGGCTCCGGCGGGCTGGGCGTGGGAGAACCTACTGTGGCCCCCAACGGGGAAACCCGAGGCGATACCTGCCACATCGACGTCGTGGACCGCTGGGGCAACATGGTCTCCGCCACGCCGTCCGGCGGCTGGCTGCAGTCCTCGCCCGCGATTCCGGAGTTGGGCTTCTGCCTTGGCACCCGGCTGCAGATGACCTGGCTGGAACCGGGCACACCGTCCACCCTGACTCCGGGCAAACGGCCGCGCACCACCCTGACGCCCACGCTGGTGTTCCGGAACGGGCGGGCAGTGACTGCGCTCGGTTCACCCGGCGGCGACCAGCAGGACCAGTGGCAGCTGCCGTACCTGTTGCGGACGATAGTCGGCGGCTACTCGCCGCAGCAGGCGATCGATGCACCGACGTTCCATACGACGTCGATGCCCGGGTCGTTCTGGCCGCGCACCTGGGAGCCTGGCGGAGCAGTGGTTGAGGAGCGACTGGGCGCTGAGGTCATCGAGGGCCTTGAACGCCGCGGCCACGTCGTCACGAAAGCAGGCGGTTGGACGTTGGGCCGCCTGTCTGCCGTCGTCCGGGACCCCGCGACCGGGGTACTGCAGGCCGCAGCCAACCCACGCGGCGCCCAGGGCTACGCCGCCGGGAGGTAGCGGACGCCGGCCCTCGTCCGGGTTTTGCCGAGCTTCCACGGGGCGAGGTGAGGCCTGGCGCCCAGCGAGGCCTGGCGGCGGGATGAACCAGGGGAGGGCGGTGCGTGGTCCGCGGTGGGTCCCCGCTCCCGGCCCGGGCGCGCGCCGGGCTTCCGCCTCAGCGTGTACTGGCGAGCACCCGGGGCCGGCCAAACTGCGTCCAGACACCGGGGGAGAACAGGACAGACTCAGGCGGCCCGGAGACTGAAAGGCCTACCGCTGCAACCAATTGGTCGTCCACCTCGGTGAGCTCGGCCGTGAGAAGCGGCCAGGGTCTGTGGGTATTGGGGATGTAGAGGGAGTTGTCGGCAAAGCGGGAATGCAGACCAAACCGCGCCGTCAGGTGGACAGACAGCGGATCGGTCGCTTCGACGTCGACCTTGGGAACCACAGCAAAATCGCTCCGGGCGCCGCCGCGAAAGCGCCGCACGGAATACCCGGTCGAGGGATCATCGGCACCGGCAGGCCTGAAGCGGCTCCGGGACCAGACGTAGGGGATGCCAGCCGCGCGGGCCGCCACGACTACCGCCAGCCGGGAGGCATCAAGGCTGAGGAACACAACGCCCCTGGTCCCATCGGGCTCGCGGGAGTAGAGCCGCACATTGATCTCATTGAAGCTGCCAAAGTAGGGGACTCCCGGCCCGTTGCCCAGGCCTGCGCCCTGCATGCGGAAGCCGATGAGACCCACCCAGGCCGATCCGTCGAACTCGTCCGGGGCGACGCCGGAAGGCATATACGTTGCCGCGACCGCATGGGGAATGCGCCAGTGCAGAAAGACGGCATCCTTCCACCACTGGTTCATGACGATCGGACGGGGCAAATCGGGCGGCGCTGGCCAGGGGTCGGTGAGCATAGTCATTGCGGATTCGAGGCCGATTGCGCCGTCCTCGCCTCTTTCTGCCACGGCCACCGCCCAGTGATCTCCAACTCCAGAGAGAAGCTCAGGAAGGTCCGGATCAGCACGATGACGGCCAGCACCCCGACGCTCTCAAAGGTCGGCGTCACCGCGACCGTTCGGATAATGTCGGCCGCCACCAGCAGTTCGAGGCCCAACAGGATGGAGCGGCCCAGCAATTGCCGGTAGGAACGATAAACAGACAGGGGTTCAGTGCCGGCGGGCAAACTCCTTGGCTGGAATCCCTTCAGTGCCATTGGGACTGACACCAGGGCCCCGACAACCATGATCGCGACCCCGGCGAAGTCCATGAACCGGCCGACCGTCTCAATGATTTGCTGGAAATCCATAGTGTCCCTTCGGTGCGTCAGGTGCGGAAGCTAGTTCGGGTTAGACGTCGCGTCAGGGATGCCGTTGACCGACGTCGGCCAGAACTGAGCGGTAACCCTCGCGGAAGCTTGGGTACTGGAAATCGAAGCCGGTTCCACGCAGGAGCGCGCTGCTGACGCGCTTGTTTCCGCCGCGTGACGGCTCGCCGCCGCCGGTGCCGCCAGTGCCGCCAGCGGCTCTAACCCCGGCAGCGGGCTCCGGCTCCGGCAGGCCCAGTTCGCCGGCCAGGAACCGCAGTACCTCGCCGAGTTCGGCCGGCTCGGTATCGACGCCCAGGTACAGCGGCGCAGGCTCGGCGGCCATGGTGCACAGGTGGACAATTGCGGCGGCGGCGTCGTCGCGGTGGATCCGATTGGTGAGGCGCGAGCCCGCAGGGAGGGACGCATTGCCGCCGCGTACCTGGTCGATCAGCCGGGTCCGTCCCGGTCCGTAGATACCGCCAAGCCGCAACACCACCGGCGAAATACCCGTGTCGTTGAGGCGGCGGTAGAGCAATTCTTCAGCTTCGCGGATGATGCGGCCGGAAAATCCGCCGGGGCTCGGCGTCGTCGTTTCGTCCACCCAACCGCCGTCGGCGTCGCCATAAACCGCGGTGGAGGACACGAACAAGATGCGGCGGATCGGCGCGCCGGAGGCTGCCACGGCGTCGAGCACGTGCGACAGGCCGTCCACATAGGCTGCCCGGTAGGCCTCCTCCGAGGGGGAGTCCGCGGCAATGGCAACGACGACGGCGGTGGTGTTCGCCGGGACCAGCGGCAGTTCCCCGCGCGTCAGGTCCGCCGCAACGCCCTCAATGGACGGCGGGAGCTTGCCGGGCGACCGCCGCCAGCCCACAACGCGGTGCCCTGCCGCGATAAAGCGTAGCGCGGCCTCGGTACCCAAATCGCCGCAACCGGCCAGCAGTACAGTCATACCGGCCAGTCTGCCAGTAATCGCGGGTGAGCGTCGTCCGCGGGCAGTGGCAGCGCTAACGCGCCGGAACCGTCTGAACGACCGTTGGAGCCGGATGCGGAACCGTCGGCGCCGCTGGCCGCACACCCGATGCGACATTCAGCAAGACGAGCGCTATCACCATCAGGAGCAGGAACTGCAGGAGCACGCCGAGGCAACTCGGCTGCTTGGACCGCCCGCGCCGCTTGCGGCTGGCAGATGCTTTGGCCGTCCGGTCGGCCCGCGCCGGCCGCCCGCGCCACTGCTGCAGTGACGCCGCGGGAGCGTCCCCCAACCTGAGCTCGGCCGGCCCCGACTGTGCAGATCCAAAACCAGCGAATTGGGCCGTGGTGAGGAGCCGGGGGCTGGTGGCGCCGCCCAGGAGTTCCTGCAAATAGGCGTGGACGGTGGGGACCAGCGCCGGATCGAGCACAGCCGGGAGCGCTGCCACCGCTCGTCCTATAGTGTTCAAGCCCTCGATTCTGATGCCGCTGTTTGTCGTGCCGTTAAGCTCCGGCTGGCCCACCAAACAGATCCAGCCTTGAACCAGCCGGCGATGGTCAGGTTCGAGGACGGCAGCGAGGGCGGCAGCCTGATGGAGGACGCCGGACACTTCCCTTTCACGGGAGGCGCCGTTCTGCCGGAGGTTGCCCTCCCAGAGACGGACTTCACCGCTCCAGTTCTTGGCGTCAACAACCAGCACGCCGCCGGGACCGACCAGCACATGGTCAAGGTTCGCTTTAGGCCGACCCGGCCAGTGGACGTCGTGGAGCACGAGCCAGCCATAAGGCTCGAGTTCTTTGAGTTTCGCTGCGACCATCGCCTCGCCGGCGGCGCCCACCGACCAGGCATGCGCGTTTCGTTCGGCCTGTTCCAACTCCCTGCGCAAGCGCGTGACACGTTCAGCGGCCAAGCGTGACTGTTCGGCGGCTCCATCTCCTGCTGCCATGACTTCCCCCAAGCAACTCTGGCGTAACACCCGCGCACCCGGCGCGGTGGCGCGGTGGCTGACACCATATGCGACTAAAGGAAATTTCCCCAGTAAAGAAACCGGCGCCGCGGCCGGCTCGCGGGTTCCGGTCCAGCTCGACGTTTGCAAACGGCGACTGCGACGCGAACCCGCGAGCGGGCGTGCGACGGCGGACCGAACCCGCGAGTGGGCGTGCGACTGGCGCCGGGGGAGGCGAGAAGCCCGGCCAGCTACCGCGCGGCGATCGGGAAGAAGACCCGCGGGTCCTGCAGCAGGGCCGGGTAGTCGAAGTCCTGGCGGGAGATGATCTCGTCTACCTTGAAGTTGCGGGCGAACTGGCCCTCAAGTTCGATGGGACGGCCCAAGACCTGGCCAACGGCGAAGGACTGGCCGCCGTCGAACGGGATAGCGACGACAGACTTTCCGGGCAGCGTGGTGAACGCCTCTTCCTGCGCCAGCCGCTTGCGGGTGGGCTTCTTGACCAACGGCTTGGCCGGGCGTTTGCGCGCGTTCTTGTCCGGCCGGCGGGAGCCGTTGTCAGCGTAGACGAACTGGTAGTCATCCTCCCCGGCAGAACCGGAACCGGCAGCGGCACCGCGGCGTGCCGGCGGCAGGGTCACGGTGTCCAGCGACTCCGGGTCGGCGTCACCCAGGGGCAGGCGCAGGATCCACATGCGGTCGCCCGCGGGGTCCAGCGGAAGCAGCTCGTGCTTGGGTTCGGGCCAGACGTATTCCAGGTCCGGGTCCGTGCCGGCGAACGCCTCGGTGTAAGACCGGGGGTCCTTAGCGAGCAGCCGGGAGCGGTGGCTGAGGTGGAAGCCGGGGTCGCCCAGCCAGTACGGCATCTGGATCTTCGCGGCGTAGTCCGGGTGCGCGGCCTGTGGGGCGAACTCCAGGATCCTGTCCCGGGTGGTGTCTTCACCGCCGCGTGCGGTCCACTCGTCCACCATGGCCAGGCCGTACATCGTGAGGGCGGGAACATGGCCCATCCACATCCGGACCGCCGGGTGGGACTGCCAGCCGTACTCGGGAATCACCAGCGCGCGGAGCACCTGCAGCGCTTCGACGCGCTGCTTACCGAGCCGCGCACGGTCCAGGGCCGCGGCGCTTTGCCGGAAATCGGGGAAGGGCAGGAATGTTTGCATCTTTCCAGTTTGGGGCCACGGAGCCGCATCACCAATTGCTGGGTGCCGCTGGTGAGCGTGTTCACATTACGGATGCCTACAGACAGCTCCCAGCACAGGGATCTATCATTTGACGCATCCACCCAAGCTCCACGGAAGACCCGCCATGACCCTTGAATCGACGGCGCCCTTTGCGCCGAAATATGGACAAATGCTCGGCCCGGAAGCCAACGGCATCCTGGTTCTCGAAGAATTCACCCTGGATCCCGCGGCGGCCCGCAAGGAACAACATGGATTCCGCGCGGCACTGGCCTCGGTGGCCTTGACGATGCGGCGCCTGCTGGCCTTCCGGCTCTTCATCGCCTTCGTTGCGATCGCCAACCTGCCGCTCTTCCTGCTTTCCAGCGGCTGGGAAATCTACGTCATTTCGCTGGCTCTCGTCGTGGCCGTCCATGCGGCCGTGTCCTGGTTGAACCGGCATGAACCCCGGCTGCGGCAGCGGCGGTTGCTCGAGCTGCACCTGCACCGGGAGCGCAGCGACAACTACCGCAAGGTCCGCGACGCCGTGAAGTATGTCATCGACACCCCGGCCCGGATGAACGAACAGCTCTACCTGGAACTGCTCGCCGCCAAGCGGGTCGCCCTGCATCTGGCCCAGGGCACCGTGGCCCTGCTGGACACCAGCGATGACTCCGTCTGGAAGGTCCGCATCATCCGGGAACTTCCGCGTTCTGCCTGAGAACGGTTAAACGACGACGTCGGGGCTGCCCCAAGGGCGCCCCGACGTCGTCGTTTAATTACGTTGAGCCAAGCTGCCCCGGCGTGGGGTCACGCCGAGGCAGCTTACGCAGCGTCCCTTAGGCGGGGAGCTGCAGGACCTGTCCGACCAGAATCAGGTTCGGGTTGCTGATGGTGTCAGCGTTGGCGTCGGCCAGGCTCTGCCAGCCGCCGGGAAGGTTCAGCGACTGGGCAATCTTGCTCAGGCTGTCACCGCTCTGCACAGTGTAGGTTTCACCGCTCAAGGCCACCGGGGCAGCGTGCCGCGGAGCGGCCTGGACCGGAGCGGCCTGGACCGGAGCGGCCTGGACCGGTGCGGCCTGGACGGATGCGGCCTGGACCGGAGCCTGCGCAACCGGAGCCTGGACGGGTGCGGCCTGGACCGGAACCTGTGCCGGAGCCGCTGCGCCGCCGCCACCGCTCAAACCAAGCTTCGCGGCGCAGGCAGGCCATGCTCCCCAGCCCTGGGTGGCCTGGACGTTCTGGGCCACGGCAATCTGCTGCTCACGGGTGGCGCTGGCCGGCGAGCCGGTGCCGCCGAAGGCCGCCCAGGTGCTCGGCGTGAACTGCAGGCCGCCGGAGAAACCGTTGCCGGTGTTGATGCTCCAGTTGCCACCGCTCTCACACTGCGCCAGTGCATCCCAGGTGGAAGTGGTCGTCGCGGTCGGGGTTGCAGCGGTTGCTGCCGTCGCGGAAAGGGCGACGCCGGCGGCGGAAATCGCGGCCAAAGTGGCTCCACGGCGCGCGGCAGTAGCAAGTGATGAGGTCTTCATGGGATAGATGCTCCTGAGGGCCACCGGTGCTCGGTCCGTCCCCGGACGTTGTCGCACTACTGCCCGCCCCTGACAATAGAGGTCATTGAGGTGTCTACCGGTCGGGCAGTATCTGGTGGTGTGGTAGCACCGGGCATACATGCCCGGAGTCCGGACACGGTCTCCACGCTAACCGAGGTCGCCTCCGTTATCAAGCTGTTATCATCAGTAGGCTGATTCTGGGCAAGGCCCGTGAGGCCTCCAGATTCCCGGCGGCTGCTCAGCCGCCGAGCACCGCCGCCAAGTAGGGCGCGGTCCGGCTGGTCTTGGAACGCGCGACGACGGCGGGTTCCCCGGCCGCGACGATCTTGCCGCCGGCATCGCCACCGGCCGGTCCAAGGTCGATCACCCAGTCCGCGGCGGCCACCACGTCCATCTCGTGCTCCACAACCACCACCGTGTTGCCCGCGTCGACCAGGCGGTGCAGCTGGGCCATCAGCAGTTCGACGTCGGCGGGGTGCAGTCCCGTGGTGGGCTCATCCAGCAGGTACAGCGAGTGGCCGCGCTGGGCACGCTGGAGTTCGGTGGCGAGCTTGATCCGCTGGGCCTCGCCGCCGGACAGCTCCGTGGCAGGCTGGCCGAGCCGAAGGTAGCCCAGGCCCACCTCGCGCAGGGTTTGCAGGGCGCGGGCCGCGGCCGGGACACCGGCCAGGAAGTCGGCGGCCGCGTCGACCGTCATGCCGAGCACCTCAGCGACGTTCTTGCCGCGGTAGGTGACCTCCAGGGTTTCCGGGTTGTAGCGCGAGCCGTTGCACTCCGGGCACGGGCCGTAGCTGCCGGGCAGGAAGAGGAGCTCGACGGCGACGAAGCCTTCGCCCTGGCAGGTTGCGCAGCGGCCGCCGGCGACGTTGAAGGAGAATCGTCCGGCGCCGAAGCCGCGTGCCTTGGCCTCGTCCGTGGCGGCGAACTCCTTGCGGACGGCGTCGAACAGCCCGGTGTAGGTTGCGAGATTGGAACGCGGGGTGCGGCCGATCGGCTTCTGATCCACCTTTACCAGGCGGTCGATCCGTTCCAGCCCCGACACCGGACCGACGCTCAGCGGCACGCCCAGCTGCTCGCCGTCCTCGGCCAGTTCCTCCGGCGAGGCCGCCGGGTCCGCCCTATCCGCGCCCGGGTGCAGCCAGTTGCCCGCCACCTCGGCGAGGACGTGGCTGACCAGCGTTGACTTCCCGGACCCGGAGACGCCGGTGACGGCGGTCAGGACGCCGAGCGGGAAGGTAGCGTCGAGGTCTTGCAGGTTGTGGCGGCTGATGTCGCGCAGTTCGAGCCAGTCGGCCGGTTCGCGGCGGGAACCGGCCGACGCCGAACGGGAGCCGGCCGACGCGGCAGGGTGGCCAGCACCGGCGTCGGAGTCCCGCAGCCCGCGGTCGCGGCCCCCGCCCTCCGGGAACAAATAAGGCCGCGTAACGGAGGCTTCCACCTCTGCGAGTCCTGCGACCGGACCGCTGTAGAGCACCTCGCCGCCGCCCTCGCCGGCGCGCGGGCCGACGTCGACCAGCCAGTCGGCGCGCCGCACCACGTCCATGTTGTGCTCCACTACGAACACCGAGTTGCCGGATGACTTGAGCTGGTCCAGGACCGCGAGGAGGGGTTCGGCGTCTGCAGGGTGCAGTCCGGCGGACGGCTCGTCCAGGACGTAGATGACGCCAAACAGCCCGGAGCGCAGCTGAGTGGCAATGCGCAGCCGCTGCATCTCGCCGGGGGAGAGGGTTGGGGTGGAGCGGCCCAGTGCGAGGTAGCCCAGGCCGAGGTCCAGCAGAACGGTGACGCGCTGCAGCAAGTCGCGGGTGATCGCGACGGCCACCTCGTTGGATTCGCCGGAGGACAGCTTGCGCGACGCCGTGCCGGCGGACGTGAGCTCGGTAGTGGGGCGGATAATCTGCGCCAGTTCGGTCATCGGGACGGCGTTGAGCTCGGCGATGGTCCGTCCGGCGAAAGTCACGGCGAGGGCTTCGGGCCGCAAGCCGCTGCCGCCGCAGCGCGGGCAGGGGCCGGTTTCCATGAAGCGCAGGACGCGGTCGCGCATGGTGGTGCTCTTGGAGTCCGCGAGGGTGTGCAGCACGTAGCTTTTCGCGCTCCAGAACCGGCCCTTGTACGGTTTGGCGACGCGGTCGCGCTGCGGGGTCACCTCCACGACGGGTTGTTCGTCGGTGAAGAGGATCCAGTCGCGGTCCTTTTTGGGCAGCTTCCGCCAGGGAGTGTCGACGTCGTAGCCGAGGTGGGTGAGGATGTCCCGCAGGTTCTTGCCCTGCCACGCGCCGGGCCAGGCGGCGATCGCACCGTCACGGACACTCAGCGAGGGGTCCGGGACCAGGGAGGCCTCGCTGACAGTGTGGGCAATGCCCAGGCCGTGGCATTCCGGGCAGGCGCCCGCAGCGGTGTTGGGGGAGAATGCGTCCGAGTCCAGCGACGCCGCGCCGTCGGGATAGCTGCCGGCACGGGAGAACAGCATTCGCAACGAGTTGGACAGGGTGGTGACCGTGCCGACGGTGGAGCGGGAGCTGGGTGTGCCGCGGCGCTGTTGGAGCGCGACGGCGGGCGGCAGGCCGGTGATCAGCTCCACCTTTGGGTTGTGGCCCTGCTGGATCAGCCGGCGCGCGTAGGGGGCGACGGATTCAAAGTAGCGCCGCTGTGCCTCGGCGTAGATGGTGCCGAAGGCCAGCGAGGACTTGCCGGAGCCGGAGACGCCGGTGAAGGCGACGATGGCGTCGCGCGGCACGTCCACATCCACGTTGCGCAGGTTGTTTTCCCGGGCACCGCGGACCCGGACAAAGCCGTCCACGGGGAGGTCCGGCATAAGACCGGGAAGATCGGAAGCCTGCTGGGTATTCTGCATCTAGTTGACTGTATCCGGCCTTGACCCCGGCAGGCATATCCTTACCGAATGGAAACTACCGCCGTCGGCGCCGAAGTGCCGCAGAACATGCCGCAGGATGAGCCGCAGACTGAGGGGGGCCCCGAGTTCGCCGAGGTTCCCGAAGAAGTCCACGTGCTGCCGGTTGCCGAGCTGCACCTGCACATCGAGGGCACGCTGGAGCCGGAACTGATCTTCGCGCTCGCGGAACGCAACGGGATCGCGCTGCCCTACGCGGACGTGGACGAACTCCGGGCCAAATACGAATTCTCGGACCTGAGCTCGTTCCTGGACCTCTACTATGCGAACATGGCGGTGCTGCAGACCGAGCAGGACTTCGCGGACATGACCCGGGCGTACCTGACACGGGCCGCCGCCGCTGGGGTGCGGCACGCCGAGATCATGATCGACCCGCAGGCGCATCTGAGCCGTGGGGTGTCCCTGGAGACCTGCGTCAACGGTGTCGCTTCCGTGCTGGCCACCTCGCTGCACGAGTTCGGCATCTCGACCCTGCTGATCGCCGCGTTCCTGCGCCACCTCTCCGAGGAGTCGGCGCTGCAGGTGCTGGAGCAGCTGCTCGCGATGGAAGCTCCGATCGCGGGGATCGGACTCGACTCAGCCGAGGTGGGCAATCCGCCGTCGAAGTTTGAACGGCTCTTCGCCCGGGCCAAGGAGGCCGGGCTGCACCGGACCGCGCACGCCGGCGAGGAAGGCCCGACGTCGTACATCATCGAGGCGCTGGACCTGCTGGACGTCGAACGCATCGACCACGGCATCCGCTGCATGGAAGACCCGGAGCTGGTGGAGCGACTGTTCAACGAACTCATGCCGCTGACCGTCTGCCCGCTCTCCAACGTGCGCCTTCGCGCTGTCGACACGCTGGCCGAGCACCCGGTGCCGGGCATGCTCGCCGCCGGGCTGAACGTCAGCGTGCACTCGGACGACCCTGCCTACTTCGGAGGCTATGTCGATGACAACTTTGCCCAGCTCAGGTCCGTGATCGGGCTGTCCGAGTTCGACTGCGTGCGCCTCGCCGCCAACTCCATCCGGTCCTCGTTCGCCAGCGAAGAACGCAAAACCGAGCTGCTTGCAGAGCTGGCCGCCTCAGGCCGCTAAGGAGCGCCGCGGAAAGTTTGTCCGAACATACATTTGACTGGACATGAGCAGTAGTGCAAAGTAATCCATATTGTGGTCCTGAACACGTTCCATCCTGTGGATTCCGCTGTTCCGCACTGCTTGCCTGACGGTTTCCGGCTGTCGAAGAGGTACCGAATCTGAGAAGAAAGGGCCCGCTGCCGTGACCCACGAACTACTCACGATCGGGCGAATCAGCGTCGACATCTACCCCAATGATGTTGGCGTGGGCCTTGAGGACGTCACCTCCTTCAGCAAGTACCTCGGCGGTTCTCCCGCGAACGTGGCAGTGGCCGCTGCCCGGCACGGGCGCCGCGCGGCGGTCATTACCCGCACCGGCGACGACCCCTTCGGCGCCTACCTGCACCGGGAGCTGCGGAAGTTCGGCGTGGACGATTGCTTTGTTTCCCCGGTAAGACAGTGGCCGACGGCGGTGACGTTCTGCGCCATCATGCCCCCTGATCAGTTCCCGCTCTACTTCTACGGCCGGCTGCCGACGGCTCCGGACCTGCAGATCACGCCCGAGGAGCTGGATCTGGACGCCATCCGGGAAGCCCGGATCTTCTGGTCCACGGTCACCGGCCTGTGCGCCGAGCCGAGCCGTGCGGCCCACCGCAAGGCCCATGAAGCCCGCTCCCGGTCGGACCTGGCGGAGGGACAGTTCACCGTTCTGGACCTCGACTACCGCCCCATGTTCTGGCCTTCCAGGGAGGAAGCCCGGACCCAGATCGCCCAGATCCTGCCCCAGGTGACGGTGGCGATCGGCAATGACACCGAGTGCGCGGTCGCTGTGGGGGAAGGGACCCCCGACGAGCAGGCTGACCGGTTGCTGGCCGCGGGCGTCGAAATCGCCGTCGTCAAGCTCGGTTCCGCGGGGGTCATGGCCAAGACCCGCACCGAGCGGGTGGTCTCCGCGCCGGTGCCGGTGGAGACCGTCAACGGGCTGGGTGCCGGAGACGCCTTCGGCGGCGCCTTCTGCCACGGCTTGCTGTCCGGCTGGCCCCTGGCCGGAATTCTCGACTACGCCAACGCGGCAGGTGCCATCGTGGCATCCCGCCTGTCCTGCGCCGATGCGATGCCGACGCCGGACGAGGTTGTTGCGCTGCTCGCGGAACGCGGCCGGCCGGTTCCGTCCACCTTCAGCTTCGAAGGAACAACCCTGTGACCCTCACGCCACTGGCCTCGAACAACGCCCTCAATGACGATCCCCGCCGGTACGCACACCTGAGCACCACCCGGCTGGAAGACCCGGACGCTGTTTCCCGGGCAGCTGCGGCCCGCCGCCGCCACCCCGGACCCAGAGCGGGGCGGCAGAACTTCATTGTCGCTGCCGACCACCCGGCCCGCGGGGCCCTGGCCGTGGGCGCCGACCCAACAGCCATGGCGGATCGCCGCCAGCTCCTGGACCGCTTGCAGATCGCTTTGGCCCATCCGGCCGTGGACGGCGTCCTGGCGTCCCCTGATGTCATGGATGACCTGCTCCTGCTGGGCGCCCTCGACGGCAAACTGGTCTTCGGGTCGATGAACCGCGGCGGGCTGGCGGATCTGGTCAACGAAGTTGATGACCGCTTCACCGGCCACACCGCCGCGGCGCTGCAGGCTCTGGGTGCTGACGGCGGGAAGATGCTCACCCGGATCTGCCTCGGGGACCCGGACACGGTGTCCCTGCTCGAAGCGACCGCCAAGGCCATCGACTCCCTTGCCGAGCGCAAGCTGATCGCCATGGTGGAGCCTTTCCTGTCGGTCCGCGAGAAGGGCAGGCTCCGCAACGACTTGTCCACCGACGCCGTGATCAGGTCCATTGCCATCGCCGGGGGTCTTGGTTCCACCAGCGCCTACACCTGGATGAAGCTTCCGGTCGTGGCCGAGATGGAGCGGGTCATGGCCGCCACCACCATGCCCACGGTCCTCCTGGGCGGTGACCCGGACGGCCCCCAGGATGAGGTGTTCGCTACCTGGCAGGCAGCCTTGGCGCTGCCAGGGGTGCAGGGACTCACCGTCGGACGGACGGTCTTGTACCCCGCCGACGGGGACGTTGCAGGCGCCGTCGCCAGTGCAGCGTCCCTCTTCAACCACGCCGCGGAAGGACCGGAGTAGATCACCATGCGAACAGCAACACCCACGGGAGCCCGCAGCATGACCGTCGCACAGGCGGTTGTCGCGTACCTGTCCCGGCAGTACACCGTCGACTCGATCGCCGGCCAGGACTACCGGGAGCGGCTGATCCCGGGCATCTTCGGGATCTTCGGCCACGGCAACGTCGCCGGAGTGGGCCAGGCGCTCAAGCAGTACCAGCAACTCGACCCGTCGATCATGCCGTACTACCAGGGCCGCAACGAACAGGCCCTGGCCCACCAGGCTGTCGGCTACGCCCGGCACACGCGCCGGCGTGCGACGTTCGCAGTCAGCACCTCGATCGGCCCGGGGTCCTCGAACCTGCTGACCGGCGCCGCCCTGGCCACAGCGAATCGGTTGCCGGTGCTGCTGCTCCCGAGCGACAGCTTCGCCACGCGCGCCGCCGACCCGGTGCTGCAGCAGCTCGAGCAGCCCTACGCCTACGACATCACCGTCAATGACGCCTTCCGTCCGCTCTCGAAATTCTTCGATCGCGTTTCCCGGCCCGAGCAGCTGTTTTCCGCCCTCCATAACGGCCTCCGCGTCCTGACCGACCCGGCTGAGACCGGCGCCGTGGTCATCTCACTGCCCCAGGACGTCCAGGCGGAGGCGCTCGAAGTGCCGGAGGAATTCCTCGCCGACCGCGAATGGCGGATCCGCCGCCCGGACGCCGACGACGAGGACATCCGCCGGGCCGCCGACTTGATCCGCGCCGCCAAACGCCCGTTCATCATCGCCGGCGGCGGTGTTCTCTACGCCTACGCCCACGAGGAACTCGCGGAGTTCGTCCGGTTGACCGGCATCCCGGTGGGCAACACCCAGGCCGGCGTCGGCGTTCTGCCCTGGGACCACCAGTCCTCCCTCGGCGCGGTCGGCTCCACCGGGACGACGGCGGCCAACGCCCTCGCGGCCGACGCCGATCTCATCATCGGAATCGGCACCCGTTACCAGGACTTCACGACGGCGTCCCGGACGGCCTTCAAGAACCCGGACGTCAAGTTCATCAACATCAACGTCGCCCCGCTCGATGCCTACAAACACGGCAGCTCCCTGCCGATCGTGGCTGACGCCCGCAAGGCACTGGTCAAGCTGAACCGGGCCCTCGGCGGCTACCGCGTTGGTGCGGACCTCGAAGAACAGGTGGCGGCAGAGAAGCAGCGCTGGGACGCCACCGTGGATGCAGCGTTCGAGACCCGCGCAAGCCCGCTGTCCTCCCAGAACGAAATAATTGGTGCCACTTACCGGGCCATGGCCGCCCGTGACGTTGTTGTCTGCGCGGCCGGATCCCTGCCCGGTGACCTGCACAAGATGTGGCGGGTACGGGACCCGTTCGGCTACCACGTGGAGTACGCCTACTCGTGCATGGGCTACGAAATCCCCGGCGGTCTAGGCGTCAAACGTGCAGTGCTGGCGGAAGCTGCGAGGGGCGGGGTGGACCGCGACGTCGTCGTAATGGTGGGGGACGGCTCCTACCTCATGATGCACACCGAACTGGTCACCGCGGTCGCGGAGCGGATCAAGCTGATTGTGGTCCTCATTCAAAACCATGGCTACGCCTCCATCGGTTCGCTCTCCGAATCACTTGGCTCCCAACGGTTCGGGACCCGGTACCGCAGCCTCGACGACGACCAGCACAGCTTCGATGAGGGCGACATCCTGCCCGTGGACCTCGCCCTGAACGCCGAGAGCCTGGGTGTGAAGGTGTTCCGGATCGATCCGGGCGAGAAGGCCATCGACGAACTCGAACAGGCCGTCCGGGACGCCAAAGCCGCCCCCGAACGTGGCGGCCCCATCCTGATCCACGTCGAATCCGACCCCCTGCTGGACGCCCCGAGTTCAGAATCCTGGTGGGACGTTCCCGTTTCCCAAGTATCGGAACTCGAGTCGACCCGGCAGGCGTACGAGACGTACGCAGGCCACAAAAAACGCCAGCGCAAATTGCTCGGGTGACATCGGGCTGAACCAGCTCCCGGAAGAGACTCCCGGAAGAGAAAGAGAACGCTGTCATGACGGACCACGAGAACAAGCTCATCATCGGCACCGCACCGGACTCCTGGGGAGTGTGGTTTGCCGACGACCCCAAGCAGACCCCCTGGGAACGGTTCCTCGATGAAGTCGCCGCAGCCGGTTACAAGTGGATCGAACTGGGCCCGTACGGCTATCTGCCTCCAGACCCGGCCCGCCTGGCCGAGGAGCTCCAGCAACGCGACCTCAAGGTCACCGGCGGGACGGTATTCACCGCGTTCCACCGCGGCCTGGACCAATGGGAGACCGCGTGGGAGCCGGCCCGCAGAGTCGCTGAGCTTACCGCGGCCATGGGCGGCGAACACATGGTGGTTATCCCCGGAATGTGGCGGGATGATGTCACCGGCGAAGCCCTGGAGAGCAGCCAGCTGACCGGGGAGGCCTGGAACGACCTGTTCGCCGGCCACAACCGTCTGGGCGAGACGCTGCTGCGGGACTTCGGCCTGAAGCAACAGTTTCACCCCCACGCGGACTCCCACGTCGGCGCCCAGCAGGACATCGAAACCCTGCTCGATGCGACCGACCCGCAGTACCTGAACCTGTGCCTGGACACCGGCCACGCTGAGTACTGCGGTGCCTCCAGCCTGGAACTGATCAAGAACTACCCGGACCGGATCGGCTACCTCCACTTGAAGCAGATCAACCCTGACATCCTGACGAAGGTCAAAGCGGAAAACATGACCTGGGCAGCCGCGAACCTTGAGGGCGTCATGACCGAGCCGCCGGGCGGCCTGCCGGACCTGCGTGCCGTCATCGAAGCCGTCGAGGGGCTGGACCGGCCGATCTTCGGCATCGTCGAACAGGACATGTATCCGGTCGCCTTCGACGTTCCCCTGCCGATCGCCAAACGCACGCGGCAATACCTGCTCTCCTGCGGCTCACGCACCACGGTCAGCTGATGCCCACCCATGCCGGCCACCTCACTCCTAAGGACGACTCCATGACGAAAACCCTTCGCGTCGCTGTCATCGGCGCCGGCCGTATGGGCGCTGACCACATCCAGCGGCTGAACACCCGGATCTCCGGGGCCGACGTGGCAGCCGTCGTCGACGTCGACCTCGCGCGCGCCCGCGCTGCCGTCGACGGCATCCCGGACGCCGTCGCTCTGGCCGACGCGGAAGAAGCGCTCAACAACGGGGACGTCGACGCCGTCCTCATTGCCACCCCCGGTTTCCTGCATAAGGAGCTCCTGCTGGCGGCGATCGCCCGGGACATCCCGATCCTCTGCGAAAAGCCGCTCACCCCGGACGTCGAATCCTCCTGGCAGGTGGTGCAGGCCGAGGAGAAGCTGGGCCGTAAACGCATCCAGGTCGGTTTCATGCGCCGGTTCGACGCCGAGTACCTGGCCCTGGCTGCCATGATCCGGAACGGTGAGCTCGGTGACCTGCTGATGCTGCACCACCAGCACCGCAACCCGACCACGCCTCCCGGGTTTACGAACGAGATGCTGATCAACGATTCGGTGGTGCACGAGTTCGACGCCGTCCGGTTCTTCACCGGTGAGGAAATCACCAGCGTCCAGGTCCGTTTGGGCAAGCCCACCAAGAACGCGCCCGCCGGGCAGCACGACCCGCAACACGTTCTGATTGAGACTGAATCCGGGGTCCTCGCCGACGTGGAGATCTACGTCAACGCTCGGTTCGGGTACGAAGTGGCGACGCAGGCGGCCTTCGAGGAAGGCACCGTCAGCATCGGCGGTGATCACGGCCCTTATGTCCGCGCCGGCGGGCGCTGGGGCGGCAACGTCACCCCCGGTTTCGAAGAACGTTTCGCCAAGGCTTACGACGCCGAGATCCAGTCCTGGGTCGACGCTGCGCTCCGCGGTGAGATCGGCGGCCCCTCCGCGTGGGACGGCTATGCCACCGCCGCGTGCTGCGCGGCGGGCGTCGAAGCGCAGAAGAACGGCGAAAAGGTACCCGTCAGGCTGCACGCCCGGCCCGCCCTCTACGCCTAGGCGGGCGCGCCACCGGCGCCACGGACGGAATCCAGCCGCAGTGCGTGCGCCACCTTAGGGCCGGCTTGGTACGTCAACAACTCGGTGCCGTTGACGTCTGCTCCGTCATCGGGTGCGAGATGGAAATAAAACCGTCCGTCCTCTGTGGTCACAGCAAAGGGATTTCTGGTGA